>CAZTWO010000298.1:0-1510 GCA_964617965.1 uncultured Ruminococcus sp. | reverse complement strand
GATTTTATGTTCCCAACTGTAAAAAAGCTAATATCCGTAATTTTATCCGTCATCATGGTTCTCGCCTGTTTTCCGGCGGTGTATTCGGGGGCGGCGGTGACTCGGTATGTCATAACGAGCGAAAAAGCGGATGTATATGCAAATGCCGACAACACTTCGTCAAAGCTCGGCACGGTGCCGAAGGGGACATATATTGATGTGTCCGGCACGAAAAACGGTTATCTGCTCACAAAAATAAATTCAACGAACATAACCGGATGGATTTTCGCCGGGGATGCCTCCGTCATAAAATCATCATCCGATATAAAGTCAATAAAAATCACAACCATGCCTACAAAAACAATCTATGATGAAGGCAAGGACACATTCGACCCGTCCGGAATGATTGTCACCGCGACGCTTTCAGACGGACAGACAAAACAGATAACGGGATACACGATTTTCACGGAGTCATTTGAAACGTCCGGCACAAAAACCGTAACCGTGCTTTATAAAGAACCGAATACGGATGCAGTTTTTACCGACAGCCTGACCGTTACCGTTAAAAGATTCCCCGTTAAGAGCATTACCGTAGAAAAAAATCCCGACAGGACGGAGTATATCGAAAATCTTCCTCTCGACTTATCGGGAATGACAATTCGGCTAAGCTACACCGACGGCACACCGGACACATTGCTTAACGGTAACGAGATAACAGCCGAGTCAAATATTTATATTAAAATCGACGACAGCACCGACACCGAGCATCTGACAGTCGGCACACATACCGTTTATGTCTATTACAGATATGATGATATTTTCTGTTCTTTTGATATTTCCGTTCGTCAGAGACAGCTGTCAACGCTTACGGTTCTGACACAGCCCGACAGCACCACAGTCTATACAGATACCGTCACTCCGGTTCTTACGGGACTGACGCTTGAAGCTGTGTATGACAACGGCGACACTAAGACGGTAACGGCCGATGAGTGCACCGTGACCTGTGACCTCACAAAATTCAGATACGGTTCGGGGAATATCGTTACGGCATCATTTGAAGGCAAAAGCGTTGACATTGACTTTACATACAAACCGCTGACGGAAACTCGCATTCGAGTTCAGACTCCGCAGCAGCTGTTTTTCACCCTGGGCGAGGTTATTGACCTGTCTGTTGTGCGTGTATTTCTCGTTTTTTCCGACGGGAGCGAGCAGGAAATCAATGATTATACCATGAGTGAAATCGACAAGCGGAACACCAATCCGCAGACGGTTGTTGTCACATACAAAAATTACGCCGAGACATTCACGATTTACATTGACCCGTCATACAGACGAGGCGACGTAAACGGCGACGGAAATGTCACTGTGACGGACGCACGGCTTGTTCTGCGTCAGGCAGTCAAGCTTATTTCTCTCACAGCAAATTCGAATCCCCTTCGTGCCGCCGATGTTGACCGAAACGGTACGGTAAATGTTGCCGATGCACGCCTGGCACTCAGAGCGGCTGTAAAGCTGGAGGATCTTTTGGACT
>CAZTWO010000297.1:0-1530 GCA_964617965.1 uncultured Ruminococcus sp. | reverse complement strand
CGCCAAAAATCATTCACCGGATGATTTTTGTCTGCGACATTATGCATTATGCATTTTAAAGAGCCTGTTTACAACTCTGCGAAGCTTATAAAATCAAGTCCGCAGGACTTCCTTCACTGCTCCTTGCTCCTTGCTCCTTGCTAACTTTATTACTCGTTTATTTTACCGTTCATAACTTTAATTTTTTTCCCTTCGCACAGCCTCAATACATTCGCGGGGTCGCAGCAGGTGATAAAGACCTGGCTGTCTTTTATGTGGTTTAATATGTAATCCTGACGGGATTCGTCAAGCTCGCTCATAACGTCATCAAGAAGCATAACGGGCTGTTCGCCTGTCTGTGATTTTATGACGGCGGCTTCACCTAATTTAAGAGCCAGAGCGCATGAACGCTGCTGTCCTCTGCTGCCGTATGTCCTTGCGGGTATTCCGTTTATCTTTATATCCATGTCGTCACGATGCGGACCGACTGAGGTTATTCTGTAAAGTATATCATCGTTTCTTTTACTGTGCAGAAGTTCAAGAAGCGATTCGCCGTGTCTTTTGCCCTTCTGTATATATCCGAGTGATATTTCCTCTTTTCCGGAGGACAGCCCCTCGTATATCTCGGTTACATAAGGTGACAGAGCGTTTATATAATCTATTCTGTAAGCAGTAAGCTCCTCACCGACAGCCGCCGTTTTTTCGTCTATTATATCGAGCATAGAATACAGTGACGGATTTTTGCGTATGTCTTTAAGTATTACACTTCTCTGATTTAACAGCCGTCTGTAATTTGTGAGAACTCCCGTAAACGCTGGTTTAAGCTGGCATATTGCCGAATCGATAAATTTTCGTCTTTCGCTCGGGCCGTCGCCAATAACGGACAAAAACGATGGAGAGAAAACGACTGCCGAAAATCTGCCTATCATTGCCGTCGAGCTTTTGAGCGGAATGCCGTTTAATGTCGGCTTTCGTCCGCCGTCAATTAAAATCTCGGCTTTATTAAGACGAACGGATGTTGTAAATTCCGCTCTGAGTCTTGCCTTGTCACAGCCGAATTTTACAAGCTCGCCGTCCTTTGCTCCCCTGAAGCTCTTAAGACCCGAAAAAAGCCATATTCCCTCAAGAATATTTGTTTTCCCCTGGGCGTTTTCACCGTAGATGATATTTACGCCGTCCGACGGCTCTATTGTAATTTTTTCGAGATTGCGAAACCCCGAATATTCAAGCTTATTCAGTTTCATTCAGCGATAAATTACGCTTCGTGACAGATTATGAAGCGTCTGTCCTTATATTCAAAATTATCTCCGTCGTACAGCTTTTTTCCTCGGACAAGGCAGGTTTCGTTATTTACTCTTATTCTGCCCTCTTCTATAAGGATTTTTGCGTGACCGCCCGTTTCGGCAATGCCCGAAAATTTAAGAGCAGCGTCAAGCTTTATAAAATCCGTATGTATCGGCAGATTTTCTTCTTTTATCTCAAGAGCCCTGACTTTGACTCTTCTTATCTTTCGTCCGTCTGGAGTAAGAGTAGGCACTGTAAATCACCCTT
>CAZTWO010000296.1:0-1531 GCA_964617965.1 uncultured Ruminococcus sp. | reverse complement strand
AGCGTTTTAGATTATAAGGCTTCGCTAACATTTGACTTAACTTCAGTAATTGTGTTTAGAACCTGCGAAGCATATAAAATCAAGTCCGCAGGACTTCCGACATTCTGCATTATGCATTCTACATTCTACATTATTATTATAGTGTTTCAGATAATCTTATAAAATCTCAGCAGCTCCGTCCTCTGTTTCCCGATTTCAAGTGACGAAGAAAGTGCCTGATTTTTGCCGATATTTTCGGCGGCATAGTGTGAAATTCTGCTCGCCCACGCGAACGGAATAAGTAAAGCGTTTTTCTTTACATACGGATATTTTTCGGACAGATATTCCCTACTTGGAAACAGTGATTTCAGTGCGTTCGATTTGCCGTTTTCACTCTCGTAAGCGTTAAGGGTAACGGTCGCCGAGTGCTGTCTTTCGGTGCTTCCGCCGTATATGTCGCCTTTCATAATGTCATTGACAAGTGCGTCGGGCGACACATTTTTCGGCAGCAGATTTATAAGCTTTTCCGCTTCATCAAATGTAAAGGCAAGATACTTTACAGCAGCGTTATACACGGCGGCGGCAAATGTATCGGCATTCACTCTTTTAAGCGAAGAAGCAATCAGATTAAAGTCAATTTCAGAAGCGTATTTTTCCGTAAAAAGAGCGATGTCACACACCTGACGGATACCAAATCCGGAATAAACAAAATGCTTGAACGCGTGCAGAATGAGATACAGAAGATGCTTTGTCGGGGAAAGTGTCGTGATTTCGGTGTTGCCGTTTTCGAAAATTACGGTATCCGAAAACGGATCGCCGATTATGTTATTGAGGTCGTTAAGTCTCCCCTGCGGCGTGAAAAAGCTCTTGTGAACTTCAAGCTTCAGTCCGCTCGGATGAACAAAAGTCACTTCAAAAGATTTTTCCCTTTCGGCACTGTCAAGGGCACACGAAAAGCCCATTTCGGTTAAAGCGCGATAATATTTTTCAATATCGGCGGGCGGAATTATAAGATCCTCATCACCGGACACTCTGCCGTCCGCAATCGGATAAAGTGCACGGCAGACAATCCCCTTTACAACAACCGGGTGAAGCCCGACATCTGCAAGCTTATCATATACACCCAGAAACGCCTCGGTTTTTGCCGCCTGCGACGCAACTATGCTTATGCTCATATTTCGAAGCGTTCTGCGGCGGGCGTCTGTCAGCTTTTCGGGGCAGTTCTTAAGCACCGCCTCAAACACGAGCGGCAGAACCTTCTGCACACCGCCGGAATTTAACAGCACTTCAAAACCGTCGGGCGGAAAATCGTCGGCAGTCAGGGGCGCGTTATTAAGTTCGTTTGCGAGGGCGGTGAGGAGAAAGTACATGCTAACCTCTTGTCAAAAATTCAGTGCAATTACAAATTAACAATTAACAATTAATAATTAACAATGTCGGAAGACACTGCGTGTCTTGGATTATAAAGCTTCGCAGGTTGTCGGCAGTTCCTATAAGGCGAAGTGTCGATGCGGGTGTGCGATTAACGCTTTTTTGGAGATTGTCTATTCTG
>CAZTWO010000295.1:0-1537 GCA_964617965.1 uncultured Ruminococcus sp. | reverse complement strand
AATCCAAAACGCTTTAGCGTTTTCCTTCACTGCTCCTTGCTCCTTGCTCCTTGCTCACTATTACTGTTTCCTTTTGCTTAAATTTTTTTATTAGGATGACAATCATAATGAACAACTGTGCAATAATCCTCGCCGGCGGGGACGGAACAAGAATGCATTCCGAAAAACCGAAAACAATGGCTGAAATTCTTTTCAGACCGATGATAGACAGAGTAACCGATGCCGCAACAGGCGCCGGAATAGACGACATTTGCGTTGTTACCGGCTACAAGGCCGATTTGCTCGAAGAACACCTTAAAGGCAGAGCTCAGACCGTGCATCAGAGTCAGCGTCTCGGCACGGGTCACGCCGTAATGCAGGCGACAGATTTCATAAAGAGCCATTCGGGCGGCCATGTGCTTATACTAAACGGCGACGCTCCGTTTATCGATTCAAAAACAATTGCCGACGCCGAAAATTACCTTACAGAAAACTGCTTTGTGCAGACGGTTATTTCCGCCAAGGTCGACAACCCCACAGGCTACGGCAGAATTGTTCGTGACAAGAACGAAAATTTTGTCGCGATAGTCGAGGAAGCCTCCGCCGACGCAAAAACAAAAAAGATAAAAGAGATAAATTCAGGTGCCATGTGGTTTGATGCAGACACCCTTCTTAATCTTCTGGGGCTTATCACAAACAACAATTCGAAGGGCGAATATTATCTGACCGACACCGTTGACATTGCCATAAAGCAGGGGCTCAGGGTCGGTGCGTTCACAGCCGACAATGCGGATGCCGTACTCGGCGCGAACTCAAGATATCAGCTGTGGGAGCTTAACGAGCTTCTGCGCAACAAGGTTATAAATTCACTCATGGACAAGGGCGTATCTATCCCCTGCCGTGACGGAATCATGATAGACAACGATGCCAAGATTGGTGAAGACACCGTTATTCTGCCCGGCACGATTATCAAGCACGGTTGCAGAATAGGCAAAAACTGCGTCATAGGGCCTAACAGTGTGCTGTATGAAACCACAGTCGGCGACAACTGCACGCTCAACAGTGTTCAGGCAGAGCAGGCGACAGTCTGCGACAACGCGAATTTAGGGCCGTTTGTTCATCTTCGTCCCGGTGCCGTGATAGGCGAATATTCACACTGCGGCAACTTTACGGAGATTAAAAATTCCGTTATCGGTCACCACACGAGCGTGTCTCACCTTACATACGTCGGCGACTCGGATGTCGGCAACGGCGTAAATTTCGGGTGCGGATGCGTTACCGTTAACTTTAACGGAAAAGACAAGAACCGCTGTGTGATCGGCGATGACGCATTTATTGGATGCAACACAAATCTTGTAGCTCCCGTAAAAATCGGCGACAGGGCGTTTACTGCGGCAGGCAGCACAATTACCGAGGATGTCCCCGCCGACGCACTGTCAATCGCAAGAGAAAGACAGACGAATAAAGACGGCTGGGTGGAGAAAAAGAAGCCGTACAGGGCGAAAAAGTACTGATAGACAGTTAGCAGTTAGCAAGGAGCAAGGAGCAGTGGAAATTA
>CAZTWO010000294.1:0-1556 GCA_964617965.1 uncultured Ruminococcus sp. | reverse complement strand
ACCACCGATAAATTTATCTTTTGCAAAGCTTTATAATCCAAGACACGCAGTGTCTTCCGACATTATGCATTATGAATTATGCATTATGCATTATGAATTACGCATTATGAATTATGCATTATGAATTAAAAAAAGGGGTAAATCATGGAAAAAGGCAAGATTAAATCATTTACCGACAAGGTCTGGTACGGTACGGGTGCAATAGGCCTTGACTTGAGCTACGGTATGTTTTACGGCAAGTTAAACCGTTATCTTACCGATGTTCTGAATTTAGGTCCGGGATTTCTGACCGGGCTTACGGCAGTCGCGAGAATATGGGACGGCATCAACGATCCCATGATGGGCAGCATTGTCGACAATTCATCTTCAAAGCACGGAAAATACCGTCCGTGGGTCATAAGAGGCGCAATAATGAACGCCATTGTGCTGTTCTTCCTCTTCTTTAACCCCGGGTTTAATACGCAGTCGGGCGGCATCGGCATATATATTTATATTGCCGTCATGTATGTTCTGTGGGGCATGACAAACACAACAGCGGACATACCCTACTGGAGCATGGTGCCGTCATTCACTACCGACCCCAAGGAACGCAGTATTCTGGCGACAATCGCGAGAACATTTTCGGGACTCGGTCAGGGCATAGTTGAAATCGGCGCGCCGCTTCTTCTGAACCACTTCGGAACAAAGGTCGGCGACAACAACTATCTGTGGACGCAGAAGGGCTACACAGTCTGTGTTCTCATCTGCTCAATATCACTCGTTTTCTTTGCCGTGCTGTCAATGAGCAAGGTAAAAGAAACTGTTCAGACGAAGCCCAAAGAGAAATTCTCATTCGGTCAGATTTTCGAGGTCATCAAAAACAACGACCAGCTTAGAGTATTCATGCTTTTTGCAATGCTCTCAAACGCCGGTTTTTATACCACATCGGGTGTAAAGGACTATTTCTTCAGCGTAGTTATGGAAAACACAACGGCACAGAGCCTGTTTAACACCTTCGGCGCAGTCGGTTCAATCGCAGGTCTTGCGGTTATTCCGATTATGATGAAATTCACATCCCGCCGCAACACATATCTGTTCTCGCTCTTCCTGGCGCTCGGCGGATATGTCGGAATGTTCCTCTCGGGTCAGATACTGGCAAGCACGATGCTTCTGAACATTTTCTATCTTCTTACGCAGATAGGCACGGCATCAATGTTCGTGTCGCAGACGGTATTTCTTTCGGATGTCGTTGACTACGGCGAAGTAAAGACAGGCGACAGACGCGAATCCGTCACATTCTCAATGAAGGGCTTTTTGCAGAAAATGGCGTACACCCTTCAGACGATCATACTTTTCTCTGTTCTCGGCATTGTCGGCTACAAGAAATGCACAGCTGACGCAACCGGAAAAATCATATACCCCGCAAAGGTCAAAAACGCAATTGCGGCTGTTATGTACGTAATCCCCCCGATATTCTTCATTCTCTCGATAATCGTCTTCGCAACCCGCTTCAAGCTCCACGGTTCTTATATGGAGGACATTACAAAGCAGGTAACTGAAGCGAGGGAGAAAAGGAT
>CAZTWO010000293.1:399-1566 GCA_964617965.1 uncultured Ruminococcus sp. | reverse complement strand
GCATCAGATTTCGTCAAAGGGAAACAGACGCCGAGAAAAAGAAAAAGCCCCGAAAACGCAGTGTTTTCAGGGCTTTTGAGCGTTTTGAAAGAGAAATTATCTCTTGGAGAACTGAGGTGCGCGACGTGCGGCTTTGAGGCCGTATTTCTTTCTTTCTTTCATTCTGGGGTCACGTGTAAGGAAGCCAGCCTTCTTGAGTTCGCCGCGAAGTGACTCGTCATACTGAAGGAGAGCTCTGGAAAGGCCGTGACGGATAGCGCCTGCCTGACCGGAAACACCGCCGCCCTGAACGTTAACTACAACGTCGAACTTCTCGAGTGTGTCGGTAAGAGCGAGGGGCTGACGAACAAGGAGCTTGAGTGTCTCAAGTCCGAAATAGTCATCGATTGAACGATTGTTTATTGTGATTTTGCCTGTGCCGGGATAAACGCGAACACGAGCGATTGATTTCTTTCTTCTGCCTGTGCCGTAGAAATAAGGATTGCCTTCGTACATTGTCTATTTCCTCCCTCTCTTAAAACTCTTTTACTTCGGGCTTCTGAGCAGCATGGGGATGCTCTTCGCCTGCGTAAACATGAAGACGGTTGAAAGCTGCTCTGCCGAGAGTGTTGGCGGGGAGCATGCCCTTAACAGCCTTTTCAACTGCGAATACGGGCTTCTCGTTCATAAGAGTGCCGTATTTAACGCTCTTCATGTGGCCGATATAACCTGTGTGATGATAATAAACCTTCTGCTCAAGCTTCTTGCCGGTAAGAACAACCTTAGAAGCGTTGATGATGATAACATTGTCGCCGCAGTCTACGTGGGGAGTGAATGTTACCTTGTGCTTGCCGCGAAGAAGAACAGCAGCTTCAACAGCGAGATCGCCGAGAGTTTTGCCGGCTGCGTCAAGTACGTACCATTTACGCTCAACGTTCTGAGCGTTAGCCATAAAAGTTGACATAATCTGCCTCCGTATATAATTTCTGTTTGATACCCGAATATGATACCACACTGATTTTTATAAGTCAACAACAATTTTCGCAAAAATCAATTGTGATGGGTATTATCTCGTGTTTTCTCTTGTTTTCGCCGATTTTCGGGGCTTTTGCTCGCAGACGAATTTAATTGGCAGGCGAGAGTAAAAGGGGTCGGGGGGCAGGGGTCGGGGGTCGGGGGCTTCGCATG
>CAZTWO010000293.1:0-299 GCA_964617965.1 uncultured Ruminococcus sp. | reverse complement strand
ACAATTAGCAATTAGCAGTGAGCAATTAGCAATTTCGGAAGTCCTGCGGACTTGGTTATATAAGCTCCGCATGACAATTAGCAATTAGCAGTGAGCAATTAGCAATTTCGGAAGTCCTGCGGACTTGGATTATATATGCTTCGCAAGAGGTGGGCTTTATAAATCCAAGGCACACCGAGTCTTGCGACATTGTTAATTGTTAATTCTTAATTATTAATTAAAAAAAGCGCTCCGTATGGAACGCTTTTCTTGGTGACCTGGACGAGAATCGAACTCGTGTTACCGCCGTGAAAGGGCGG
>CAZTWO010000292.1:0-1574 GCA_964617965.1 uncultured Ruminococcus sp. | reverse complement strand
CAATTATAATAACACATTTCACATATTATTACAAGTACCCTAAAAATAGATTAAACAGCATTTTGTTTCAAATAAGTTTTTTTGCTCTTTCTTTACAATTAGAGATTTGCAGGCAAAAACGCAAATGCCCGTTGTGTTAATTCATCACGGGCTTTCGCGCATCGATATAGAGATCAATATCATGAATGATATAGTTTGTGCCGGTGGTGTGAAGCGCCTCATAGCAGGCGTAAAGATAATCCCACACGTGATATCTGCCGAAAAGCTCGTCAAGCTGTCTGCCGGTCAGATGCTTTGCGTATTTGTACTGCTCGGCACTGAAAATCATAAATTCACCCTGTCTTGACATACTTATCCCTCCTCCGGAACAGAAAACCTGCCTGTCTTTTTTTCTTCATCAAACATATTAAACAGTGTCAGCGGACTGAAATGCCACAGCTTCGTTTCTTCCTGCTCCAACATTGCGTAAACTCCGGAACGATAAAACTCACGGGCTGCGGTTATCTCACCGTAAGAATAATTTTCGGTAATAAGCTGTATTACCTTCGGCACAATAAGACCGATTACCGCACTGAATTTTTCTTCGCTCATATCATTTCCTCCTCCGGAACCGTGCCGATAAATTTCAGATATGACAGTGCTGTCTCCGATGAAAGCACAAGCTGATTATACAGCTTTTTGATTTTCAATGCTTCAAGTGTCTGTTCTTTTGTGAGAACACCGGCAGTATAGAGCGTGAAGGTCGTATACACATCATCGTCGGCTACCGGACCGAAAACAAAGTCGTACTTTTCTCCGGTGTAATTTCCGGAACGATTGGCGGATACAAAATCAAGCCATGCTTCGTCCGGCTTATCAAAACGCAGTACGGAGCATTCGGAAAATGCTTTTGACTCGTCTGTCTCATATATACTGACGCACTTTTTTCCTTCTCGGCGGCGACGTGTTACCTTATCCGCAAAGCCGATTGCCTGAATTTTATTGGTAGTTGTATAAAAGCCGAACCCAAAGTCAAGAAAACGATTCTGTTCAATCAGCCTCGGTTTTGATACAACGACATTGCTTCCGTGGTATACAATCATAGCTTACCCTCCAATATTCTATCCGCGATATTTTTCTCGTCTTTAAGAGAACGGATCATCGCTTCTGTGTGTTTTCTTTTTTCAATCTGTTCACGCACAGTCTCAATATCACGACAATGGACATATTTTGATATGACCTTTTTTCCATCACGATATTTCAGATAATAATACGTTTTTCCGCCGCTGTTCTTTTCGAAAATCGTCCCTTTGGGAAGCAGCGAAAGCTCTGTCTCATATTGTGCAAGCATATTCTCGATACGCTCACGTTCCTGCATTACGGTGTGCAGCAGCAAATTCATTCAATCACCTTCTCCGCCTATATTATACACAACAAGTCAAAAAATATCAACAATATGTTGTGCAATACGGTTTTTGGATTAAACTGATTTTTTCTGCCCGTTTTTATTTTACGATAAGACAGCAAAAAAAGATTAAAGAAAAAACTTCTTTACTATTCGCACGAATGTTGTTATAATTTGAATGGCAATTTAT
>CAZTWO010000291.1:0-1595 GCA_964617965.1 uncultured Ruminococcus sp. | reverse complement strand
AAAAATATACAGTTTATTATTGCATTCAGCAAGAAATTATGGTAAAATTGTAAGCACGTATAATTTGTAATTATAACGAAATTGATTTTATGAAGGTATCGGTATGAAAGAAATGACATTAACGGCGCACTCGGGCGCATTTGACACACCAATCAACTCGCTTGAATTTGTGCAGACCGCAATAAAAAAGAAGCCGCAGATAATCGAGCTTGACATAACATTCCGCTCCGACAACACGGCTGTTATGATTCACAAGGGCCGCCCCACAAAGACTGAGGGCGTTCCGTTTGCCGAGGCACTTGAGCTTTTGAAGGACGCACCCGACATTCGTCTTAATATTGACCTTAAGGCGACAAGGGATCTCCCCGGACTCGAAAAGCTGCTTGCGGAGTACAACATGACCGACCGCTGTTTTTATACCGGCGTAACACGCGGCTGGATAGACAAGGTTCGTTCAACCGGCACACTGCCTTACTATCTTAATACCGACATTCCCGAAAGGTTCCGCAAAAGTGAGCGTGCGCTTACGACACTCGCAAAACGCATAAAATCTCTGGGGGCTGTCGGACTCAACACCAACTTTCACAATCTGACCCCGGAGGTCGTCGAGGTTCTTCACCGTGAAGGGGTTGACGTATCCGTCTGGACGGTATGCGACATTGAAACCGCCCGCTGGGTTTTGGACTGCGGACCTGATAACATTACATCCGCAAATCCCGAAGTCGTAGAAAAAGCCATAAAAGAGAGGAAGAAATAACCATGAAAGAATATCCCGGCCTGCCCATGCGTTTTGCGCATACAGGCGTAACACAGTTTGCACCCGAAAATACACCCGAAGCGTTTTATAAAGCCGCCGAGCTTGGGTTTGAGGGCATTGAGCTTGATATAAACATAAGCAAGGACGGCGAAATAATAATCACGCACAACTCAAACTTAAGCTATATGACATTCGAGGACGACACACGCTCCCTCAAGGATCTGACGGTTGAGGAAATCAAGAAGGTTGATATCCCTTACCGTGATTCATTAAAGCTTAAATATCCGCCGTATCCGTGGACGGAATTTAAGGGCGGCAGAAAGCCCATAATGATTCCCGAATATCACGAAAGACGTGTAACGCACCTTATGACATTCCCGGAGTTTGACGCGTGGCTTGCGACAGTTCCGTATAAACTCACGGTTGAAGTCGAGTTTAAGGACGTCGGCATGTGTCCCAGAATGGACGAGATAATGGCGACTTCAAAATGCGTATCGCAGTACATTTTCTTCTCGGGCGAAACAAACGTCCTTGAAGAAATGCAGGAGCACTACCGCAAAAACGGCAAGCCCGAAGGACTGCGGCTGGGCGCCAACATTCGCTTTATAAATGAAGAGACAATGGATTTTGTCAGAAGATCGGACCTGTACGAAGTCGGACTCAATAACGAGGCATTCACAAAGGCGGATGTCGATATGCTCGCCGAAATGGGCGTAAAGGTATTTTCAAACCTCGGCGACTACCCCGAATGGTGGGCACAGCTCGGACCTATGGGCGTCACGGGATTCAAGACAAATTACCCGGATGCGTATACCGAGTGGTGGAATGGGACGCAGAA
>CAZTWO010000290.1:0-1648 GCA_964617965.1 uncultured Ruminococcus sp. | reverse complement strand
CTTGGATTGTATGGCTTCGCTGACTTTCAGCAGTTCACCAATGCAGGCTTGCGTCGTAAACTTTTCTATGTAAAAATCAGAGTAAAACACAAAAAATAAGGAAGAGGGAAAATCAATGAAAAAAGCTAAAATAAAGCTTGACCGTGACTATGTTATTTCAAAAATCGATCCGCGTATTTACGGGTCATTCATCGAGCATCTCGGCAGAGCCGTGTACAACGGAATTTATGAGCCAAATCATCCGCTTGCAGATGAGCAGGGTTTTCGTAAGGACGTTATCGACATGGTAAAAAAGCTGGGTGTACCCGTTGTAAGATACCCCGGCGGCAACTTTGTATCCGGCTTTAACTGGGAGGATTCGGTAGGTCCGAGAGAGAGCCGTCCGCAGCGTCTTGATCTTGCGTGGTTTACGACAGAGACAAACGAAGTGGGGCTTCATGAGTTCTATGACTGGACAAAAAAGGCGGATTCTTCGCTTATGTACGCCGTAAATCTCGGCACAAGAGGTCCCGAAAACGCAAGAGATGTTGTTGAGTACGCCAATCACAAGGGCGGCACTCGCCTTTCGGATATGCGTATTAAAAACGGCAGAAAAGATCCGTTTGACATAAAACTCTGGTGTCTCGGAAACGAAATGGACGGCACTTGGCAGATGGGTCACAAGACGGCGACCGAGTACGGCAGAACAGCAATGGAGGCCGGCAAGCTTATGAAGTGGGTTGACCCCTCAATTGAGCTTGTTGTATGCGGTTCATCGGGCTTCGGCATGCGTACATTCGGCGACTGGGAATATACCGTTCTGTCGGAATGCTATGACACAGTCGACTATGTATCCCTTCACAGATATTATGACAACAGACGAAACGACACGCCGTCATTCCTCGCAAAGAGCACGGAGCTTGATGATTTTATCCGTTCCGTTGTGGCGCTGTGCGATGCGGTAAAGGGCAAAAAGCACTCCAAAAAGCGTCTTAACCTGTCGTTTGACGAGTGGAATGTGTGGTATCATTCCTCGGAGCAGGACAAGGAAGTGTGGAAGCAGGACAAATGGGGTCGTGCGCTGCCGCTTCTTGAAGATATTTACAATTTTGAAGATGCTCTTCTGGTCGGTTCGATGATCATAACATTCTTAAGAAATGCCGACAGAGTAAAAATCGCGTGCATGGCTCAGCTTGTAAACGTCATAGCTCCCATCATGACAAGAACAGGCGGCGGATGCTGGGCACAGACTATATTCTATCCGCTTATGCAGGCTTCAAAATACGGCAGAGGGACTTCCCTTCTGACGCTTGTAGACACGCCGAAATACGACTGCGATGAATTCGAGGATGTTCCCGTAATCGATGCGCACGCCGTGACGGATGACGACGGAAATGTTACCGTTTTCTGCGTTAACAGAGATATGACCGAACCGTGCGAGCTTACGGTTGACCTTCGCTCATTCGGTGACAGATTTAATGTAATGCACACGGTGCTTCATCACGATGATGTAAAGGCTGTTAACACAGAAGAAAATCCCGACAATGTCGTGCCTCATGAGATTAAGAATTCATGCACGGTTGACGGCGGCATTGCGACGGTGACAGTGCCGGCACTCAGCTGGAACGTAATCAGATTTACAAAGTAAGAAAATAACAGAGATAAAAAA
>CAZTWO010000289.1:0-1658 GCA_964617965.1 uncultured Ruminococcus sp. | reverse complement strand
AAAAGTGTGGAGTCTTCCTCTTGCGAAGCTATATAAATCAAGTCCGCAGGACTTCCTTATTTTCCGGCCCCGACCCCCCGGTCCCCGGTCCCTTTTTCATTGCTAATTTCTAATTGCTAATTGCTAATTTATGTACCCTTTTTCTTTTGAGTATGCCAAATGCCACCGCGCATATCCCCGCCGACACAAGGCTTCCCATTGCCGTCGCAAGTCCCATCGGCAGCAGGGTATCGGGGAATTTTACGGACATCAGATACACACCGGGGATACGCACAAGCGCGATTGCGGAAATATTGTGAATGAACGAAATATACGACTTGTTGCATGCGCAGAAATATCCGCTGAAGCTGAAGTGAATACCTGCGAAAATGACATCGAAAACGTACCCCTTAAGATACTGCTCTCCTGCCGCGACAACCGCCGCATCCTTCTGAAAAAGCCCGACGGTAAAGCCCGCCGCAAACTGCATTATAGCAGCAACGACTACACCGAATCCGACAGCCGCAAACAGAGCGTAACGAAGCGTTCTGTCTGCTCTGTCCTGCTTGCCCGCGCCTATGTTCTGAGCACACAGAGCCGACACGGCAGAGAGCAAGGACGACGGCACCAGGAACAAAAAACTGATAATTTTTTCAACTATGCCGACAGCCGCCGCATCGGTCAGGCCTCGCTTGTTGGCAATGATTGTTATGACTATGAAAGCGACCTGAATAAGTCCGTCCTGAAGCGCAATGGGGACACCGGTTCTGAGCAGCTCCGACATAACGCTTCTCTGCGGATGCAGATCCGATTTTGAGGGGATTATCTCCCTCTTTTTCTTTATGACGGCGACAACGGAAATTATAACCGACAGTGCCTGTGACAGCGTTGTGCCGAGTGCCGCACCTGCCGCACCCATATCCATGGCGCCGATAAAAACATAGTCCAGAATTATATTGGCAACACACGCGACAGCTATAAAATACATGGGGCTTTTGCTGTCGCCGAGACCTCTGAAAACGGATGCGATAATATTATAAGCGGTGATAAACGGAATGCCCGCAAAACAGATTATAAGATAAATTCTCGCGCCTGCAACGGCTTCATCGGGTGTGCTCATGACCGACACAATGGGGTTCACAAGGAGCAGAAGCAGAGCCGTGCCGACAATCGAAATTGCCAGAAACAGAGTAAGCGTATTGCCTATTGCGGTTTTTGCCCTCTTTTTGTCACCCGCGCCGACAGCGTGACCTATGCCGACGGTTGTGCCCATTGCAAGGCCGACAATCATAACCGTTATCATGTGCATGACCTGCGAACCGATTGACACGGCCGTTGTGGCGTCCGCACCGTCAAACTGACCTATGATAAACAGATCCGCCATGCCGTAGAGCGTCTGCAGAAAATACGATAAGAGATAGGGAGCGGTAAAATAAAGAAGATTTTTTGATATGCTTCCCCTTGTAAGGTCATTTGTCACAGCGGATACACCTCATTTTTACAGTAGATTTTAACAAATTGTCATATCGTTTATTATACATCATCACCATCACTCTAAATCAAGTGTAAAATTACACAAATCATTTTTGTTTAAAACATAAATTTTTTATCCGCACCGCAACACCGACGGTTGTTAAGGAATTTGCTATTGTTTGCAGTGCAAAAAAAAGCTATAATAA
>CAZTWO010000288.1:0-1661 GCA_964617965.1 uncultured Ruminococcus sp. | reverse complement strand
ATGCATAATGAAGGAAAACGCTGAAGCGTTTTGGATTATATAGCTTCGCAAAAAATCAGCTTTTTTCGACTAATCAATCCGAAAGTCCGCGAAGCTTATAAAATCAAGTCCGCAGGACTTCCGACATTATGCATTATGCATTCTACATTCTGCATTTTTTTGTCCTTCGGACTGACTTAATCTCAGTGCCGATTTTTGCTCACTTTATTGTCAGCAATCCCGCAAACCCGGTTATCTCAAACACTTCCATAACCGACTTGCGGACATTTGTAAGCGTAAGAGTGCCGTTTTTCTTTGTCATTGCCATGTATAAAAGCTTAATTATACGAAGTCCGGCGCTTGAGACATACTCGACACCCTCCATATTGAGAACAACATCGTTAAAACGCTCGGCGGTCTCGGTAAAGATTTTGCCTGCGTCAACGCTTGTTACGGAGTCAAGATGCCCTTCAAGAACAAGCTCGCCCTCGGTGGTACGGTTTATAAGCTTAATTTTCATTATAAGAATTACTCTCCTTTTTTCTTTGTGCCGGTCTTGCGTTTTTTCTGATTGTAGCGAATCAGATCGTCAAGCGACACGTCGACGACATCCTCGTCGAATATTTCCATTGTTTCAATAGGTGTCGGGACATCAATTTCACCGGTGCTGCTGCGCATGAACGCCAGAATATCGTCGCCGTCGCTGCTGTCGGTGACATCCGCTGAAGGCTCTTCGGTCGAAGCTTCCCGAGGCGTGGGCTCTTCGACAATCGGCTCTTCTTCGGCAACGGGCTCGGTGACGGGTGTTTCCTCTTCGGGCTCGTCAGTGAACAGCTCGACAGCCTTCGGTTTTTCTTCAACGGGCTGTTCGTAAACAGGTTCGGGTTTGGCGGGCTCAAAGACAGGCTTTTCTTCCGTCTTGGGCTGAGCGGCAGGCTGTGCCGGCTTTTCGATATCATCGGGGCGAACCGATTTAAGACGGTTATTTATTGTGTCCTCGACACTTCTCTGAATTTCGTGAACAAGCGCATCATAGCTGAAACGGCTCAGAAGCTCCGCAAAAGCATCATTCGGCTGTGCGGATGTGCCGGCAGTCGGCTTTGAAGCTGTGGCTTTTGGTGACGGTGCTTCTTCTTCGAACATTACAGAAGATTTTCTGCGTGGCTGTTCGGGAGCGGTATCCGTCTCTTCCGTGACTTCGACAAATGACACGCCGGAGCCTGTGTGAACGGTGTCGACTTCCTTTTTCTCTTCCTCGCCCCAGCGCTTAAAGCGGCTTTCGGCATTTTTCTTGCGGCTTTCGGAGACAATGTCTTCCCAGACTCTGTCGCCGTCTTCACCTGCAAAATATCTTGTCTGATAATTGCCGTCGTGGAACATGGACACAATGTTTTTGGGCACTTCAACTCTGAAGGTCGAACGGCTTGACGGGCTCATGACCGTGAATGCCTGACCTCTTGGCGCGGTTGTAATCTGCTCCTGCTCGACTTCGTTTATGCCGCCCGCCTTTTCGTAGAGCTTGCACAGATCCTGAATGTCATTGGGTGCAAGTGCGAAAATAAAGCTGTACTGGCAGGCGTTTATTATGGCGGTTGATTTTCTCGCTATTTCTTCGCTGCCGACAAAGTCCTTTATGTTCTGAGTTATGACTATCTGCATACCGTTATATTTACGGATACGTT
>CAZTWO010000287.1:0-1663 GCA_964617965.1 uncultured Ruminococcus sp. | reverse complement strand
GATAAAAATGTTGACGGCATCATAAACGCAATGACAGACAATAAGTGACTTTTTTCAGGAAAATCAAAACAAAAAAATCCCAAACTCCCTCCGAAAAGTGCGTTTTGACAATAAAAACTCCCTTGGAAAAGTGCGTTTTTACGGCAAAAACTCCCTTGAAAAAGTGCAGTCCGGCACTGAAAACTCCCTTGGAAAAGTGTTGACATCCGGTTTTAAGTCGAATAAAATAGAAGCGGACAGGGGTGAATTTTATGTTCAGACGAAAAATAACGGATGAGCTGATCGCATGGAAAAACGGCAGCGGCAAGAAAAAAGCGTTGGTCATAAAGGGAATGCGTCAGATAGGCAAAACCTATATTGTCAGAGCATTTGCCGAAAAGAACTACAAGAATGTTGTATATATAAATTTCAAGGATAATGACTCAATAAAAACGGTCTTTGACGGTGATTTTGTCGTAAACCGAATGACGGTTGATATTTCAGCCATGATTCCGGGGGTTAATTTCGTTCCCGGTCAGACGGTTATAATTTTTGATGAGATACAGGAGTGCGCCAATGCCAGAGCAAGTATAAAAGCGTTTATGCTTGACGGCAGATACGATGTTATCTGCACCGGTTCGCTTCTCGGCATCAAGGGTTACAACAAGAAAAAGGGCAAGGGTATCCCGACGGGCTTTGAACATATAGTATATATGAAGCCGATGGATTTTGAGGAATTTCTGTGGGCCAAGGGAATAGGCGAGCCGGTTATAAATGAGCTTAAACGGTACTTTGAAAACAGAATTCCCGTCAGTGAAGCAATTCACAGAGCCATGCTTCGTTACTTTAAAGAATATATCTGTGTCGGCGGACTTCCGTATGTGGTTGACAGATTTATATCAACAAACGATATGAATGTTGTTTACAGTGAGCAAAGGGATATCATAGAAGAGTATAAGGACGATTTCGGCAAGCACCTTGACGAAAACGAAAGAGAATCCGTTGATCTTACGCTCCTTGCCAGAATAAACCGTGTTTTTGATTCCATTCCGGCACAGCTTGCAAAAGAAAACAAAAAATTTACGTATGCACAGCTTGAGAAAAAGGCAAGAGGCGAAAATTATCAGGCGGCAATTCAGTGGCTTTACGATGCCGGTATAATAAACATATGCTATAATCTGTCAAACACAACTCTGCCGCTTGAGGGCAACAAGCTTGACAATATGTTCAAGATATATATGCAGGACAGCGGTCTGTTTGTCGCAATGCTTGAAAGAGGAACTGCAGGTCGAATTTTAAGCGGCGACCTCGGAATGTACAAAGGTGCGATTTTTGAAAATATTATCGCGGACTGCTTCTCGAAAAAAGACAAAAAGCTGTATTACTTCCATAAAGACAGCGGACTTGAGATTGATTTTGTGACACCGTATAACGATGAAGCGGCAATAATCGAAGTAAAGGCTGTCGGCGGCAACACAAAATCGGCAAAAACGGTGCTTAACAACAAAGAAAAATACAATGTTAATCTTTGCATAAAACTAAGCGAAAACAATGTCGGTTTTGAAAATGAAATATTGACCGTGCCGTACTACATGGCATTTTTGCTGTAATCGACAGTGTTAAAACAAAAGCCTATTTACATACCAACTTGGTAAGTTTTACAAAAACGCCCGTATAAAAAACC
>CAZTWO010000286.1:0-1684 GCA_964617965.1 uncultured Ruminococcus sp. | reverse complement strand
ATTTTTATGTATAATAGAAATTGAAAAATAGTCCCGTAAAGGAGCCTTATTATGAAAAAATTTATAGCAATCATTCTCTCCGTCCTCACCCTCGCCCTTGCGTGTATCCCCGTTGCATTTGCGGCAGACAGCTACACAAAGGCATATTCAATTACCACGCTTGATGAGCAGGCAGGTCAGTTCACAATCAAAAACGTTGACGGCACTTCAAACTATGTAAATGAAGGCGGCGTTTTCAAGTTCACAATCGAATACGAGGGCAGTTATCAGCCCAACGACACCACCTGCTACAGAGCCTTCAGAGCAGCAACCTACTATACCGACATTATCAACATGACCGAGGATAACATTGCCGACTTCACATTTGACGGCACCGACAAGCTCATCCCCGATGAAAACGGCGTTTATACTCTCGGCACAGAAGCCGCCGGCGTAACCGAAGATATTGTCATCGTCGCCTATAACCTTACCAACAAAAACGGTTCATGGATTATCAATCTCCTCACACGTATGGGTCAGTTCTTCACCGATTTAATCAACTGGTTCTTCGGTCTCAAGAACGTTATCCCGGGAGTTAAATAAGACTGATGAAAACTGTTATTTACGGTGCGGGCTCTCTTGGCACTGTCCTCGGAGCGTATCTCTCAAAAGCCGGTGTGCAGGTCGATCTGGTCACCCGCAATGCAGAGCATGTGAAAGCGCTTAACGAAAACGGTGCGCATATTATCGGCACGGTCGATTTTGTTCAGCCCGTGCACGCTCTCACGCCCGATGAAATGACCGAGAAATACGAGCTTGTTATTCTTCTCACAAAACAGCTTGATAATATCGCCGTTCTCACCAACCTCAAAAAGAACATGACCGATGACTGCATTGTCGTCACTCTGCAGAATGGTCTTCCCGAACTGTCCGTTGCCGAGGTTGTCGGAGAAGACAGAACAATGGGCTGTACTGTTGCATGGGGTGCCACTCTCCACGGCAGGGGCGTGTCCGAGCTTACAAGTGAACCCGATTCCATGAGCTTCGGTCTCGGCAGAATGAACGGCAAAAAAGACCAAAAGCTCTATGAAGTAAAAGCCATTCTCGAAAAAATGTGCCCTGTTGAAATTGAGGATAATTTCATGGGTGTACGCTGGTCCAAGCTTCTTATCAATGCCACATTCAGCGGCATGTCCGCGGTAATCGGCGGAACTTTCGGCGATGCGGCTGAAAATAAGCAGTCCCGTGTCTGCTGTCAGAACCTCATTAAAGAGTGCATCGATGTGGCGAGAGCCGCCGGCATAAAGATAGAACCCGTGCAGGGCAAAGACATTGTCAAACTCCTTGACTACAAGGGCAACGGCCTTAAGAAAAAATTCGCCTTCGCCATTATTCCCGTCTGCATCAAAAAGCACCGTCTGCTTAAAGCGAGCATGCTTCAGGATCTCGAGAAGGGCAGAAAGTGCGAGGTCGACGCAATCAACGGCGTTGTCTGCGCATACGGCAGAAAGTACGGCGTCCCCACTCCCTACAACGACAAGGTCTGTGAAATTATCCATGCAGTCGAGGACGGCAAGCTCAGATGCACCTTCGACAACGTCAGACTTTTCAACAATCTTTAATATTTACTCAACCGATAAGGCAGACACTCATTAGCCACGCACTGACAACGAAGTATTGGTTTCTCGCCGAAAAATCTCCCATA
>CAZTWO010000285.1:0-1702 GCA_964617965.1 uncultured Ruminococcus sp. | reverse complement strand
CAAGCTCAATGCCGAGTGCTTTCTTTTCGGAAATTTCGGCGGAACGCTCGGCATAACCCGGAAGCTGTGCCTCAAGGCAGCGTTTTGCAATCTCACGCAGAAAAACGCCGGTTTTCGTCGCCGGATCGAGAAATGTGGTATCGGGGTTTGCGAAAAGCTCCTGCGGAAGGAGATCAAGCATTTTGTTTACCACATCGGGCGGGGTAAACACCTCGTCGTTTGAGAGATTTGCGATGCAGGAAAGCACATCGGGCACGTGAGAGGCGTGCGTCGATACTTTATCAAAGAAAGACTGTTCAGCCATTTTTGTTTAACCTCCTGTAATGAAGCGGCGGATATTCTTTTATGGGTTTTGGGATAACCTCATTTGTAACGGGGTCGGTCATCCAGTTTTCGAAGCCCATGGAATCATTGCCGAACATACTGTATTGGTCATAGTTGCCCTCGTCCGGGTTCTCTTTAAGCAGAACATCAAGGCGATAGTCACGGCGTTTTAGCATATATTGCCTGCCGCAGGTCTTAAATTCCGCAAATGTAATAAATCTGTCGGTGTCCTGCCCGTTTTCGTCAACGCACATCATTGTAAGGGCATTGCCGCAGACGATATTTTTATCTAAAATGTAGCGAACGGACTGCCGTGTTTCGTCGTTGCAGTCTTTGCAGCATGCGGATTTATAGGCGGCGTTCCACTGTTCAAAAAGACGGCTGCGGCATTCCTCGCAGTTATCAAGCAGAATGTCAACCCCATAGAGTGACGCTATTGCACGTACCGAGAGCCACTCCCACATGACATGGTCGTTTTTTGCGTCCTTTTTTACCCTGTTTAATTTGCGTGACAGAATCTCGCTGAGAAAATTCCCGTTTCCGCACGCCGGCTCCAAAAATGTGGCATCCACATTGTCGCACTGTGCCGCCACAAGGTCGCACATGGCCTTGACCTCGCGTTCGGCGGTAAACACCTCGCCGTGATCGGCCACACGCTGTTTGGATTTTACTTGTTTTGTCATGGCTCCTCCTTTTTAGCGTCGGTGCTTTTATCTATGACAAGAGCGTTATTCACCGGAATTTTTTTCAATGAGCCAGGCAGTCTCAATTTCTTCAAAAGAAATCGATTCTTCCTCGCAGAATATTCTGAGCCGCTTCATTGCGGTCATATTCGGCTTTGCCTTGCCGTGCTCCCAACGGTTAATCGTGGACGGGGTAACAGACAGGCGCGACGCCAGATCTTCCTGAGTCATGAATGATTTTTGCCGTGTGATTTTCAAAATCTCGGAAAGTCTCATGTTGTTTGCACTCTCCTAACCTCTTTTTAATTTATTATAGCGTGAACTTAGCATTTTTTCAAGTAAACAAAGCAAATTCACGAACTTTTCGCAAATGTTCCGCATATTTGTCAGTATATGTTGACGAATGCCCTGAAAAAGAAAGACCGCTATCATTTCTGACAGCAGTCATTCTTTTCAGCTTATGAAGCGTATCATAAGTTCACCTATGGCTTCGGCACTTTTTCTTTTTTTAAGACTTGAAAGGGTAAACGCCACCATTGTTTTGATTTTATCGCAATTTTATCCAACGACCAATTTGTTCGTTTTCTTTAAGTACTTAGCCGGTATCGGATAATCCAGCTTCCATGTGATGTTCATCGGGCGGCTGCCTTCGTGCTTTACGTAATTTGCAGTGCCGAGGTATGTATAAGCGGCGG
>CAZTWO010000284.1:0-1707 GCA_964617965.1 uncultured Ruminococcus sp. | reverse complement strand
AACGGGTGATATATCTTCGATATGATATCGCACTGCGTGCGGTGATATATGCCTTTGGCATATGAAGAACGGATAACATAGAAGGAAAAAATTGATGAATACTGCTTTTCACGAAAAAATTGTTCCATTTATAAAGAAAAACGCGGTAATGTGCATAGCCTTTCTGGCGGCTGTCATTACAAGTATAATTATACATCCCGATAAGGAGTATATTGACTATTTTGATTACAGGACACTGACCTGTCTGTTCTGTGTTCTGGCTGTTGTCTGTGCTCTTAAAAACATAAATTTCTTCTATATCTTAGCGAAAAAAGTTGTTCGGCTGTTCAAAAACGCAAGAATGAGCGTTCTTGCTCTGGTGTATATAACTTTTATCGGTTCAATGCTGATAGCCAATGATATGGCGCTGCTTACATTTCTGCCGCTCGGATTTTTTGTGCTTACAACGACGAAAAAAGAGAAATATATGGCATTTACGTTCATAATGCAGAACATTGCCGCAAACCTTGGCGGAATGCTTACCCCGTTTGGAAATCCGCAGAATCTATATCTCTATTCTCATTATGCGATTCCGAATCTGGAGTTCATGAAAATTATGGCTCCGCCGTTTGTGCTTTCGATTACTCTTATTACAATTTGCTGTATTATATTCGTTAAGCCCGAACCGCTTCAGCTTGACGATGAGAAAATAACACTTAAACCCGCAAGAACAATAATCTATCTTTTGCTTTTTGCTCTTTCGATAGTTATTGTATTCAGAGCGATTCCGTATTGGATCGGTCTTATTGTAATTCCCGTTGTTCTGCTTTTTATGGACAGAAAAGCTCTTAAGGCCGTTGATTACGGTCTGCTCTTTACGTTTGTTTTCTTCTTTATTTTCGCCGGAAACATGGCGAGAATAGATGCGGTAAGAAACCTGTTTTCGGCACTCTTAGAAAAAAGCACATTGCTTTTCAGCGTTTTGTCGTGTCAGGTTATAAGTAACGTCCCGTCCGCGATTCTGCTTTCACAGTTCACCGAAAACTATGCGGACCTTCTGGTCGGTGTAAATATCGGCGGGGTAGGCACACTTATATCTTCGCTTGCAAGTCTTATAACCTTCCGTGAATACGTAAAGCATAATCCGGGTAGGGCAAAATACTACATTGGAATGTTCTCCGCTTTTAATTTCGGATTTCTGATTGTTCTTACCGGGTTTATGTTTTTGCTGAAGCTGATTTAGTGTCGGATCGGTTTATCCGGAATCATATGACCGTATAACAAAAGCCGCAGGCTGTTTATTTAGCTTGCGGTTTTGTTGTGTCTGTTATATTTTTTCTCTGTGCAGCTATGCAGATTTTACTTAAGTTCGCTCCCTTAAAGCCTGTCTTAAGCAAGTTTGCTTATGTGGTTTAGCTTGGATTCTTATCGTTATCAACTAAAAAGAATTATTCAGTATCATTTCCGTCTTTTGTCGTTTCTGTCGCGCATTCCAACAGTTCCTCAGGGGAGATTTTATAGAGTTTTGCAAGCGCGATGAGATTGGAGGTGTTGGGGTCACTGGAGCCGTTCTCCCATTTGGAAACGGACTGGCGGCTGACACCCAGCGTTTCCGCCACAAACTCCTGCGTCATCTGGCAGCGGATACGGTTTTCCTTCAAAGCCTCGCCCAGAGATTTGGCAACGGCTTTCTTTTCCTCCCGCACTTCCTTTGAATTGATATATTTT
>CAZTWO010000283.1:0-1716 GCA_964617965.1 uncultured Ruminococcus sp. | reverse complement strand
TGAAGCACACAAAATCATCCGGCAAAACAAAAGCCGCATTTTTTTCAATAGTTCTTTTTGTCGTCGCGTTGCCGTTTGTCATGTGCGGTACAAGACTGCTCAATTCCACTGTTCATCAGCTTATGGTCTATGCCTGTTTTTTCACTTATATACTGTACTTCAGCGTCACCGAAGCGGAATCTGAAATCACACATAACAGTACCCTTAAAAAAATAACCTGTGTTCTTCTGTGCTGTTTTATATTCATCAATATTCAGACAGCGAACGCCGGATATATTAAAAAGAGCACCGAACAGCAATCTACGCTTTCGGTTATGACAAGAGTCCTCGATAAAATCGAAGCCACTGACGGCTATAAGCCGGGTGAAACACCGGTTGTTTTTATCGGTGTCCCCGGCGATTACACGCAGGAATATGAAGAATTTTCAAACTTTGAATCAAGTGTCGGTTTGCATCTACATAGTACTATCTCATATTATTACTGCTATTCACCTTATTTTAAGTTAATTCTCAAAACAAACGTCAATGTCGCCGACTTTGCCGTGGCAGCAAAAATGGAATCAACCGATGAAGTAAAAGCGATGCCCGTATATCCGTCAAACGGCAGTATCAAGGTAATAGACGGCACGGTTGTCGTAAAATTTGCAGACTCCGAATCTGAGACCGATGCTTCATCGGATGATACTGATTCAAACAATTCGAACTGACACAATTTGTTGATTGACACAAATACAAAAGTTTGATAGAATGAAATTCAGTTTTATTTTGGAGGCAATAAAAAAATGGAAGTAAGAATATTTGACACGCCCGAAGAAATCGCTGTTGCGTGTGCGGATGAATTTGAGGCACTGCTCACAAAAAAGCCCGACTGTGTTTTAGGGCTTGCGACGGGTGCGTCCCCCGTGCCGACATACAAAGAGCTTATAAAAAGATACAATGACGGCAGAATCTCTTTTAAGAATGTAACGACATTCAATCTTGACGAGTATGTCAATCTGCCGAAAGCCGACAAAAACAGCTATTATACATTTATGCACGACAATCTTTTTAATTCGATTGACATAAAAGAAGAGAATGTTCATTTTCTTGACGGCAACGCCGCTGACACCGAAAAGGAATGCAAAAATTATGACGCTATGATAGACAACGCCGGCGGAATTGACATTCAGCTTTTAGGGATAGGCACAAACGGCCACATCGGTTTTAACGAGCCGAGCGATGCTTTTACGGACGGTGCATTCAAGGTCAGACTTACCGACAGCACTATCAAATCAAACAGCATCTATTTTACGGAGAACGCCATGCCGCATTACGCTCTCACAATGGGCGTAAACTCAATCATGAAGGCGAAAAAGACAATTCTTATCGCAACAGGTGCGAGCAAGGCGGACGCTATAAAAAAGACAATTCAGGGCGAAGTCACTCCCCTTGTGCCCGCGTCTGTTCTGCAGACCCACCCGGACTGCGTGCTGCTTATAGATAAGGCCGCTGCGGAAAAGCTTTAAAGTCAGCAAGGAGCAAAAAAAGGAGCAGGAAGCCAAAAAAAAGGAGCAAGGAGCAAGGAGCAAGGAGCAGTTGAGGAAAACGCTCTGCGTTTTGGATTATAAGGCTTCGCAAGAGATAAGATTATAATAAAATTCCCACCCGATTTGTCGGATGGGATTTTTTTGATCATACAAGAATGCGATTTTAATTCAGATAGAAAAAAGCCTTAGC
>CAZTWO010000282.1:0-1755 GCA_964617965.1 uncultured Ruminococcus sp. | reverse complement strand
ACCACCGCAACAAAGCATTTTGCAATCTGATCGGCTTTGAGTATGAAGAACGTAACGGCGATGGGCCATTTGAACACGAATGCGGACAGTGCCGACATCGGCAGAACCATACACCACATGAAAATTATATCGTTGAACAGTACAAATTTTGTATCACCGCCGCCGGAGACTATTCCGCACAGGCACGGCGCTTCATATGACGAGCCTATGACCGTAAAGGCCAGAATTGATATGAATGTTGACGCGAGTGCTCTTGTTTCTTCCGATATATCATAAATCGACAGAATGGGATTTTTCATTAACAGCAGACACAGACAGCACACCACACCTATTACAAGAAACAGAATCTGAAATTTTTTGGCATAGCGTTTTACCCTCGGTATATCGTTCTCGCCGACCGTTTTGCCGATAATAACGCTTGAAGCGGACGATGCCGACGTATAGAGAACCGCCACTATCTGAAATATCGGGGATGCTATTGCGTTCGCACCTATCGCCGCCGCACCGAGTCTGCCGATTATAGCAGTCTGCACAGCCATTGCGACACCCCACGAGCTGCCCGAGCCGACAAGGGGAAGTCCCGTCTTTATAAAGTCGGAGAAATATATTTTCTCACACTTGAAGGTATCGGAAATTTTAAGCTTCAGCTTTTTGTCAATAATAAAGACATATATAAGCGTCGCTATAAGCTCCACAACACGGGAGGCGAATGTGGCATAAGCCGCACCGACCGCACCGAGCTCCGGAAAGCCGCACTTGCCGAAGATGAGAAGCCAGTTAAGTCCGACATTTACAACCAATGCGAGAATTGAAGTAACAAATCCGATTGCGACACTCTCGACACTTCGCATAAGCGGAATAAGCACGTTTGTAATCGTGAAAATGATATATGTCATTGACATTATTCTTGTGTAGTCAACGGCGGCGTTTACAATTTCGGTTTCGTTTGACAGAAGTCCCAGAACACCGTCGGGTGTGATATACACAATAAGCCCCAGAATAAAGGCGAACAGGCACGATGTTATTATAGCCGCGGAATACACCTTCTTAATCGGAGACAGCTGCTGTTTGCCCCAGTACTGCGATGCTATAACGCCGAGACCGTTTGCGAAGCCGCCTATCGCGCACTGCAGAAAGAACTGAATCTGATTTGCGAGACTGACGCCGCTCATTGCCGCCTCGCTGTATGAACCGAGCATGATGCTGTCGGCAAGGTTTACGCTGAACACGATGATATTCTGTATCGCAACCATGCCGAAAAGCGAAAAGAATGTTTTGTAGAAATACTTGTCGGACTGCTTTATCATAAAAAATCCTCCGCGGAAATTATGGAGTAAGTTTAGCACAACGGGGGATTAAAATAAAGAGGAATTGTGTAAAAATTAGCAAGGAGCAAGGAGCAGTGACAGCCTAATAATGTAGAATGCATAATGCATAATGCATAATGAAGGAAAACGCTGAAGCGTTTTGAATTATATACTACGCTAAAGATTAACTTACCGATTATCAACAGCTTTAATGTCTGCAAAGCCATATAATTTAAGACACGCAGTGTCTTCCGACATTGTGCATTCTGCATTCTACATTCTACATTCTATATTGTCCCTGAATCCGATTTTTTATAAGAAAAATACTGTAAATTACCGAATTGTGTGCTAAAATTAACCTCAAGGGGGTTCTGCCATGATACCAAACATTCATTTACCCGAAATATTGGCGCCTGCCGGCAGTGCAGAGAGCCTTTTGGCGGCTGTA
>CAZTWO010000281.1:0-1777 GCA_964617965.1 uncultured Ruminococcus sp. | reverse complement strand
TTGCGTTCGCACGCTTCTTTCTGCTCGTCGGCATCTCTCCACCCGGGGATTGTCTGCAACAGACTTATTGCCTCTTTATAAGATTCGGTCTCGTCGCCCGTCATTTTGCCTTTTGCTTTATTCAGAATATCATCCTGGCGGCAGATTTCCGCTTTTTCTCTGCACTTTTTCGCAAGTTCTGCACTGTCCTTATATTTTGCGACTGATTCGAACAGCAGTGCCGCCGATTTATATGAACTCTCACTTGCAGAAGATTTCATACCTTCCAAAGCACGGCTGTAAATCCCCTCCAGGCGTGCATTCTCGTTGCGTTCCTTAATGTGCGTTATATATCCGTGCATTTCATTTTGCAGTTTTTCCGAGCCGAAACGAATAACCTTGTTAAAGTTATCATTCCCGTCAAACGGCTCGGCACAGTCTGCCAGGCGTTCACGCTTGCGAACCTTAAGCTCCGCCATAAGCTTGCCGAGATACGCATCTGCATTCTTGGGATCGTGGTCAAGCACCTTTTCGCAGTATGTGTTTGCGTCCTGCCACTTGCCGTCCTCAAGGAACATGAAGGCTCTTTCAAGAAGCGGCGCAATGCTTGAGTTCGCGGCATTATTCACAATTACCGTTTCTTTTACCGCTTTAGGTTCATCCGTTTCGATGATTTTCTTTATGCCTCTGATTAAGTCCTGCATAAAGCCGAGCTTTGACATATCCTGTGCCTGAAGGTGCGAAAACTCCTCGGGCAGGTCATACGGGTCCATATCTCTGTAAGCGGGGATAAGCATCTTTTTGCCGTTTGAATTTTTTACAAGTGCCAGATATCTTGACCACTCATTCTTAACCCATACGGCGTTGAAATATTCGGGCTTTGTACCGATGACAACCATGACCTTTGCAGAATTGAGCGCGGCAAAAATATACGGTTCATATGCCGTGCCTAATTTATCTTCAAGAGTAATTCGAGAGAAAAACACCTTGAAGCCCTCATTTGTCAACTGATGATAAAGATCATTCGCAAGAACACTGTCCTGTGTTCGTCTGCCGTTTGCGTCTGTTTCTTTGTAGCAGATGAACACATCAAACGGCTCTTCTTTCTGAGATATGGCGAGAATACCCTTCTGAATCTCATCAATCGCCTTAGCCTCATCCTCATAGATTGTTTTCTGATAGATATCGGCGTATTTCAGAGCGGACTTGTAGTCTTCATCCGCAAGAACGGACGTATACTGCGCACGGTTAACAGTGGGAATACGCTTATGCGTCCCGGGGTCCTCAACATACTCGACACCGTAACGGCAAAGAACAAGCGACCAATATGCCTCGGCATCGGTGCTGTCTTCGTCTAATATCTGCTCATAGATTGATATTGCTTTGTCATATTCATTGCTTCTGCGATAATGCTCAGCACGTTCATAAAGATTCGCTTTTTTGTCATCATCAAGCTTTGGCAATGTCTGCCTGGAACCGCAATATTCGCACTCGCACACAGTGCTGCCCTGTTCAAAAACAAGGTCGCCGCCGCACATTTTACACTTAAAAACCGCCATGTATAATCTCCCTTTTCACTTTCTCCAAATCGCCGCAAAATATGATATATATTTTACAATCTTAATCGGAAGGTAATTACTTGTACTTGCTTGTCAAGTGCAAGTACTGCTATGCGTAGTATAGCAGTCGCGATTTTTGTATATTTTCGATATGTTTCATACAATTTTCTCGAATTTCCGCACAAAAAAATCCCGAGCCTATGCACCCACACAAGCTCGGGAATGTTTTTTTATTATTT
>CAZTWO010000280.1:0-1807 GCA_964617965.1 uncultured Ruminococcus sp. | reverse complement strand
CATCGAAGAGCTTTCGTTTGTGCTTCATCCGGGCGAGAAAATCCGCACTTCGTCGATTGTGATTATGCCCTATTCAAACGGTTTTGCCGATGCTCATAACAAGTGGAGACGATACATAAAAAGTGAATCCGTTATCGGCAAGGGCAAAAGAATTGAGCACGCACCGCTCGCAGTCAATCTCTGGGGAGGCATGACCTCGAAGGAGCTTGTTGAGCGTGCGAATTTTGTCGGCAGAAATAATATGGGGTTTGAATATTTCTGGATTGACGCCGGCTGGCACGGTCACTCCACACAGGATTCACCGGATGAATTTGAGGGTGACTGGTGGTGGAATGTCGGCAGCTGGAATGTTAATCCGTATAACCATCCCGACGAGCTGAAGGATGTTGCAAAAGCCGTCAGAAATAACGGAATGAAGCTTCTTCTGTGGTTTGAGCCCGAACGAGTACGCATCGGCTCGGACCTCGAACGGGAGCATCCCGATTTTCTGCTTAAAAACGGCGACGACGGCAATTTCCTGCTCGATCTCGGCAATGAAAAGGCGTGGCAATACTGCTTTGACAAGATAAGCGGGACAATAAAAGAACTGGATATAAAATGCTATCGTCAGGATTTTAATTTTGATCCGCTCCCGTGCTGGAGAAATGCGGACGAAGAAAACCGCAGGGGTATCCATGAGATTAAGCACATTATGGGGCTTTATCGTCTGTGGGAAGCATTGCTTGAAGAGTTCCCCGAACTCATCATAGACAACTGTGCGTCGGGCGGCAGACGAATTGACATAGAGACACTCAGACGTTCAATCCCTCTGTGGCGAAGCGATTATCAGTGCCCTGCAAACCATGATATCGTCGGCGCGCAATGTCACACTGCGGCACTTAGCAGCTGGATGCCGTATCACGGAACGTCTGTCGGCAGAATTATAGATTTATACAGATTCAGAAGCTGTTACACAACAGCCCTCGGAAATAATTTTATCTTTTCGGCGAAGGATAATATCAATGATATAAGCGAAGAAAAGATCGAACTTATCCGCAGAATGAATGCCGAGTACAAAAGGATAAGAGAAATAACGGAGTGTGATTATTATCCGTTGACATCACCTTCGGCAGACAAAGGTCAATGGTGTGTCATGCAGTTTGACTCTCCCGAAAAGGGTGAAGGCGTTATACTCGCATACAGGCGTGAAAAATCTCCGTATACAACGGCGAACTTTATGCTTGGAAATATTGAATATGACTGCGATTATGAATTTACCGATGCGGATAACGGTGAAAAAGAGATTATAAGCGGAAAAGAGCTTAACGCAAACGGATTTACGATTACTATGACTGAAAAACGCATGGCAAGGGTTTTGTTTGTTAAGAAATTGAGTTGAAATGAGTTGGGCGAGCGAAGCGAGCGTATGCGGCGAGCAAGGCGAGCCGCACGCCCGAGCAAGGCGAGGGCGAAGCCGACGACGAACGAACAGCGAAAGCTGTGAGTGAGGAGGAGGCTTGAGCCGCGAGGAGGCGGCTACGTCGCCGACGAGCGGCACGCCGCAGCGAGCAGCTGCCTGCCTGCTGTTAAGCAGGCAACTGCGAGCGAGGCGACGAAGCCCCGAATGAGTCAAATTTTTTATGCCGCGGCCCCATGCGGCTTAAAAAATGAAGACGAATGAGGGGCAGCCGCTCAAAGTGGCACCCGGCTGTCCGGTCTTGAACTTGCCGTTTTTCGAAAACCAACCGACCGGACAGGCAGGTGCACTGCAGAGCGGCTCAGCTCCGCCCACGGCAAAACCCCGCAACGCCGAAAAAGCCCACCTCTT
>CAZTWO010000279.1:0-1827 GCA_964617965.1 uncultured Ruminococcus sp. | reverse complement strand
AAAGACATCAAAAAAAGGCTTAGACATTCTGTTAACCGGCGGCATCGCTTTGGGGCTTATCGTTGTGCTTACGGCGATACGCACTTATCAGATGCTTAAAATCACCGATTACTCAACCGGATTCTTTACGGATTCCTCAAATCCCACGGTTCCGGCGTTCTATATTCTGGCGGTGCTGTTCCCGATTGTGACGCTTATTCTTGTGAAGTTCACGGATAAGAGCAGTGCAAGGGATGTATACACTCCCCGCCGTGATATCATAAGAGGCTGTGCGTCGCTTCTTTTCGCCGTCGCAATAGTCAGGGACACTGTGACCGTGATTACCGAGCTTATGACGGGTGCGGACGAGATGGGTTATTCATCCGTCGCGTACATAAAGTCGGAGGGCAAATATCAGGTTCTTGCCGGCATACTGTTCGCACTGCTGTCCGCCCTGCTGTTTGTAATAAACGCCGTAACGGATTTTACGGGTTCGGGCAAGGCGGCAAAGCTCAAGATACTTCATCTTTTTCCGTCGCTCTGGCTGTTTACAAAGCTTGTAGGCTACTTCTCGGTCACGGCGAGCTACATAAAAGAACCGCAGTTTCTTCTGCTTATATTCGCCACCGCGTTTCTGATGCTCTTCCTGTTTGAGGACGCGCGTTACGAGTGCGGCATAGGCGGCAAAAACAGCAAGACATCATTTCGTGTAAGCGGTATTGTTGCCGCAGGTCTTCTGACCGCTCTTATCATCCCCGATCTTATCGCCGGGATTACGGTTGAAGGCTACACGGGTGTTGTAAATGCGGAGTTTGCGACATGGCAGTCGGCAGGTCTTGTGGTTGTCGTTTCGTTCCTTACAGGCAGAATTACCGCTCCCAATTATCACGAGAGAAAAAAGATGCAGCTTGATGCCGCCGAGGAAGAAAAGGCCGCCGAAAACATTGTTGAAACGGTCGCTTTTGACAAGGACGAAGACATTGAAAATATTCCTACCGTAAGAGCCGTGCCCGTCGGAATAGAAGAAGAGGTTGCCGACACCGCCCCTGTGGAGGTTGAGGCAGAACCCGTTGACAGCACGGAGGCGTAAATGGATTTTACGGCATTTCGTGAAGCGTTTCTGACATCCGCCAGACAGGTCATAATTCTGTATATCATGGTCGCCGTCGGTTTTATCTGCGACAAGACGGGGCTGTTTACCGAAAAGACTGCAAGAGCGTCAAACAATCTGCTTTTCTATGTTGTTACGCCGTGCGTGATTGTAGAGTCGTTTCTGACAACATCCCTGACAGATGAAACCGCAGGCTGGCTTCTTAAGGCGGCGCTCGGGTCTGTGATTACACATGTTATCGCAATTGTGATTACACTGCCGTTTTTCAGAGATAAAAACGACACGCTCAGCGGTGTATTCAAGTTCGCCTCGGTCTACGGCAACGTCGGATATATGGCACTGCCGCTTGCGGGTGCGGTGCTCGGCGAAACGGGAATATTTCTGTGCAGTGTGGGCGTTGCGGTATTTCAGCTTTTCTGCTTTACGCACGGGGCGTTTGTAATGTCAAGAGGCGGCGAAAAAAAGTCCGTCGACATAAAAAGCATGCTGTTAAACCCCGGTGTGCTCGGTATTGCGGTCGGACTGCCGTGCTTTCTGCTGAAAATAAAGCTCCCCGATGTCATAATGACGCCTATATCATATCTGGGCGATCTCAATACGCCGTTCGCGATGGTGTGCCTCGGCACATATATGTCGCAGGCGGGGCTTAAGACACTGATAAGCGACAAAAGACAGGTGCTGACAGTTTTCTTAAAGCTCATTGCACTGCCTGCGGTGATGCTTGCGGTTATGAAGCT
>CAZTWO010000278.1:0-1842 GCA_964617965.1 uncultured Ruminococcus sp. | reverse complement strand
GTAGCTTTATAATCCAAAACGCTTCAGCGTTTTCCTTCATTATGCATTATGAATTCTGCATTCTGCATTGTTTTCACTGCTCCTTGCTCCTTGCTCCTTGTTCAATTTATCCCCAACCCCTCCAGCACACCTTCCGGCTCACTGAAGTTCGGCACAATCATATCCGCCCCTGCCGAGAGCAGTCTTTTTCTCTTGTCGGGGTTTACGTCTTCCCCGCCCTTTTCATCCGTCGCGACACCAACGGCATAGCCGCCTGCCTTTGATGTAAGCTCAATTTCCACAAAGCCGTCGCCGAATGTTACAAGCTCCGAAGGGGACAGTTTTTCACGCTCAATCATATTTTTTATGACGGCTTCTTTAGAGCAGTCGAGCAGAGCATCCCTTGCACCGTGAATGCCGCCGTCAAACAGATCTTTTACGCCCAAAAGCGACGCTTCATATATTACATCGTCCTCGTCTGTGCCGCTCGCCAGGAAACAGCGGATACCGGCATCACGAAGAGCCTTCAGAAAATCGACAGAGCCCGCAACCGTCAGCGACTTTGGAGAGATACTGCCGTTTTTAAGCCCCTCTTTTCTGTCGGCGATTTTAACTGCCAGACGGCGAAGATACTCTTTTTTGTATTCCCCGGGGGCAACGTGACTGCCGCCGCGTCCCATAACGGCCTCATCAAGTGCGATACACTGATAAATCGTCTGCTTGCCCGTCAGTCTGTCGACAAATTCCGTAACCTCGGCTGTAATTTTATCCTGCGGTTCACCTGTGCCGAGAGATGTTATGACCTCGCAGAAATAGGGTATCATAATCCCCTGCCAGCCCTCACGAATAAGACTTATTGTGCCGTCAAAATCGAACAACGCGCATTTTATTCCGCCGCCCGTGTACGGACGCACGGTTTCTATTGAAGAACTCATGATTTTCACTCCGTTTTTGTGCTGTAAAACAGTATAGCCTATTCACAAAATTTTTTCAATTCTTTTATTTACATTTGACAATTTATTCGTCGGGATATATAATTTAAGTACAAAATCTTAGTTCCGGAGGGGAAATTTATGTTCTGTCCAAACTGCGGCGAAAATCTTGAAGACAATGCTGTTTTCTGCTCAAAATGCGGAATGCGGCTTCATCCCGAAACCGTAAAAGAAGCCCTGAAAGAAAAAGAACCCGAAACGGTAAAGGCCGTCAAGGTCAGAAAAAACCGAATTTCATTCAAAGCTATAATTGCAATGATTCTTGTGGCGGTAATAGCTGTCGGCGGATGCGTCGGAATAGGTCTTAAGGTGTCGTCCGAAAAGCCTGTAAATATCGCCAAAAGCTACATTAAAGAATACTACGCCGGCAACATAAAAAAGGCCGACAAAAAATGCCTTGTAACAATGGAGGACCAGTGGCAGTTAAGCGCCGACAAATACCATGACGGCGACCTTAAATCGTATTTTACGTCAAACTACGGCAAAAAGGTCACGACAGCCGCAGGTGCATACAAGGCTCTCGGCGAGTCGACAAAGCTTCGTTTTGAAAATTACTACGGTCAGGATTTTTCATTTACCATAAAAAACACATCCGAAAAAGAGCTTGACGACGACAACAAAAATCTGCTTATTCTGGCTGTAAAGCAATCGGAATTTTCAGACAGCGTCGCAAACGCCGACCTTATAACGGACGTTAAGCAGTTTGAGATTTCCTACATCATCGACGGCGACTTAGAGGGCACAAGCAGCACTCTTACACTCACTCTTATGGAGTACAACGGCGACTGGAAAGTCCTCAACCCCCTTGTTTTCGGCTGGTCATAACCTGTAAATACATCAAAACGGCAGGCAACGCCCCTGCCGTTTTTTT
>CAZTWO010000277.1:0-1844 GCA_964617965.1 uncultured Ruminococcus sp. | reverse complement strand
TCCGATATGGGTTGTTAAAGAAGTGAAAGCAACCGATGAATATGTTTTGTTTCTGACTTTTGCCGATGGGTCACAAAGAGTTTTCGATGCTCTGCCTCTGTTAGAAAAACCTATTTATAATGCCCTCAAAAACGTTGCACTTTTTCTTAAGGCAAAGGTTGAATGCGGTACGGTTGTCTGGAATGACAACACCGATATTGTTCCCGAATATTTATATGAATATTCAAAATCCATAGAAACAAACTGAGACATCACACCAAACAAAACTTTACCCCTGCTTTAGTCTGACAAACTAAGCAGGGGTATTTTATTCATTGTTTTTTAGAACCTTCGTTTTAACGATTGCCTTAGGGTTACAAGCAAAAATCATTACACTCGAAGCATTATGATACGTCATTCACTGCTCATTGCTCCTTGCTCCTTGCTCACTCCTCAATGTACTGATACGTTACATCCTCAAACTGGTATGTTATCTCGCTCTCGTCGCCGAGGCCTGACTTATAGTAGTTTACACGCTCGACATCGAAAGAGCCATCCGGAGATACGGTTATAACGGAGCAGCCGCGCTGTGAACCCTTGTTTTCTATTCCTATATATGCAAGGTAGTCAACGGCCAGGTTATATGTAAGGCGGATGCCCTTATATTCAAGGCTTATGTTGTTATAGTGGTCATGACCGCAGAAAAAGCCCTGAGTTGAACCGAGCTCGAGAGCGGTTTCGAACAGTTGGTCATCGTGAATGGGGCCATATGACAGCTTGCCCGTTTCGCCGATTATACCGTCAATATATTTTACGTCTTCGGTATCCCGGTAGCCGTTGTCCCTGAACTCCTCGAACGCCTCAAGGTATTCATCACACGGAATATGCAGGAACACAAGGGACTTGGGCATATCCGCACCGAGCGCCTTGTTCTGAGCCGTAAATTCCTCTACAAGCTGCTTATACCATGCTATCTGGTTTTCGTGAACATTGTCGTAATACCACTTTATACCGAGAATATCACCGTCGGTGTATGTGTTGGAGTCGATATAGAACAGCACCTGAGTAATGACACCGGTTGTGTTTTTGACAAGAATTGCGCTGTTGCCGCTGCCGTCAATATCATCGGGACCTTTTTCGAAAATGCACTTTGAATATTTCTCGTCCATATAAAGCTCGGAGAGATCCTCACGGGAATAATAGCTGTATGCCTCGGTGTCGTGGTTGCCGTAAGTGACAGTCCAGTAGCAGTCGAGAGTGTCCATAAGGGCCGCGAACTCAAGAGCCGCAGTCTTGTTGTTGAGCGTGCCGGACTGGAACGGTACGGGATATGAGATATCACCGACAACGATTACAAGGTCGGGCTTTTCGGCTTTAAGCAGAGTCGCCACTGTATCCATCGCCTTGCGGTCCTTTGAATAGCTCATCCAGCCGCCGCCGATATGAACGTCAGTCAGCTGAACAATGCGAAGATCACTGTCGGTTGTATAGGTCCAGTAGCCCTCGGCATCCTGCTCGGGAACAAGGCGTGTGTCGTCATATTCGATGGGCGAAAAGGATGTGGCGTACTTTAACTGTTGTGATTTCATTATCGTGTTTGTGACAGCCGTTATAATCGCAATTGCGGCTATTACGCAAAAAATTATGAGCAACACTTTCAAGGCGATTTTTCCTTTTGATTTCTTTTTTGTTTCGGGCATGGTGATTCCTCCGGGAGTAAATAATTAAGTTTTTCACAGATTTATAATCGGCGACAAAAAGTTAGCAAGGAGCAAGGAGCAAGGAGCAGTTTTTTCAATGTAGAATGCATAGTGTCGCAGACAAAAATCATCCGGTGAATGATTTTTGGCGTAGCGACTAATGAG
>CAZTWO010000276.1:0-1846 GCA_964617965.1 uncultured Ruminococcus sp. | reverse complement strand
ACTAATGTAGAATGTAGAATGCGTGACTAATGTAGAATGTAGAATGCAGAATGCAGAATGTCGGAAGACACTGCGTGTCTTGGATTTTAATGGCTTCGCTGACTTGAAAATTTTTACTCAAGAAAAAAATGTATTTTTTGCGGAGCTATATAATTCAAAACGCTTTAGCGTTTTCCTTCATTATGCATTATGCATTATGCATTCTACATTGCAAAATGGCAACAGGGCATTTTCAGAAAATGCCCTGTTGTCATTTTGTACATATTTTATTCACAAATTTCTACTTCCCGAAATCGCATTTTAGTTGCAATTGATTGTTTTAAGCATTATAATGAAAGTGAATAGGTATAATCTTACAGCAAAGGAGTTGTTTTTTGTGACATTCAAAAAGATAATGAGCGTTGTGCTTGCCACACTTATGCTGCTTACCGTCTTTTCTCTCGGTTTCACCGGAATGGCGGCGGAAGTCAGCATGTCCGCACAGTATGAAATGCTCGCGAACGATCTCAAAAAAGAACACGTCCGTACCCTTACCAACTACACAATAGAGAACGAAACGCTCAACAACGGCGCCGAAGGCTTTGATACCGATGCCAAAGGCTTTGCCTATGAGCACCGCGTTATTGCCGCAGACAACAAAGACGGCGATATACTAAAGGCGGCCAACCGTTTCTATTATATTGCCGAAAAAATAATGAGCACAACCTATGGTACCGGCAATTATGACGCAAACCTTCTTGTTAAAGAGGTGTCTTCAAAGCTTGAGCCTTATTTCGAGAACACCTCGGGGGATCGCTCGTTCATTGACTTCTACGGTGAACCCAAAACGCCCACAGATGAAGAGCTTGCCGCATATGACGAGGCTGTGTCTCTCATCGAAGCCACAGGCAAGGACGTAAGCGAAGCTACACTTACATCCATGGGTATCTATTTTATGGAGAGAACCCCGTTTGAATACTACAATGTCAATACCATACTGCAGTATTTTATGGGTAACGTTCTCAAGATAAATGCCGGCAACTGGTATCACCGTTTCGCTTTTATCGTTCAGACCTCCGTTGATACGTGGTTCAAAGAGAGCGGCGACATTGAAAACCTCTCCGAAAACGCCATCACAACACGCACGGCTGTCTATGAGATAAGCTATAAGCGTACATATAACGATCTCGGCACTAAGGCTTATTATTCCTTTGAGACTCCGTCGCTTAATACGGTATGGAATGACTATGCTTCATACTATAATTTCAGCCGTGATACCGCAAAGCTTGACAATGATATTTCCGACGGCACACAGGCATCCGCCCTGTTTGTCAAGGTCGAAAAGGACGAGCAGACTGTCGCCTATGTTCAGACTGTCTATAATGCCTTCAAAAACTATATTTCGGATTCTTATAATGAAGAGACAGGCGAGACCTGGGACTCCGAATTTATAAACGGCACGTCCTCGGTGACAGATGCCTCCAATCTTATATCCTATATTGAAGACATAACTCACGACTATTCCAATGAAGCTCTTATGTCGATGTTCGGCGATGATGTAGGTGACATGATTACAATGACCTACATTGTAAAAGCTGCCGACAGCATGCCTTCAAGAACAGTCAGAGGCACAACAAAATACGAAGCCACACAGTATAAGCTTGACACAATAGTCAAGGATATGGACGCTCTTATCACTCCCCGTGATGACTCAAGCGCCGACCGTGATAACGATGTCGCCACACGTATGGCAAACATTCTCAAGCTTTTCTTCAACACCGACAACAGCCTGTTTGAAGGCACTGCCGTTGAAGGCCTTGAGTTCGAAAATATCCATGAGCTTGTTGAGCTTCTTGTGTCGGGTCTT
>CAZTWO010000275.1:0-1865 GCA_964617965.1 uncultured Ruminococcus sp. | reverse complement strand
GTATGCTCAAAATGATTGATTTGAATTGCAAAGGAGCAACAGCGGTAACAAAGGTGTGCCTGCCGTATATCATAGACGGCGGTACAATTTTGGAAGTATCTTCAACCTCTGCATTTGTTCCAAATACAAACTTAATCGTTTACTGTGCTTCAAAATCCTATGTGTCCGCATTTTCTCTCGGACTGCGTGAGGAACTGAAAGGCAGACACATAAATGTATGTGCTATGTGTCCCGGATTTATGCTTACAGAAATGACAAAAACCGAACTTACAAAAGGACAAAGTCGCTTGCCTGTAATTGACCCAAAAACTGCCGCCTTGAAATCGTTAAAAGCGGCAAAAAAAGGCAGAGCCGTTTACACTACCGGAGCATTTTATAAATGCTACCGATTGCTTGCAAAGCTTATTCCGCATACACTTCTTGTTAAATTTGCAGGTCTTGGATAAGGAGACAGATTATGATTTTATATTTTTCGGCAACCGGAAACAGTGAATATGCCGCCAAAAGGATTGCATCCGAAACAGACGACATTACCGTTTCTATAACGGATTGCTGCAAAAAACAAATTTTCTCATTTGATGAGGAATACAAAACACTTGGAATAATAAGCCCCACATATTCTTGGGGATTGCCGGTTATTGTAACTGAGTTTTTACAAAGATTAGATTTACACTATAAACCGGACTATATATATTTCATTGCAACCTACGGAACAACTCCGGGACAGACAGGAAAATTCGCAGATAATATTCTTGCTCCTAAAGGTTTGTCATTGTCAGCAAAATTCAGCGTGAAAATGCCGGATACCTGGACTCCGATTTTTGATTTGAGTAACAAAGAAAAGGTTCGGCAAATAAATGACAATGCCGAACATGAAATGGATTATATTATCAAGCAAATCAAGCATTTTGCCAACGGGGATTATATGAAAAATAAGCTGCCTTATCCCCTTGCCAAGATAGGGTATACCTTAGAATATGACTCCATGCGTAAAACAAAGCATTTTTCTGTTGAAGATAGCTGCGTTGGTTGTGGACTCTGTGCAAAAAACTGTCCTGCAGCTGCCATTCAAATCAAAGACCGCAAGCCTGAATGGGTTAAGGCGCAATGCGTAATGTGCCTTTCCTGCTTACATCACTGTCCGAAATTTGCTATTCAATACGGCAAAAACACAAAAAAGCACGGGCAGTATACACATCCGTAAAATCGTTTATACACAACAATGAGAAAAAGCATTCTCATGGACATGTCAAAGTGGATATTTACTTTACGGCAGTCGGATTATTTGACATTCCAACCAAGCAACAGCTTTTAGCAACTATGGAAAGAGTAAAACAGAAAGATGCGGAGAAACCCGCTTAAATAAAAGAAAAGGTGTAACCCCATATCGGGATTACACCGTCATTTTTAAAATACTGCCTTATTACACCGTGGCATATGGGAGCTTTTTCTTGTGCTGTTCTTTTCAGTCAACGAAATTATAGTCGTCCTTATGTCTTTCGATGAACACTTCATAGATCTTGTTGACAAGATCCTGATCGTCAATTCCGGCATAGGTGTCTTCGTCTGAATCAAGCTCTTCAATGACTTCAAGTATGACGACATAGCCGTCACCCTCGTCATTTTCGTCCTCTGAATAGGGGTAAAGCACGACATAGTCGCCGCCCTCGTACTCAATCTCGTCAAGAACCTCGAATTTCTCGACTTTTCCGTCCTCGTCGGTAAGAGCGATTATCTCAATCTCCTCTTCCGGCAAATCATTTTTCTTATTATTGCTCATAAAAACATCCCTTTCCAATTCATAATTCATAATGCATAATGCATAATTTCGGAAGTCCTGCGGACTTGGATTATAAGCTAACGCA
>CAZTWO010000274.1:0-1893 GCA_964617965.1 uncultured Ruminococcus sp. | reverse complement strand
CATAATCGAAATCAGCCGTCGTTTCTTTGCATCCCGGTGCGACAATCATATTTTTCTGATATGACATAAGCTCATCAAAAAGCACGGTGTCATCCATATATTTTTTAACAAAATCGGCACACTCGGAATAGAATTCGTCAAGTAAATAAATCCAATCGAGAAGCATCGTTTCATCATAAGGCCATGTAATATCACCAAATGCGGGATTTATATACGAAAAATCCACTTCTCCGCGTGAAGTTGACTCCATGCTTTTCTTGATATTTTTTATAGTGGTACCAATAACACCGTCGGTCTTTGCGAATGTATCAAGGAATGAACGGTAAAATTCGTAATAGGACACATTTCTTTCGTTATGCAGAAATATCGCCGCAAACTGCAGAAGCCCGTGACAGTGTACACTTTGAATTACAGATGAAAATATTGTGGCGTATATAAGCTCGTCTGCAGTCATTGTGTTTGTCTCGACTATATATTCAAGTCCGCCGGCAAACACGGCGTTTGATATTTTGCAATGGTTGATGTTAAGCTTGTTTACCGCTGTTTTTATTCCGAACTTCTTCATATAGTCGGGTTTTGCAAGAGTGGAATTCGGATACACTTCACATCTGAAAACATTTATGGAATCATGCTGACCGCGTTCGAGCAGCTCGCATATGCCCTTGGAAAAGCTTTCAAATGTCTCACCGGGCAGGCCTAAAATAAGCTCGGTATATGTCGGGATGCCCGCTTTGTGATAAAGTGCCAGCTGATCAGACAGATGATTTTTGTTCATGTTGCTTCGGGAAATATTCTTAAGCACTTCTTCGGACATACTCTGAAATGCCAGAGATACGCCCTTGCTCATGCCGACATCGTTGAACATTTTGTTGATCCTGAAAATTCTGTCCGTTTTGTTTTTCGCGAAGCACGCACCGAATTTTTCGGGATATCCGTTTTTCTTTTTCAGCTCCACGGCAAGAGCGGCTATCTCTTCATCACGTTCAAAAAGTCCGAAATTGGAATCAACACACATACAATACGCTATTTTATGTTCGGAAATCCATATAAGGTCTTTTTTTACCTTTTCGATATCAAAAAGACGCATCGGCAGATCATAGTCACACCAGTCACAAAAAGAACAGTGATAAGGGCAGCCTCTGTTTGTTTCAAGCTGAGCGTTAAATTCAAGTCCGTCGGGAACATTGCAGAGTTTATCGAAAATACCCGTAAGATACGGCGAAGGATAAGAGTCCGCGCCCTCGCATTTATCTTCGTTTTTGCAAATGCTCCCTTCTTTTCTGAATGCGATATTCGGAATATCCTCCATATTGCCCTGTCCGTTAAGACTTCTTAAAATCCGGGTAAAAGGCAGTTCACCTTCGCCGAAAATAAGAATATCGATAAACGGATATTTTTGCAGAAAATCGCTGTCCCTTGATATCTGATGTCCGCCGAACAGTATCGTGCATTCGGGATATTTTTCTTTTATCGCCTCGGCAACCTTAAGATTATAGTTGTAATTCCAGAAGTAATTTGAGAAGCCGATAATAAACGGATTTTCTATCGCCGAAAAAACATCCTCAATCGGGTCTTCCTTAAAGACTATTCCTTTAAGCTCATAAGCGCTGTTTATGTCGTCAAACTGCAGTGCATAAGACGCCAGCACACCGACGGCATACGGATAATAAATCGAGTTGCCGAGCAAGGTGTTCGGCTGAACAAAATAGATATTCTTTTTCATTGCTCTTTACACTCCTCACATTTTACGGCGGCGATATTTTTTCCGCCCTTTCTGCCGAACCACACAATATCACGGGCATAGTCGGGCTTGTTTTTCGGAACATCGGTCTCGTCTACTGTATAAATCATATTTCGTGATGATAAAGCGGCATAATTATTGTTGTAGATATT
>CAZTWO010000273.1:0-1896 GCA_964617965.1 uncultured Ruminococcus sp. | reverse complement strand
ACTCCCTTTTTCAGATACACAACTCCCGATATAACCGCAAGGACGGCTGTTATCCACATGAGTATATCCGCAAAAAGCGTTGTCATGAACGACAGGTTGAACGCAAGGCAGGTCATAATGAAAATCGTGAACACCATCTGCGACACGGTTTTAAGCTTGCCCCATATGTTCGCGGGAATTACCACACCCTGTGCGGCGGCGGCAAGGCGAACGCTTGTCACGGCAAATTCACGGGTGAGAATTATAAACACAACATAGATACTGCAGTAGCCCGCCTTCATAAGCACTAAAAGCGCGGCGGTTGTAAGCATCTTGTCGGCAACGGGGTCGGCAAGCTGACCGAACACCGTGATAAGATTATACTTCCTCGCTATCTTTCCGTCAAGAAAATCCGTTATACAGCCTATGACATATACTGCGAGACCTATTATAAGATGATACGGTATAAAATCCGCCATAAACACAAAAAGGAATATGGGCGTTAAAATCATTCGTGCGATTGTAAGCTTGTTCGGTAAATTCATCAGTCGACAACTTCTCCTATTAAATCATAGTCTTTTGTATCGGTGATTTTTACATTGACAAAAGAACCGAGCTCATACTCGTCGTCCGTAACTATAAATATACCGGAGTCGATTTCGGGTGCGTCCCTCCACGTTCTGCCGATATAGACATCGGAATAGCCGTCATACTCTTCTATGACGCACTCAGCCACCGTGCCGATAAGCTCCTGCTGTTTTTCGCAGAAGATTTTGTACTGCTGGTCCATAATAACCTCGCCTCTGTGCTCGGCAACCTCTTTTTCGGGGCGGTCGGGCATATTATAGGCGACAGTGCCTTCTTCTGCAGAGTAGGCAAAGCACCCGAGACGGTCAAAGCGGACATCCTCGACAAACTCCGAGAGAGTCTCAAAAGCTTCTTCGTCTTCTCCGGGGAAGCCTGTTATAAACGTCGTGCGGATAACGCAGTCGGGCATGCAGTCTCTTATTTTTTCAATGAGAGACGTCAGTGACTGTCTGTCGCCGTGACGGTTCATGTCTTTAAGAATACGTCCGTCGGCATGCTGAAGCGGCAGATCGATATAGTGCAGAACGTGCTTTGAGTTTTTGATAACCTCAAGAACACTGTCTGTCAGGCGGTCGGGATAGCAATAGAGAAGTCTTATCCAGTTAACGTCATCGATTTTGTCAAGCTCTTTCAGAAGCTCGTCAAGCTTCGGTTCGCCGTAAATGTCGTCGCCGTAGCGTGTGACATCCTGTGCGACGATAATAAGCTCCTTTGCGCCGTTCGCGACAAGCGTTTTTGCTTCTTCAACAACACTCTCGATTGTTCTCGATCTCTGCGGCCCTCTGATTTTGGGAATAGCGCAGTAGGTACAGCAGTTTGAACAGCCGTCCGCTATTTTGAGATATGCCCAGTGCGGCGGAGTTGTCAGAAGGCGTTCTCCGCAAAGGGGCAGTCTGTCTTTGGGCGGGAAAAGGGATTTTTCGCCGTCCTCGAAAACGGAATTTACAAACTCGACAATATCGCCGTTCGCGCCTATTCCGGCGACTGCGTCAACCTCGGGCATCTCGGTCAGAATTTCGTCTCTGTAACGTTCTGCCATACAGCCGACAACGATAATCTTGCCGACATCGCCGTCCTCTTTATAGCCTGCCATTTCAAGAATATTGTCGATAGCCTCCTGCTTTGCCGCCTCGATAAAGCCGCATGTGTTGATGATTACCGCATCCGCGCCTATGGGCGTGTCGATAATCTCATATCCGGCATCGGTCAGCTTTTTGAGCATAAGCTCGCTGTCGACCTGATTTTTAGGACATCCCAAAGAGATAAAGCCGATTTTTTTTGCCATTATTATCACCGTTTTCGTATTTTATAGTAAAAAGCTTATACAAT
>CAZTWO010000272.1:700-1910 GCA_964617965.1 uncultured Ruminococcus sp. | reverse complement strand
AGGAGTCGCAGTGCGAGTCAAAGTGCGTTCGCGGCATAAAGGGCGAGCCTGTTGCAATCGGCAGACTTGAGCGTTTTGTTGCCGACTGGCATATGAACAACTCAACCGAAAAACCCGTAAAGCCCGAATCAAACGGCCATAAGGTTGCCGTTATCGGTGCGGGCCCCGCAGGTCTTACATGTGCAGGCGACCTTGCCAAAAAGGGGTATGAAGTCACGATTTTTGAGGCTCTTCACCTTGCAGGCGGCGTTCTGTCCTACGGCATTCCCGAGTTCAGACTTCCGAAAACTATTGTTCAGAAAGAAATTGACGAGCTTAAAAATCTCGGCGTTAAAATCGACACCGATTTTGTTATAGGCAAGACATTGAGTGTTGACGAGCTGTTTGACGAGTACGGTTTTGAGTCCGTATTTATCGGCTCGGGTGCAGGACTTCCCAGATTTATGAACATCCCCGGTGAAAACCTCAAGGGTGTCTATTCCGCAAATGAATTTTTGACCAGAACAAACCTTATGAAGGCTTATAAGCCCGATTCGACAACTCCCATCAAGCACAGCACAAATGTCGCTGTTGTCGGCGGCGGCAACGTTGCCATGGATGCCGCACGCTGTGCAAAGAGACTCGGCGCAGAAAAAGTATATATCATATACCGCCGTGGCGAAGAGGAGCTCCCCGCAAGAAAAGAGGAAGTTCATCACGCCAAAGAAGAGGGTATTATCTTTACTCTTCTTACCAATCCCGTTGAAATTTTCGGTGATGAGAATAAGTCCGTATGCGGCATAAAGGTAATCGATATGGAGCTCGGCGAGCCCGATGCTTCCGGCAGAAGAAGACCTGTCGCAAAAGAGGGCAGTGAGCATACAATCGATGTTGACTGCGTTATCATGTCGATAGGTACTTCGCCGAACCCCCTTATCCGCACAACCACTCCGGGACTTGAAACAAACAGCCACGGATGCATTGTCGCCGATGAAACAGGACTTACATCCCGCCCCGGTGTATTTGCCGGCGGTGATGCCGTAACAGGTGCCGCTACCGTTATACTCGCTATGGGCGCGGGCAAGACTGCGGCAAAGGCGATGGATGAATACATCACAAATAAGTGATGTGACCGATTTGTACTCTAATAAATGTAGAATGTAGAATGAAGAATGCATAATGAAGGAAAACGCTGTGCGTTTTGAATTATAATGCTTCGCAAAAACAGCAC
>CAZTWO010000272.1:0-600 GCA_964617965.1 uncultured Ruminococcus sp. | reverse complement strand
ATGTCAGCGAAGCCATAAAAATCAAGTCCGAAGGACTTCCGACATTATGCATTCTGCATAATGTATAATGAAGGAAAACGCTGTGCGTTTTGAATTATAATGCTTCGCAAAAACAGCACTTTCATGTAAAAAATCATTTTTATGTCAGCGAAGCCATAAAAATCAAGTCCGAAGGACTTCCGACATTATGCATTCTACATTATGCATTCTACATTATGCATGTGCATTCTGCATTCTACATTCTACATTAAAAAAAAGCCGACACAGTCGGCTTTTTTGTTATCCTCTAAGCTTGATAATCTGTTTTAATATATCCGTATCCGCCGGGCAGAAGTCGTACTGCGGAATTTCTGCGGGTGTAATCCACTTGAGATCGAGATGCTCCAGAAGTTTTGGTGTCCCTTCGGCTATTTTCGCGTTAAACAGCGTCAGCGTTATTGTGATATCGGGGTATTCGTGAATAACCTCGGTAAACACATCACCGACTTCGACCGTTATGTCAAGCTCTTCACGGCATTCGCGGATAAGTGCCTGTTCTTTGGTCTCTCCCGGTTCAACCTTTCCGCCGACAAACTCCCACAAAAGCCCTCTTTTCTTGTT
>CAZTWO010000271.1:0-1910 GCA_964617965.1 uncultured Ruminococcus sp. | reverse complement strand
TTGCTCCTTGCTCACTATACTGTTCGCTTTTTGTTCTCTATAAAAATTGATTGAAATTCCCCGCTTTTTATGCTATATTTACAGTATGTACAAAATAGTCCGCTTTTTGGAGGAAGAGAAATGAAAAAAGCAAAGAAAATATTATCCGCAGTGCTCGCACTTGCAATGTGTTTTTCAATGGTCGCTGTTGCTTTTGCGTCAACGGACGGCTATACGATAACAAGCCCCTATGACGGAATCGACTGGGATACAGTCAACGCCTACAAGACGGCGCTTCACTCCCACACAAACGCTTCCGACGGCGACCCCACACTCAAGCAGAGTGTAGAACGCCACGCCGAGACGGGCTTTGACATTGTGGCGACCACCGACCACGGCACGGTTAACTATACATGGGAGACCGCAAATTACAGCGAGCTTATACACGGCGTTCTGTCCGCTATCGGCAGAAGCGAAGGCGAGCTTGAATATCTCGGTACTTCCGGCACATTCGACAACGGCACGTCATACACCTATGGCAAGACAGGCGACGACGATTATCTTACGCTTGATAACGGCAAGCAGATTCTGCGTCTGCCCTTCGGAATAGAAAACAACGCCGTGTCGGCAAACGCCCACGTAAACAGCTGGTTTACGGATTACAGCGACAACTCAATCACGACTTACGAGGACGCCGTAAAAGCCATTAACGAAAAGGGCGGCATCTGCGTTATCAACCACCCCGGTGAATACACCAAGGCGAGATATGAAATTTACGCCGAGGATGCATACAATGAAGACAATGTCGTATACAAATATTATATTGACAAATTCGCAAATCTTCTTGACAGATATGACGGATTAATCGGCATTGACATGAACTCAAAGGGCGACAACAGAACACGCTTTGACCGCATTTTGTGGGACAAGCTGCTTACACGCGCTTCCGCAAAGGGCGAGAACGTTTTCGGCATAGCGTCTTCGGATGCCCATCAGCTTGACATTATCGACACAGGCTTTACGGTTCTCCTTATGAATAACAAGACAAGTGCCGAGGCACGCACCGCACTTGAAAACGGCACATTCTTTGCCGCTTCTCACTGCATAGGCAACCCCGAGGAGCTCAGAGAAATTGCCGCCGCAATAAAGGAATATTACGGCGAGACGGAAACTTATAACAAAGTAAACGACACCGTTGCCGCACTTGACAAGCGAGCAGAAGAAATAACAAACGGCACACTCAAGGCGGATGACAGTCTGTCGATTACATACTCCGTGCTTGACGACAACGGCTACACAACCGTTGACACATTCCCCGAGATTACGTCGATTTATGTTGACGACGAGAAGGACACCATCACACTTGACACCGAGAATGCTCTTATCGTCCGCTGGATTTCAGACGGCAAGCTTATAGCCACAACAACTTCCGAGGATGCCACACTTAACCTTAACGATTACAAAGACGAACTCGGCAACTATGTCAGAGCGGAAGTTTTCGGCGAGGGCGGCATACTCTATACTCAGGCATTTCTTCTTAATGCGGAAGCAAACGCCGCCGCAAACGGTGACAAGACCGATAGATTTGTTGATTTCGGATTTATCGACTGTCTGTTTGCGATTTTCAAGAACTGGCTTGATATAATTGCAAGATTTTTCGGAAAAATAGGATGCTGAATGGCAAAAAAATTCTCCGTTTTTCATAGAGGAACGGAGAATTTTTTTTGCAATTAAGAATTAAGAATGTAGAATTAAGAATGTCGGAAGTCCTGCGGACTTGATTTATATAGCTTCGCCGACTTTAAGCTGATTGATTTTCCGATAAGCTGATTGTCTGCGTAGCTTTATAATCCAAAACGCATAGCGTTTTCATGTTTTAGGATTGTCGGACCGCTGCCGCCGGTCCTCATTAGTCGCTACGCCAAAAATCA
>CAZTWO010000270.1:0-1923 GCA_964617965.1 uncultured Ruminococcus sp. | reverse complement strand
TTCGGCGAGTGGAAGGTAGTTACAGAAGCTACCGAAACAACGGCCGGTCTCAAACGCCGTGAATGCACACGCTGTGACACATACGAGGAGGAGACAATCCCCGTTTCAACCGGCAAGCGTGTAATCAAGTTCGTAAACATTGACAAGATGCATTATGTTCTCGATAACGACGGCGAAGAGTATTATGTATACAATTCCGGTTCCGTTTATTGGGACAAGAACCGTCCGCTTAACTTCACCGTTTACACATATTCAAACTTTGCATACAGCGATGTAATCGTAAAGGTTAACGGTGTTGAAATCAGCCCCGACGCAAACGGCGTTTATACTGTTCCCGCAGGTGACTCTCTTGCGGTTGTAACGGTTACCGGTGCGGTTGATAACGGCGACGGCACAAAGCTTTCATTCTGGGAGTGGCTTGTACGCCTCTTCAAGAAAATCTTCTCGGCATTCGGCAGTCTGTTCGGCGGCAACAGCGGTTCAAACAGCTGAGTGAATTTGCAGAATAAATAAAATCAGCAGGGGATTGTCACACGGCAGTCCTCTGCTTTTTGCTTGACAAAAAAATCGTTATGCAATAGAATAATTTCGACAGAAGTCTGTCGTTAAATTATCAATCAAATTGACAGAGGAGAAAAATAATGATACTTCACGATTTTCAGATTATTCAGCGTGAGCCCGACGGCTTTGCTCGTTTTGCGTGGGAGGGGAGTCTCAACGCACCTCTTGAAAGCCCCGAACACCATGTTGCTGCCCGTGTCGTAAGAGAGGATGATAACCTCTGTATTATTCCATGGACAATATGCAATGTGACAGACAATCACATTTGGTCGGTGTCGCTTGCTGTTCCGGAAGGGGGCTTATACAGATTTGAAGCCTCTATTCAGCAGGGCAATAACCTGTGGATTGACAAAATAAAATGCGTCTATCACATCGGCATAGGCGACATATATGTTACCGTCGGTCAGAGCAACATGACGGGTTACGGCAGAGATTCGGCGTATGATCCGCCCTGTCTCGGCGTTCATATGTTCAGAAACACAGGGGAGTGGTCAATAGCCGCACATCCGCTTGCCGATGCTCTCGGCGGAGTTTATGATTATCCCGAAAACGGTACCGGCACATCTCCCGCTCTGTCTTTTGCTCGCCGTCTGCATGAAAGACTCGGTGTGCCGATAGGACTTGTTCCGACTGCTGTGGGCGGCACATCTCTTTCGCAGTGGGACCCGACGGATGAAGGCGGCTGTTATCGCTCAATGGAAAAGCGTCTTGCCGTAACCGGTGCATTTAAGGGCTTTATATGGCTTCAGGGGTGCAATGACTGCAACGACGAAGAAGCCCCGACCTATTTTGACCGTTTTTCGAACATGGTGTCCATCTGGAGCAAGCGTCTCGGTGTTCATCCGATTCTTACTGTTCAGCTTAACCGTGCAATGCAAGGGAACAGCTCGAACAATGACCGCTATTGGGGCATGGTTCGTGATGCTCAGCGTCGAGCGGCTGTTGAAATTGACAACGTTTATGTTGTGCCTTCAATTGATCTGCCCACTACCGACGGAATTCACAACAGTTCAGGGGCAAATGTAATCATAGGCGAACGCCTTGCGAATGTCGCTCTTTCGGCGATTTACGGCAAACCGGGTCAGTCGTCTGTTCTTGTTCTGTCTGCCGAAGCCGTTGACGACACGCATATAAAAATAAATCTAACGCCCGGGCATTCCGTTCTTGCCATGGATAACATCGCCCTCGGTATGAATGTTGAGGACTCCGACGGACTTATTGACTGCATTGAAGCTGCACCGCTTAAAGATGCTCTTCTTGTGTCAACCGCCCGCCCCTATAAACTCCCGGCACAGTTCCATTACGCATGGCGAGCACATCCGCCCGTATTCTTTGTCCGTGATTTCTTCGATATGCCCGTTC
>CAZTWO010000269.1:0-1926 GCA_964617965.1 uncultured Ruminococcus sp. | reverse complement strand
TTTAATGCCGATGTACCTGTCGCTTCCCAGCTCAACACTTCTCGCCGTCGGCAGACAGTTGCCTGCATAAACCGTAAATTCGCCTTCGGGAGTATATGTCTCGCCGTTCTCGTCAAACAATACAAACGCTTTTTCGTCAAGCTTAACGGTAACGGTTGCCGTCTGCCCCGGGTCGAGCTCTGTTTTGGCAAAACCGATAAGACGAAGAGAGGGACCGCCCTCAACGGATGCACTGTCGGCGTAAATCTGAACAGCCGTCTTAGAGTGCATTTTGCCTGTATTCCTGACTTTAACGGTTGCGGTTTTGCCGTCACACACAAGAGACGAAAATTCAAATGTCGTATAGTGAAGACCGAAGCCGAATGGGAAAAGCGGCTTGCCGTTAAAATAACGATATGTGCGGTTTTTCATTGAATAATTCGAAATGTCGGGCAAATCATCACTTGAAGCATAATATGTGACAGGCAGACATCCCGAGGGTGAAAAGTCACCTGCGATAAGCTCTGCAATTGACTTGCCGCCGAATTCACCGGGATACCATGCGTTTATTATAGCATCACAGTGCTCTTCGGCATAAGGGACAGCCGCGGCACTGCCCGTCATAAGAACAAGAATGACTTTATCTGTGCTTTCACATATTCTTTCAAGGAGCTTCTGCTGACACTCGGGCAGTTCAATTGTTTTTCTGTCGTCGCCGTCGCCCTGTTCGCCCTCAATCTGACTGTTAAGACCGAGGCACAGCACGGTTACATCGCTTTTTGCGGCAAGAGAAGCGGCTTTTTCGATTTCTTCATCCGTGCCCGAAAGCAGAGCACAGCCTTTTTCATATTTAATCTTATCCGCACCGAAACGATCACAGAGTCCACGCCTGAGATTGTGATATTCTGACGGAAAACCGTTGTAACTTCCGAGCAGAACAGTGTTGTCGTCACCGTTTGCACCGACAAGCAGAATACTTGACACCTTGTTTTCGTCAAGCGGCAGAATTCCATTATTTTTGAGCATGACAAGGCTTTCTCTTGTCATCTTTTCACACAGCTTCTTGTGCTTTTCACAGCAGACATCGTCATATCCGAGGTGATCATATTCAGTTTTTTCGTCGAACATACCGAGCTTTACACGGGTTCTCATTACACGAACAAGCGCCCTGTCAATATCATCCTCGGTTATTAGATCCTGCTCATAAGCATCAATAAGTTTTTCATATGCAGTGCCGCAGTTAAGGTCACACCCGGCTTTTATAGCAAGTGCGGCGGCCTCGGCGTCACTGTCGGCATAATGATGCGACTTGAAAATTTCATGCACAGCTCCGCAGTCAGAGACGACATGACCGTCAAAGCCCCACTTATTGCGAAGGGTTTCTGTTAACAGTTCGCTGTTGCAGCAAGCGGGAACACCGTTGACTTTATTATAGGATGCCATTACGGTTTCCGGATGGACATTCTTTACACTGTACTCAAAAGCGGAAAGATATGTCTCGTTCAAGTCCTTTTTGCCGACAACGGAATCAAAAGAAAACCTTCCCATCTCGGGTCCTGAATGTACAGCAAAATGCTTTACACATGCCGCAGTCTTAAGATGCTCGGTATCGCCCTGCATGCCACTTATGAAGCTCTCGGCAAGACGGGATGTAAGAAACGGATCTTCGCCGTAGGTTTCCTGTCCGCGTCCCCAGCGAGGGTCACGGAATATGTTTATGTTGGGACTCCAGAAAGTAAGCCCGTAATATCTCTCATAGTTTTTCTCTTTCTGAGCCTCGTTGTATTTTGCTCTCGCTTCATCGGAAATAGCGGTTGCGACATCAAAAAGAAGCGATGTGTTAAATGAAGCGGCAAGCCCTATCGCCTGCGGAAAAACGGTTGCCGTGCCGGCACGAGCGACACCGTGAAGAGCCTCATTCCACCATTCATATTTTTTAATGTTAAG
>CAZTWO010000268.1:0-1929 GCA_964617965.1 uncultured Ruminococcus sp. | reverse complement strand
TTAAAAAACAGAGGCCCCACCCGGAAGCCCCTGTTTTTAAGGAAGTGAACTATGAAAAAATTATGGTGTCAGATCAGAAAATCGGAAATCTGTACTCGTAGTTTTCGAGCCATTTGCCGTCATAGCAGTCACGTGCACGAAGGACAACCTCATCATCGTATACTTCAAGCGCGAAGCCGACACCGCTGTTTTCACCCGTTTCATCGGATGTGTCAATTGCCGTAAACTGCGGAAGATTTATAAGCGTAACAGTGCCGAACTGTCTTACCGAGTATGAGCTTAATGCCGCATGAGTATGACCGTAGAAATAGTATACGTTCCTGTACTGCGAAAGAATTGACATAACCGAATATGTCTTGTCGCCCGCTTCACGTGTTACGGGGTGATGATTGAGAACAAATATCGGTTTGCCGTCAGCCGCCGCAAGATCCATAGTGTTCTTGAGGAATGTAAGCTGTTCGTCGGAAATATCATAATAGTTGTCTGTTGATGATTCTGTGCCCAGAACGATAAAGTAGTAGCCGTTTATTACTTTATAGAAATAGGGCTTGCTTATATCGTTATCAAGAAATACCTTGCTGTAGTTATAGTATCTCTGTACCATGTCCTCGTAATTTGTATAGCCCTTTGCATCGCCTGCGTTGCCGACCTCATGGTTGCCCATAGCGACTATTGTGTTCTTCGCGGGTGAAATTCTGTTCACGACACCGAAGAAAATCATATGTTCAATCTGCTGACCGTTCATTGTGTTGTCGCCGAGGAAAATCATGGCGTCGTTGCCGGTCTTGCTGTTCTTAATGTCTTTGAGCATTCTGCCGAAGTTCTGCGTCTTTTCGGGTTCGGTGCTTTCGATATGAACGTCGGACACCACAAACGCGTTAAGACGGCAGTTCTCTTCATCGAGCACCGTGTGTGTTTCGGCTCCGTTGGACTTAACGCCGACAAGGACCGCCATTGCCATAATAATCGCAAAGAATTTTCGTATTCCGTATAAAAATGCTGTCATTTTTCTTCCCTCATTTCATATTCTGTCACTTTGCATAATTTATTGTACAATACCAAGTGTAAATTGTCAATAATATTATTCACAAAAATCACAACTGAATTCTGACAAAAGAGAATATCTCGTCAATTGTGTTTGTGTAAATCGTGCACTCGGTGCCGGCAAGCTTTTTATCCTCGTCAAAAAGTCCGCCCGCAATGCCTGCGTTAAGCCCCGAGCCGACATCTATGGCACGGTCGCCGAGCATCATACACTCGTTTTTGTCAAGTGAATATTCCTTTACGATATATTCAATCGCATCGGGCGACGGCTTCAACGGAAAGTTCATCTCGCTTGTGACAAGCCCCGTAAAAAGTCGGGTGAGATTATATTTGTCAAGATATTCTTTAGCCACCATATCACGGTGAGTGTAAAGAAAATTTTGTCCGCCGTGTGTCGTTATGTATTCGAGCGTTTCGGGAATAAGCTCATAGGGCGTGCCGGGCGGCGGAAATGAAATATCGTTTTCGAGAGCGTAGAACTCCTTTTTCATCGCTTCATCCGTATGATAGAAATCAAACGCGTCCCACATTGTAATCTTGAACAGGCGGTACGCTTCATCCGGGTCAATTTCTATTCCGTGACGGCGGTATGTTTCGATAAAGCACGCCAAAGTATGCGGATATGTATCGAAAAGCATTCCGTCAAAATCCCATATATAATTTTTTATTGCCATTTTACTGTTCGTCCTCTATTTCGAGTGCAATATATTTTCTGCCGTCCTTTGTCACGGGCTTCATCGACGAAAAGCAGGCGTATGTGTCCTCAAGCTCATTCATAATGTCGGCGTCTTTTCTGTCACCTACGGCAAAATAGAGAACGGTGGTTTTTTCGTTGTTTTCGGTAAGTTCGGGATAGAGCATAATAATTAAATCCTTTCTTTTGGT
>CAZTWO010000267.1:0-1966 GCA_964617965.1 uncultured Ruminococcus sp. | reverse complement strand
ATTATGCATTATGCATTATGCATTCTGCATTCCTTGCCAAGCATTCAAACTCAATTTCTATTTGATGAATCAGATTTACTGAAGAGGTTAACAAAATGAAACTCGGTGTATTTACGACACTTCTGAGCAATCTTCCGTTTGAAGAGGCTCTTAAATATTTTACGTCACTCGGCATTGAGGCGGTTGAAATAGGCTGCGGCGGTTATCCCGGCAACGCCCACGCAAACCCCGATGTGCTTCTTAATGACAACAAGGCTCTTGATGATTTCAAGGAGCTTATCAAAAAGTACAATGTTGAAATTTCGGCTCTGTCATGCCACTCGAACCCCGTTCACCCCAACAAGGACGAGGCAAAAAAGGCGGACGACACCATCAGAAGCACAATTCTTCTGGCGGAAAAGCTGGGACTTCATCAGATAAACACTTTCTCCGGCTGTCCCGGTGACCATCCCGGTGCGAAGTACCCCAACTGGGTTACATGCCCCTGGCCCGAGGATTTTCTGAAGGTGCTTGACTATCAGTGGAACGATGTGCTTCTCCCCTACTGGGCAGAGCTTGTGAAGTTCGCAAACGATCACGGCGTTAACAAAATTGCGTTTGAGCTTCATCCCGGTTTCTGCGTATACAATACGGACAGCATGCTCAGAATACGCAAGGAGATAGGCAACACTCTCGGCGCAAACTTTGACCCGTCGCACCTTATATGGCAGGGCATGGAGCCCGTAGCCGTTATCCGCGCTCTGGGTGATGCTATTTTCCATGTACACGCAAAGGATACACGCCTTGACAAGTACAATATCGCACGCACAGGCGTTCTCGATACAAAGCCCTATGCGGATGAAATTCACCGTTCATGGATTTTCCGTTCAGTCGGCTACGGCAACGATGAGATTTACTGGAAAGAAATTGTGTCAAATCTGCGTCTTGTCGGCTATGACCATGTGCTGTCAATTGAGCATGAGGATTCGCTTATGAGCCAGAATGAAGGGCTTTCAAAGGCGGTTGAGATGCTTAAGAGATGCATTATAAAAGAGAATCCCGCTGAGATGTGGTGGGCGTAAACAATTAGCAATTAGCAATTAGCAATGAGCAATGAGCAATAGATATCAGTGGTCAGTGACCGGTATCCAGCATCCGGTGGCCAGTGGCCAGTATCCAGTGGCCAGTGTCGCAGAAGGTGGACTTTCTCGGTTTTGCCGGGATTTGCCGTCGGCGTGGCATTCAGCCGCTCGGAAGTGACATTCCTTAGCCGGTCTGATGTTTTTGGTTCAGTACATTGCTTCGGAAGCCACATTCCTTCGCGGCTGCCCTTCGCTCAACAAATTTGTGCGGCTGCCACAGGCAGCCGCATAAATTCGCTTCGCTCGGGGCTTTGCCGTAATACGCTTACGCTTCTTACGGCAGGGCTGCCGCCGTCTCGCTGTCCGAGCCGGCGGTGCCCCTTCTCGGCGACAGTTGCAAATGTAATGCAAATCAAAAGCAAAGCTTAATTTTTTTGCAACCGTCACCTCGTCGGGGCAGCGACTCCCTGCGGTCGTCGCCTTGCCGCTCCTCCGTGCTGACGCACTTCGTCGCGGCTTTGCCTCGCTTCGCTCGCCACCCACAAGACAAAGCCCCTTTGCCTTGTCTTTTTTATTTTCATATTGTTTTTCTCGGAGGTATTTGTCTTATGCAGACCATTCCCCTGTCCTCTTTCGAATCGGATACAGAGCATTACACAACCCTTGCTGTTAATTCCGATATGGCAATTAAAATTACAACCGAAAAAGGCAATGCTGTTCTCATCGGCGAAAAATATTATTCTTCTCTCTTAGAAACGCTTTATCTCACTCACGACCCTAAAGTTTATGCAGACATTCTGACAGGGGCTTCTTTCCCTGCAAAAGACTGCACTCCCGAAGAAAATATCACTTGGTAAAATCGTTAATCCTTCAACGATTTTTCTTTTTTATCTCAATTTTATCGT
>CAZTWO010000266.1:0-1970 GCA_964617965.1 uncultured Ruminococcus sp. | reverse complement strand
AAGCCTCGCCAATTTGACGACACAAGCATCGTCATTTTTGACGACACAAGCCTCGCCGGTTTTGACGATGCTCTATACATTATATAAAGACAATATTTAAAGACAATTTACTAAAGTGTATATACGCAAAAAAACGAATACAAATAAAAGAATAACGACACCCAGACGGACCTCAATCCGAATCGGTGTCGTTTTATTATTACTGTTTAGCCGAAAAAAGCAATTGCCCTTTATCGATAAATTTACCGTCTGCGAAGCTTATACAATCCAAGACACGCAGTGTCTTCCGACATTATGCATTATGCATTCTACATTCTACATTATTTTGCTATTGCAATTATCTTATTCAGCGGAAAGAGTCTTAATATAGCGTTTAAAGAACTTCACCGCATCTCCCATAATATCAACCGGCAGACGCTCATTCGTTCCGTGTGTCGTAAGCAGAAGCGAAGTGCCCACAAGGAACGGTGAATATCTGTAAATATTCTCGCATATCGGCTGATAGTGGCATGCATCCGTGCCGCCCATTACAAGATAAGGAGCGACAACAGCCTTGTCATCCATCGAGTGGCAGATCATTTCTATCGCCTTAAACGCACGTGAATCTGTGGGAGAAACGGCGGATGCTTCCTTTGAGCCGGGGAGAACGGTAATTTCAACCTTCTTGTTTCTTATGACCTTGCGAAGATGCTTTACCATATCGTCAACTGTCTGACCGGGATACATTCTGAAGTTTACGACAACACTCGCACGCTGAGGCAGAACGTTTGCCTGCGGAGAGCCCGAAGCCATTGTTACGCCGAATGTAGTGCGAAGCATGCTTGCCGCCGCAGGAATATATGACAGTCCCTTAAGCACAACGGGAGCTATGAGCTTCAAGTTGCATGTAACAAGTCTTACGGGGTATGTGCAGTTTCTGCCGATGTTCTCGAACAGTGAATCAACCATCGGTGACATTTTTGCCTTGAACTGGTGGTTTTCGATATCCTTTATGACATCGGCAAGTTTGCCGACTGCCGTATGATTGGGAGCGGCGGATGAGTGGCCTCCCTTTGCGGTAACGGCAACCTCAATATCCGCATAGCCTCTTTCGGCAACACCGATGCCCGCAAGATGCTTATCTATAACGCCCTTGACATCAATGGGGAGAATTGCGCCGCCCTCGTCGATTATGCAGTCAAGATGCACACCTTTTTCTTTAAGGTAATCGCAGATGCTTGTAGCGCCGTTTGACTTACCCGCGCACATAACCTCTTCATTGTGACCGAACAGGAGATAAACGTCTCTTTCGGGCTCGAAACCCTCGGAGAGCAGTGTCTCAACGCTTTCGAGGACGCCGATAAGGTGGTTTTTCATATCGATTGCACCACGGCCCCAGATAAACTCGCCGTCGTCATAGCCCTCGAACGGGTCATGCTCCCAGTCATCCCATGTACCTTCGGAAATCGGAACAACATCCTGATGAGAAAGCAGCGCAATGGGATCCAGGTCGCTTCTCTTGCCTGCCCAGCGATAGATAAGGCTTGCGCGGTTTATAACCGTAAGCTCAAGCTTTTCGTGAACAAGCGGATATCTCTCTTTGAGAAAATCGTGGAACGCGTCAAAAACGGACCAGTCAATTTCTTCTTCGTTTCTTGAAGCGATTGTCTTGAATTTTATCGCATCAGAAAGATTTTTTCTGAATCTGTCGACATCGACATTTTCTTCGGGCATCGGGGGAACGCTTATTTTTTCGGGCTTGTAAAGTGCGGCCTTAACGGGAACCGAAGCCGCCGCCGCACCTGCAAGTGCAAGGAGCGGATATTTGATTTTTTTGTCCATAGCAAAACACCTCTTATTAAATTAGCAATTAGAAATTAGCAATGAGCAATGTGCACAGGGGTCGGGGACCGGGGGTCGGGGGTCGGGGGTCGAGGAGAACTAAGGAAGGCACTTTGTGCCTTAAATTGTAAAGCTGCGCAAATTGAAAA
>CAZTWO010000265.1:0-1990 GCA_964617965.1 uncultured Ruminococcus sp. | reverse complement strand
TGAATGATTTTTGGCGTAGCGACTAATGAGGACCGGCGGCAGCGGTCCGACAACACTAAATAAAGTGTGTCGCTCGCTGCCTTCCCTGCCTTTTTCTTTTCCCGCCGCCGGCTGTGCGGCTTTTTTATTGGTTTTCGGGTCGAAAAACACCTCACAAATATTTTAATAATCCGCGACTTCGCATTATGCATTTCAGAAAGGAATTTTTCCGCATGGCACGATTCTGTCCGCTTTTTTCTTCATCTTCAGGCAACGCTACATATATCGGCACATCAAAAGAAGGCATTCTGATTGATGCCGGCAAAAACTGCAAACAGCTGTGTCTCGCACTTGAAGCAGCCGAGCTTGACCCGAAGAGCATCAAAGCCATGTTCATAACTCACGAGCATTCAGATCATATCGCAGGCATAAGGGTTTTCGCTTCAAAATTCAATATTCCGGTGTATGCTTCGGGCGGCACTATGTCGGTGCTTATGAATAAGGGAATACTGACCGATAAATTTCCGCATATGCTCATTACCGATAATGGGGTTGACCTCGGATTCTGCCGTGTTTCCCGCTTTTTTACTTCGCACGACGCAAAAGAGAGCTGCGGATACAAAATCGAGCTTCCCGACCGCAAAATTGCAGTCGCCACCGACTCAGGATATATTTCGGACGCAACTCTCGAGACACTTAAAGACTGCGATCTTGTTCTGCTTGAGTCGAATTACGATGAAGATATGCTTTTAGGCGGGCCGTATCCGCTCGATCTTATTTACCGTATTAAGTCCAAAAACGGTCATCTTTCAAACACGGACTGTGCCGAGACTGCCGTGTGCCTTGTCGAAAGCGGTGTAACGCATATAGTTCTGGGACATCTGAGCCGGGAGAACAACACACCCGATATCGCATACAGCTGTACTCACTCCGCTCTTATACGTGCCGGATTTGTCGATGGCAAAGACTTTGTTCTGTCAGTCGCCGAGCCCGAAAATACACACAGATTCACTGTACTGTAATAAAAATTATGCTGAATATAACAATAATCTGCGTAGGTCGACTTAAGGACGCCTTTTTTGAGGATGCTTCCGCCGAGTATCTCAAACGCCTTCGCCCCTATGCCAAAATGAATATCACAGAAATAAAGGCGGCGCCACTGTCCGAAAATCCGAGCGATACCGAGATAAAAAAGGCACTCGAAATTGAAGGCACCGAGATTATCAGAAAAATCCCCGCCGGGAGCAAAAAAATCGCCATGTGCATCGAGGGCAGACAGATGCCGTCCGAACGCTTCGCCAAGCTTTTTGCAGATGCCGCCGCAAACGGACAGTCGCACATTACATTTATAATAGGCGGCTCGTGCGGACTTTCGGATGAAGTAAAAAATCTCGCCGATATAAAAATGTCAATGTCGGAAATGACCTTCCCGCATCGCCTGGCACGGGTTATGCTTCTTGAACAGATTTACAGGGCGTTTAAGATAAATGCGGGGGAGAAGTACCACAAATAAGACCGGTCTGTTTCGAAAAGTTGTTGATGATATTGTGTAAAGACGTGCCGTTTAAAGCAATTTTTAAGCGAAAGCAAATTTTTAACCAAAAGTTGCACAAATCTTTCTTGCATTTTGACAACACGGTTGTTGTTGACTTTATTCCGTAAAACATTTATAATAAAGCTGTATAAAAGCAATTTTTACGGAGGCTATACCCATGAAAAAAGTATTAAGCGTATTCTTGGCGGCAATCATAATGATTTCGTGCGTTGCACCCGCTTTTGCCGCCGACAGTGTTAATGTTACATTTGTTGCTCCGTCTTCTCAGCTTGAAGTTGATGACGACGGCACACCGGCTTACACATTCGTAAAATCCGACAACGGCAATGTTGAATTCAAAAAGGATGACAACGGTGCGTATGTCTATTATGAAAAGTACACCACATATATTCTCCCCGAGAATATTGTAAACAGTGATGACAGAGAAGCGGCCGCATCGTGGCAGAGATATTCACT
>CAZTWO010000264.1:0-1994 GCA_964617965.1 uncultured Ruminococcus sp. | reverse complement strand
CACGAGCGACACCGTGAAGAGCCTCATTCCACCATTCATATTTTTTAATGTTAAGTCTCTTTATTTCGGCGGCATCGTTTACAAGCTGAGAAACTTTCTCCTCCAAAGTCATTTGCGCAACAAGCTGCTTTGCACGGTTTTCGGCTGTTTTGTCTGTGTAACTGTTCATTTTTCTCTCTCCTTTTTCGGTTTGAGTTAATTATATAATAAGTCATTCGACACTTCAAGCATAAAACACGGTATTATGAAAATCAATGTTGATATAATCTGAAAAAAGATGTAAAATACAGATAATAAACATAAAGGAACGAAATATGAAAGAAATAAATCTATACACGGACGGCGCATGTTCCGGCAACCCGGGCCCCGGCGGCTGGTGTGCAATTCTGAGATATAATACGGCACAAAAAATACTGAGCGGCGGCGAAAAAGCGACCACAAACAACAGAATGGAGCTGACGGCTGTCATTGAAGGACTGAAAGCGTTAAAAGAACCATGTAAAGTGAACTGCTTTACAGATTCCTCATATGTCTGTAACGCAATCAACAAAAAATGGCTCGATTCATGGCAGGCACACGACTGGAAAAAGGGCGACAAAAAGCCTGTTTTAAACCCAGATTTATGGCAGGAAATTGTAAAGCTGACAACTTTACACAATGTAACATTCAATTGGATAAAAGGGCATAACGGTCATCCCGAAAACGAAATGTGTGACCGCGTTGCCGTATCCGAATATCAAAAATATCTGTAAGGAGTAAATTCTATGGAATACAAACGATTTGACAACACAATTGTCGCACGTCTTGACAGAGGTGAAGAGATTCTGACCGAGATTGAAAAAATCGCGAAAGCGGAAAGCATTAAGCTTGCCAAGGTCTCGGCAATCGGCGCGGTAAATGACTTTACAGTCGGAGTTTATGATGTTGACAAAAAGGAGTATAAAGCAAATTCCTTTACAGGTGACTTTGAGCTTCTGTCGCTTTTAGGCAATATTAATACCATGCACGGAGAGTATTATTGTCATCTTCATATGAGTGTCGGCAACGAAAAGGGTGAGGTTTTCGGCGGTCACCTTAACAGGGCGGTTATCAGCGTCACCTGTGAAATGTTTATTGATATAATCGACGGTACGGTTGACCGTGAACATGACGACAGCATCGGCATAAATCTTTTCAGATTCTGATACCCGCCAAAACAAAAAAAATAACAGGAGAAAAAGAATGGATAATTACGAACTCTATAATGAATTACAAGAGCTTATTACCATACTTGATTCGGATTCATTTCCGGAGCTTCATGAATATCTTGCATCTTTAATGGATGAAGAAACCGGTGTTGAAGAAGATCCGTATGAAATCGCCACCGGAATTCTTGAATGCGACAAGCCGACAGATTTGCCTCACGAGGTCATTGAGACGGTTGAATTTCTTTTTAACGACGCATACGACAACGGCAATGTCGAGGCAATGAATGATCTCGGTGCGCAGTATTATGACGGCAATCGCGGATTCAGACAGAACTTTACAAAAGCGGTTGAGTGCTATCACATTGCCGCCGAAAACGGAAGCCGTCAGGCGCAGGAAAACCTCGGATATTGTTATTATTACGGCAGAAATATGCCGGTTGACTATAAAAAGGCTTTTCATTACTTTGCTCTCGGAGCGTTTGACGGACACCTTGTCTCGCTTTATAAAATCGGTGATATGTACGCCGCAGGTTATTATGTAGAAAAGAACGAAAAAGAGGCTTTTTGCATTTATGAGCACTGTCTTGACACAATGACAGATGAGGCCGCACCGATTGTCGCCGGTCCTGTTTTTCTTCGTCTCGGCAAATGTTTTCTTAAAGGCATCGGCACAGAAAAGAATGCTCACAATGCACTTGTATGCTATCAGAAAGCAGAACTGTACCTCTATGACATGGTAAAAGACGGCGATTATATGTATAAAAAGAGCCTCTGTGCCGCTATTGAAGGACAGGAAAAAGCCAGAGC
>CAZTWO010000263.1:0-2006 GCA_964617965.1 uncultured Ruminococcus sp. | reverse complement strand
AAAAAACGGGGCTGTATATGTTGTGCATACAGCCTTTTTTTGTCGGGTTACGGGCGAAATTTTTCAATTTCTTCCAACGTTTACGGTTGTTGATTGTTTGCCGACTGAAGCGAATACCGGTCACCGAATCACGATATCCGAAATAAAGTTCTTGATTTTGGCTATCCGTCATGATAGAATGATTCTGTAAAAAATTTTTATGAAAGGACGTTTTTACAAATGGCTGAAAGCAGACTTATAGGCGATTATCCCGTAATCGGTATTCGCCCCATTATCGACGGCAGAAGAGGTCCTCTTAAGGTTCGTGAGAGCCTTGAGGAGCAGACCATGAACATGGCACTCTCTGCCAAAAAGCTCTTTGAAGAAAACATCAGATATTCAAACGGAGAACCCGTAAAGGTTGTTATCTCCGACACATCCATCGGTCGTGTTGCCGAGGCGGCACAGTGCGCCGATCAGTTCCGCAAGGCGGGCGTTGACATTACGCTTTCCGTTACTCCCTGCTGGTGCTACGGCAGTGAGACAATGGACGCAGATCCCCTTACCATAAAGGGTGTATGGGGCTTTAACGCCACAGAGCGTCCCGGTGCTGTTTATCTTGCATCCGTTCTCGCTACTCACGCACAGAAGGGTCTTCCGGCGTTCGGCATCTACGGCAAGGACGTTCTGGATGCAGACGACACCAATATTCCCGATGACGTAAAAGAAAAGCTTCTCCGTTTTGGCCGTGCTGCAGTCGCTGTCTGCACAATGAGAGGCAAATCCTATCTTCAGATAGGCTCCATCACAATGGGTATCGGCGGTTCGTCAATCAGCCCCGAGTTTATCGAGGAATATCTCGGCATGCGTGTTGAAAGCGTCGACGAGGTTGAAATCATCCGTCGAATGAGCGAAAACATCTATGATGAAGCCGAGTTCCAAAAGGCTCTCAAGTGGACAAAGGAGCATTGCCCCGAAGGCTTCGACAAGAACCCCGACTTCGTAAAGAAATCCCCCGAGCAGAAAGAGAAGGACTGGGAGTTTGTCGTTAAGATGATGGTTATCATCAAGGATCTTATGAACGGCAACAAGAACCTTCCCGAAGGAAGAGAAGAGGAAATGGTAGGTCATAACGCCATTGCAGCCGGCTTCCAGGGTCAGAGACAGTGGACAGACTTCTATCCGAACTGCGACTTCGGTGAAGCTATGTGCAACACCTCCTTCGACTGGAACGGCGCAAGAGAGCCGTACATTCTCGGCACAGAGAACGATACACTCAATGCTCTTTCAATGCTCTTCATGAAGCTTCTTACAAACCGTGCTCAGATGTTCGCGGATGTTCGTACATGCTGGAACACCGAGTCCGTCAAGCGTGTAACGGGCTATGACCTTGAGGGTGTTGCAAAAGAAGCAGGCGGATTTATTCACCTTATAAACTCCGGTGCTTGCTGCCTTGACGCCTGCGGCGAAGTAAAGGACGAGAACGGCAATGCTGTTATAAAGCCCTGGTACGATGTTACCGAAAAGGACATTGACGCTATGCTTAAGGCTACCGAGTGGTGCCCGGCCGATAACGGCTACTTCAGAGGCGGCGGATTCTCTTCACGCTTCCTGACACGTGCCCAGATGCCCGCAACAATGATAAGAATCAACCTTGTCAAGGGTCTCGGCCCCACAATTCAGATCTGCGAAGGCTACACCGTTGCACTTCCCGATGAGGTATCCGACATTCTGTGGAAGAGAACCGACTACACATGGCCCTGCACATGGTTTGCTCCCATCGTAAACGGCGTAGGTCCGTTCAAGTCCGCATATGACCTTATGAACGCATGGGGCGCCAACCACGGTGCTATTTCCTACGGTCACATCGGTGCCGATCTTATCACAATGTGCTCGATGCTTCGTATCCCCGTAGGCCTTCACAATGTTCCGGACGAGAAGATATTCCGTCCCGCCGCATGGAACGCATTCGGCACAAAGGATCTCGAGGGTGCGGATTACAGAGCTTGCAAGGCGTATGGACCGCT
>CAZTWO010000262.1:0-2007 GCA_964617965.1 uncultured Ruminococcus sp. | reverse complement strand
CAGATAACAACCATAGTTAGCAAGGAGCGGTGATGTGAATGTAGAATGTAGAATGCAGAATGCAGAATGCAGGAAAACGCTAAAGCGTTTTGGATTATATAGCTTCGCTAAAATTGCAGCTGCCTGTTTTTGGTTAGTTCATATATTTGCGTTAGCTTACAAATCAAGTCCGCAGGACTTCCGACATTATGCATTATGCATTCTACATTCTACATTCTACATTATGCATTGTTTTGCTCCTTGCTCCTTGCTAACTTCCAATGCTACTCACAAATTTTGCATACATTATATATTAGAACTAATTGCTTTTATCGTCAAGTATTATAAAGCAGAATTCTTAATTTTAGCTTGCACAAATCGGGCTTCAATGCTATACTGTGTCTGTTTATTTTTCGAGAGGTAACGCAAAATGAAAAAATTTTCGTACAGACACACCATCGCCGCATGCTGCACCGGATATATAACGCAGTCCGCGGTAAACAACTTCGTGCCGCTCCTGTTTACGACGTTCAACAGCACGTTCGGCATTCCGATGACAAAAATAACGGTTCTTATCACGATAAATTTCTGCATACAGCTTTTTATTGACCTTATTTCCGCAAAGGTCGTTGACAGAATAGGCTACCGCACGGGTATGGTAATCGCCCATATTTTCGCAGGTGCGGGGCTTGCCCTGCTTGCCGTTTTGCCGCAAACCCTGCCCGACCCGTTTGTGGGAATTTTAATCTGCGTATTTCTGTATGCGATAGGCGGCGGACTGCTCGAGGTACTTGTAAGCCCCATAGTCGAAGCGTGCCCCGGGGAGAACAAGGCTGCCGTGATGGGACTTCTCCACTCATTCTATTGCTGGGGTACAGTTGCGGTAATTTTAATCTCCACTCTGTTTTTTACGGTATTCGGAAGAGAAAACTGGCGTATAATGGCCGTAATATGGGCCCTTCTGCCGTTTGCAAACTGCATTTTCTTTACAAAAGTGCCGATAAACACTCTGACCGAAGACGGCGAAGGGCTATCAATCGGAACGCTTTGCAAAACAAAAATTTTCGCTCTGTTCGTCGTATTGATGCTCTGCTCGGGCGCGGCGGAACAGAGTATAAGCCAGTGGGCATCGACATTCGCCGAAAAAGGACTCGGAATAACAAAAACGCTCGGCGACCTTTTAGGACCCTGCCTTTTCTCGGTTTTCATGGGCACGGCAAGAATAATCTATTCGAAGCTGAGCATAAAAATGCCGATTTACAGACTGCTCATTGTTTCGGGCATTCTGTGCATTGCGTCCTATCTTACGGCGTCTCTGGCACATAATGAAATAGTGTCGCTTATCGGCTGTGCGTTCTGCGGATTTTCGGTAGGCGCAATGTGGCCCGGGGTATTTTCGATTGCGGGAGAAAAACTGCCGACCGGCGGCACGACAATGTTTGCGCTGTTGGCTCTCGCCGGTGATATGGGCTGTGCGGGAGGCCCCACGCTTGTCGGCTTCTTATCAGACGCATTTGACGGCAATATGAAAACGGCACTGCTGTTCGCGATAATCTTCCCGGCAGTGCTTATAATAGGATGCATACTTCTGAAAAATAAAAAAGCGACAGCTTAAGCTGACGCCCTGTTACATTGCTGATTATCAATTAAAACTTAGGAAAAAAACACACAATGTAGAATGCAGAATGCAGAATGCAGAATGTCGGAAGTCCTACGGACTTGATTTATATAAGCTCCGCAAACATTATAACTGTTTTTCTACAAAAGTATTGCAGTTCGCGAAGCTTTATAATCCAAAACGCTTCAGCGTTTTCATGTTTTTTGGATTGTCGAACCGCTGCCGCCGGTTCTCATTAGTCGCTACGACAAAAATCATTCACCGGATGATTTTTGTCTGCGACACTGGCCACTGGATACTGGCCACTTCAACCATTGCTAATTGCTAACTGCTAATTGCTAATTTTTCTTCCGCCCCGCCATCTTAATTATAGCCTTCCTCCCCCTCCCGCACTTCGGCAAAATTGCGAA
>CAZTWO010000261.1:0-2039 GCA_964617965.1 uncultured Ruminococcus sp. | reverse complement strand
AGAGGGATTAGTAGTTGCGGACAAGGGAGACGACTTTGCCGAGGATGATGAGCGTGTCGGAGATGATGGGGGCGTAAAGGTCGTTTTCGGGCTGAAGGCGGAAATGACCGTTCTCTTTATAGAAGCGTTTTACGGTGGCTTCGTCATCTATAAGCGCAACGACAATTTCTCCGTTTTCGGCTACGGGGGTCTTTTTGGCGATGATAATATCACCGGAGAGAATGCCGGCGTTTATCATGCTGTCGCCCTTGACCCTGAGTGCGAAAAGCGGCTCATCGGGTGCGTTTTCGGCAGGGAAGGGGATGTAGCCTTCAATTGCCTCGACCGCTAAAATAGGCATACCGGCAGTGACTGTGCCCAGAATGGGGACCTGAGTTGCGGGTCTGTCGGTGCTCATAATCTTTATGGAGCGTTTGTGCATGGGGTCACGCTCAATATAGCCGGCGTCCTCGAGTGCGTCAAGGTTCACCTGTACGGAAGAGGGGGATTTAAGACCGACTGCCGCACCGATTTCACGCACAGTGGGGGGAACTCCCTTCTGCGCACGCTCGGCAAGAAATTCATATATTCGTTTCTGGGTTTTGTTAAGCTCTTTCATATGGAAGATACTCCTGTAAATTTATAGTCAAGAGTATGATAGCACAAATGTTCTTAAAATGCAAACGTTTGTTTTAAAAAATAAGTGGCCGGGAGTCAGGGGCCGGGGACCGGGGATAAATAATGCAGAATGTAGAATGCATAATGCATAATGTCGGAAGTCCTGCGGACTTGAATTTATAAAGCTTCGCACATTTGAGAGTGAAGTGTGGAGTTGGCTTCGCAAGAGGGTGCGCATACAAGTGAGCAAGGAGCAGTGCTCTGAGTGTGGAGTGTGGAGAGTGGAGTTGGCTTTGTAAGTGGTGGAAAATGTAAAGGTTGGGGCTTTACCGATGTTCAAAACTATGTTAAAAATGTTGAAAAATATGGGGTGGAGGTGGAAATAATGTTCAAAAAGTGGGGATTCAGTTGATGGGAAGCTCGTATGGGGTGCGTTTTTCGTAGAGGGTGACGCTGTTAAAGCCCGCACGGGCGGCTGTGGTCATGGCAAGGTCCAGGCCGTTTCCCACGTCGTCGTGGAAGTAGCTTTCGGAGCCGAATGTGATACGTGTGCCGCCAAGCTCACGGTATTTATTTATAATGTTAAAATATATATTACGGATTTTCTCCGATCCCGTGAGATCACGTGTGTTGATTTCGAGGGCGGCGTTTTTGCAGCTGAGGGCGGTCAGAACGGGGATAAAGGCATCAGCAAGGTCAGACGGGATGTTTGTAAGATCACGATAGGGGAGCATAAGGCGAGAGAGAACATCAAAATCGGTGTTGTCTATGACTGTCAGAAGCTCCGAAACGTAGTCTGCGGTGAAGTCACGCACTGCGGTTTCATCCGAGTCGGGTGTTACGGTTTTGCCTGACCTGAGCTTTGTTATGCTCGTGAGGACAATGTCATACTCCTGCTTGATGAGTATTTTTGCCGCCTGCTGAGGTTCAAAAAGGATGTTGGCAAACTCTATCCCTGCGAGAACGAGAACAGACTCGCAGAAGAGCTTTTTAGCCTTGAGCATGTCAAAAAACGAGTGCCGGATACGCCTTAATGAGTCGGCGGAGTCGAATGCGGCGAGGTCGCACAGGTCTGTAAACGCAACCGCACGCAGACCCTTTGCGGCGGCTGTCTCGCAGAGGTAGGATACCTTGTCGTTGCCGCCGTCGGTGTTGTTGGTGTAAATGTGAAGATCGAGGTTCGGAGTATGAGTCATTGTGTTACGCCTGCCTTTGTTTTAAGAGGGGAATTTGTGGAGTTAATGTGGGAAAGTTAGCAAGGAGCGACAAAAGTTAGCAAGGAGCAAGGTCGCAGACAAAAATCATCCGGTGAATGATTTTTGGCGTGGCGACTAAAGAGGACCGGCGGCAGCGGTCCGACAATCATATAAACACAAGGAGCAGTGTCGGAAGGCACACAGTGCCTTGGATTATATTTTTAATGCATAATGTAGAATGCATAA
>CAZTWO010000260.1:0-2109 GCA_964617965.1 uncultured Ruminococcus sp. | reverse complement strand
ACGCTTGCATTTTCTGTTCGTTTGTAAACGCACTCACGACGAAAATGCTGCGCTATCAACTTTTTGCGGTTATAAGGAAGTCAGCCTATTTGCTGAAAACAGTTCGCTTGTTCCTCGCCCTCTTACCGCAATATCTTCTCCCCGTCAAACACAAACACGCCGAGAGCGGCGCCGGTCTTTTTGCCTGCCATAAGCCAGTCGGCAAATGAACGCTCAAGAGAAGTGTTGCGGGGAAGGTCTTTCGGTTCCTTGTCGGCATCCGCACCGAAAATACGCCATGCGTCGCCGAACTCGTCCTTTTCTTCCCACGATACTATTTCAAAATCGTTAAGGAAGCGGACAATATTCGATGTAGCCGGCAAAATCTCACGGTTTTTCGGGAACAGAAGCCAGGAATGTACACAGAAAACAACCTTTCCGTCCGGGAAGAGGTCTTTATAGAAATTATACGCCTTTTTGTATGAAGCAAGGCGGACATCATCCGTAAGAGATATGCCCGATGACGGAATGTGGAAATTTATCATCAGGTCGCCGTCTTTGAGAACCTTGCCGCAGGATGTCGTAAAGTCAAAATCCTCGTCATAGGTGCGGTGCTCGTACTGAAATCTGCCGAGTGCGAAACGTGTCATTTTAAGGAAACCGTGGTTCCAGCTTGCGACAAATGTTCCGGGAACACCCTTGCACTTTATGCATTCGAGAAGCTTGCAGCGAAGGTCATCCGCACCGTCATAGAAAAGCTCTTCTGAATAGCCGTTGTCAAGATAACGCTGTTTTAATATCGGCATGATGTTGAGCAGGAAAATAAAGTGCATTGTGTACTCATTCTCGTTATACTTCTCGGCAATTGCCGTCATTTTTGCGAGTGCGTCGTCAAGCTCGGCATCGTCATTGTTCATGTAGGTATTGACAGCCTCATCCACCTCGTCGCCGAACGCCTTTTCGTCATCAAGACGGCGCATGACACGTGTAAACTCTGTCTTGGCAACATCGGGGTAGTTGTATCTGTTCATAAAATCAAAAAGAAAATCGCTTGCGTGCATGTTTTTACTCCTCAAAGAATTTTTTGATATCGCCGTAGTATTCGGCAACGGTGTCGTCAACCGCCATATAGATCTCGTGACGGCAGTCTTTATAGCGTTTGAGTCTGCCCTTTGACACCATGGAAATAAACGTGTTTTCGGCAGAGGACACAACGGAAGAGTCTTCTTCCGGCTGGCACAGAAGCACCGGTATTTTTATACGGGCGTTTCTGACGGGGTCAAGATTTAGCTTGATGACCTTAACCGCTTCGTTTACCCAGTTAAAGGACGGGTCGGCGGTCTGCAGATTTCTGTCGAGGCAGCGCTTGGCCTGATAGTAGTCAAATCTCGCCTTGGATGTATCGTGACTCTGCTCGTATGTGCGGTTGGGGTTAAATCCCTTGCACCCCGGGATACGCTTATTCTTCTGACCGACAAGCACACCGCCCTCGGCTATAACACGTGCGACCCACGCCGGGAAGCCCATGGTCTTAGCCTGAATCATGGGAGCGGACAGAACCGCCTTCTCGAATACGCCGGGATATGTCTGAAGGTGCTGTACGGTTATAGCACCGCCCATTGAATGACAGTATACATAAAGCGGTTTGCCCTGGGACGCAGGCAGAACAACCTTTGCAACAAGCGTCTGAAGGTCATCGACATAATCGGAAAATTTGCCGATACATACGGTCTCGGGGTCATTTGCGGGTCTGAAGCTTCTGCCGTGACCTCGATTGTCGATTGCGAAAACGTTGTAGCCCCACAGAAGGAAGTTATAGCTGACCTCACGGAATTTTTCGGCGGACTCCGTAAAGCCGTGGACAATTACTATATTCCCCTTGGGATTTTCGCAGAGATATTTTTCATAATGAATTCTGTTGCCGTCAAAGCTGTCAAAATATCCGCCGCCGCCATGCTCGGACAGATATTTTTCCGCAATGAGCATGCCTTCGGCAAAGTTTTTCTCGCTGACCGGCAGATTATATTTCTCGATAGACATATTTTCCTCCCTCTCGGTCAAAGTAAAATATATATAAATATATAGTAACACGAACCCGCCCTTTTTGCAAGTATGGGAAATGCGGATTTT
>CAZTWO010000259.1:0-2117 GCA_964617965.1 uncultured Ruminococcus sp. | reverse complement strand
TGGTTGCGGGAGAAGGACTTGAACCAACGACCTCCGGGTTATGAGCCCGACGAGCTACCAACTGCTCTATCCCGCGATGTATTCACTTTCTGAGTGCCTTTAAAGTATACATCAACCAAATCGAAATTGCAAGTGTTTTTTTGATTTTTTTTAATTTTCTTCCGCTTTTGTGGATTCGTCGGCTTTTTCGGGCTTTTTATCATGTACGAAAATCGCTCTGAAAAGTCCGCGTGCAATGGGTCCCGCGATTATAAGCTGAACGGGCAGTGCCATTACAAAGTTTCTGCAATAGGTCATAAGATAGTTCGGTATGAACTGCGCCGTGAAACCGTAGCCGTGATACAAACCGAGAATGCTTGCGAGGGCAACCTGGCAGATAACCGTGAAAACCTGAATTGCGAAAATTATGGCAATCGGTCTGTCTGTTGGCCTTACAACCCTGAAAGCAAGCTTTTTTGCGATGGGGCTTGAAATGAAAAACGCACACAGAGCGATTATGACAAACTCAACCCACATTCCCTTAAGAGCCGTCAGAAATGTTGCGTTTGTGAACTTACCCATTGCAAGAACGGTGTTGTAAAGAGTCATGATGTAAACCATGATCCATGCTGTGATTGCGGTAAAAACTACCGATTGGAATTTTGTCTTAGGCATAGTAAAACCTCCAAAATAAATTATAATGTGAGCTTTATGGAAAATGTATAAAGTCAGCAAAAGGCAATGTAAAGGGGCCGGGGGTCGGGGACCGGGGGCCGGGGAAACCAAGGAAGTCCTGCGGACTTGGATTTTATAGCTTCGCAAAGTGTGAGATTGTCAAAAATTGAAAATACCGATTATAATCTTCGAACTGCGTTTGATAAAACCTGCTTTATTGCTACGATACTTTTCTGTTTTATGCAAATTCCGTAAAGGCTTATTATGGGCAAAAAAATAAATGCCCCTCGCCGTCGGACATTGGCAAGGTGACATTTATTGTCTGAAAAAATATGTTCTTCACGATTCAAAAGTACGGCAATAGCTGTCAGCTGACCTTTGGCGGAGCTTATAATCCAAGTCCGCAGGACAAAACAATGCATAATTAAGAATGCATAATGCATAATTTCGGAAAACGCTTTGCGTTTTGATTTATAAGCTCCGCAAAAGCAAAAATTGTTTTTTTACAGGCAAGTTCAATGTCAGCGAAGCTATATAATCCAAGTCCGCAGGACTTCCGACATTCTACATTCTACATTATGCATTATGCATTATATAGCCACTGCTCCTTGCTCCTTGCTCACTTGTGTTGTTAATTGCTCAAGTAATTTTCCGTAAAGAAAAAGTGCTCGGCAAGCATTCAACGCCTGCCGGGCACTGATATTATTTTACGACATCGATTTTCAAAAATCAACTGTTTTTTCGTTTTTATCCACAAATTTTTTTCGGGAATTTTTGCACAATGACATATTTATTGTACGATATTACCGAAATCAGTCTGTGTTTCCCGTCACTCTGAGCGATGCCTTAAGCTCATTTTTCATCTTATCGGGAGCGCCCACATATGCCGATGCCACCATAAGTCCGCACTGCACGGTACGAAGAACCGACTCAACCTGAACCTTTTTGTTGACGGGCACGGCACACGCCGCAGTAAGAGCCGTATTTGCGATAAGCGGCAGAGCACCCTTCATAAGCTCGCCCTTTTCTTTTTTGCAGCAGACATACGAAACCGTCCCGGACAGTGTCGCAAGAGCCGATGCGACATTTATAAGCTCCGGGCTTTTCTTTATTCTGCCGGCGACAGCGAGAGCCGTTCCGACTGTCAGCGACACGCCTGTCATGCATTTTGCCGCCTTGTACCATGTCGGCTTTCTGTCCGGCACGGGAGCGGGTTCAAGCTTATCCGGGTAGGGAATATCATACATTCCCTCCAGTACGTTTTTGTCATCCGACGCTGCGGCACCGCACAGCGGGCACATTGTGCAGTCGGACGGAAGATCTATGTTGCAATTAGTGCATCTCATAACTGAACTCTCCTGAAATTTATAATATTGTAAGTACATTAAGAATGTAGAATGCATAATGTAGAATGCATAATTTCGGAAGTCCTGCGGACTTGATTTTATAAGCTCCGCAGACAC
>CAZTWO010000258.1:0-2133 GCA_964617965.1 uncultured Ruminococcus sp. | reverse complement strand
AAAAGCGAGCTCTACTGCGCCTGGACTCAGATCCGCCTTGATGAAGCCGACAAAAGCAAGAGGATACAGGGGCTTGAAGGCGGAGTTTTCGTTAAGAGGTAAGAGGGAAGACAAGTTAGCGAGGAGCAAGGAGCAAGGAGCAATGAAAAGGGACCGGGGGAAGCTTCGCACACGGGTAAGTGTGGGGTGTGGAGTGTGGGGCGTGGAGTGTGGAGTGCGGAGTGTGGAGTCGGCTTTGCAAGGAATAAGATTATTATTGAATTTGAGCATTTGTAAAAGTCCGGGAAAAAATCGCACGTATTTTATCGAAAGAAAAGCCGCAGAGCAACAACAGACTCTGCGGCTTATTTTGGTTTTTATTATGTCGTCGGTATGGCTGTGCGAAGCTGTATAAATCAAGTCCGCAGGACTTCCGAAATTGTTAATTCTTAATTGTTAATTGTTAATTGTTAATTATTCAGCGCTGCCTTGATAAGTCCCGAGAACAGCGGATGCGCCTTATTGGGGCGGGACTTAAATTCGGGGTGGAACTGCACGCCGACAAAGAAGCGGTTTTCCTTGATTTCGACGGTTTCCACAATTCTCTCATCCGGTGACATACCGCTGACGGTAAGTCCGGCTTTTATAAGCTCGTCTCTGAAGTCGTTGTTGAATTCGTATCTGTGGCGGTGGCGTTCGCTTATCATTTCGGTGCCGTAGCACTTGCGCATAAGCGTACCCTCGACCGTCTTGCACGGATAAGCACCGAGACGAAGCGTGCCGCCCTTGTTTATCTCATCACTCTGATCGGGGAGGAAATCTATAACCTTATGCTTTGAATCGGGGTCGAATTCGCCGGAGTTTGCGTCCTTCCAGCCTAAAATCGAGCGGGCAAACTCAATAACGGCAATCTGCATTCCGAGGCATATTCCGAGATAAGGAAGGTTATTTTCACGGCAATAACGGGCAGTTTCTATCTTGCCCTCAATTCCTCTGTTTCCGAAGCCGCCCGGGACAACTACACCGGCAAGCCCCTTGAGCTTTTCGGCTACATTTGCTTTGGTGACCCCTTCCGAGTCAATCCACGCGATATTGACCTTGCAGTTGTTCTCGTATCCCGCATGATGAAGAGCCTCCGCAACTGACAGATATGCATCATGAAGCTGAACATATTTGCCGACAATGCCGATTGTAATCTCTTTTTCGAGGCCTTTTATTCTGTCGACAAGTGCTCTCCACTCGCCAAGCTCGGGTGCTCTTGTCCACAGCCCCAGCTCACGGCAGACGATGAGTGAGAAGTCATGTTCCTCAAGCATAAGCGGTGCTTCATAGAGTACCGGAAGTGTGATATTCTCTATAACGCAGTCCTCTTTTACGTTGCAGAACATTGCGATTTTCTTGAATATGGACGGCTCAAGATGTCTGTCACAGCGAAGTACGACAATATCGGGATTGATTCCCTTGCCCTGAAGCTCCTTTACGGAGTGCTGTGTGGGCTTTGTCTTATGCTCGTCCGAGCCGCTTAAGAACGGAACAAGCGTCACGTGAATATACAGAGAATTTTCTTTGCCGACCTCTCTGCCGACCTGACGGATAGCCTCGATAAACGGCTCGCTCTCAATGTCGCCCGTTGTGCCGCCTATCTCGGTAATAACAACATCGGCGTTTGTCTTCTGACCGACGGAGTAAATAAAGCTCTTAATTTCGTCCGTTATGTGCGGAATGACCTGCACGGTTGAACCGAGGTACTCGCCGCGACGCTCTTTGTTGAGAACGTTCCAGTAGACCTTGCCGGTTGTAAGGTTGGAATACTTGTTGAGGTTTTCGTCGATAAAACGCTCATAGTGACCGAGATCGAGATCGGTCTCCGCTCCGTCTTCGGTAACAAAAACCTCGCCGTGCTGATACGGGCTCATTGTGCCCGGGTCAACGTTAATGTAGGGGTCGAGCTTCTGTGCCGCCACCTTGAGTCCTCTCGACTTTAACAGTCTGCCGAGAGATGCCGCCGTTATGCCCTTGCCGAGGCCCGAGACAACGCCGCCTGTTACAAAAATGTACTTTGTCATATTTATCGCTCCCTTTAGTTTAGTTGTTTTTGGAATTTTAATATTGTCGGAATAGCCACTGACTTATGGCTTAATTCAATGTAGAATG
>CAZTWO010000257.1:0-2143 GCA_964617965.1 uncultured Ruminococcus sp. | reverse complement strand
AAGGGGAGCGGTACACTGCAAAATGTGCCGTTTCCCTTTTGTTTTACTGCTTTATTATGCTGAAACGGTAATATAATTGCGTGTTAAATCGCTGAAAATCGAAAATATGACCGAAAATACCGAAAAATTTTCATCTCGAATATAAAAGTTACAAAAAGCGGTTGCTATTTTCAATACATTATGTTATAATGCACAAATGACAGTTGACGGCTGCGTTAACGGACTCGTCGGCTGTTATTTTTATTCTTTGCTTTAATCCGGAGGAGGTAATTCTTATCAAAAAGTTTTTCGCTGATTTTAAGGAATTTGCAATGAAGGGCAATGTTGTCGACATGGCAGTCGGTGTTGTTATCGGCTCGGCGTTCGGCAAAATCGTATCGTCACTCGTTGCGGACATCATAACCCCGCTTATCAGCCTTCTGACGGGCTCGGTATCGCTGAACGGTCTGAAGCTTATCTTAAGACCGCAGGAGCTTGATGCCGCAGGTGCCGTAATCCAGGAAGAGATTTCCCTTACATACGGCAACTTCATTCAGTCCGTCATCGATTTCTTTGTGATAGCGCTGTCGATTTTCATTGTACTTCGTATAATCATGAAGGCACATGACAAGTTCGAAGAGCTTACAAAGAAAAAGCAGGAAGAAGAGAAGCAGGAGGAAGAAACGAAGGAAGACACGGAGCTTTCCGTTCTTCTCGAAATCAAAGAGCTTCTGCAGAAAGAAGAAAAAGAGAACTCAGACAAATAATGAGTTTACTGAAGAGAGGAAAACTAAATGGAAGAACTTAAGAAAAAGTACGGTTTGTTTACCGCAATGGGCATGGTAATCGGCATCGTTGTCGGTTCGGGCGTTTTCTTTAAGGCGCAGAACGTACTTAACAGCACAAACGGCGATATGCCCCTCGGTATTATCGCATGGCTCATCGGCGGCATATGCATGGTTATATGCGGATATGTTTTCGCCAACTTCGCAACAAAATACGAGAAGGTCAACGGTCTTGTCGACTACGCCGAAGCTACTTTAGGCAAGAAATACGCATATTTCCTCGGCTGGTTTATGACCACCGTCTATATCCCCGGTATGACAAGCGCACTTGCATGGGTGTCCGCACGTTATACACTGGCGATATTCGTTCCGAGCGGCATTATGGAGCTTGAAGACACGATCACGAGTGATATATGCCTTGCTCTTTCGGGATTTTATCTTATACTCAGCTACTGCATTAACGCTCTCGCCCCCAAAATTGCGGGCAAGCTGCAGGTCAGCATGACGGTAATAAAGCTTATTCCGCTTATCCTTATGGCGGTTGTCGGCACAATTGTCGGTGTTATGAACGGCAACACTGCCGAAGCGTTCAGCTCCATGGGTGCCGCGTCTACGGTTGAGGGCGGCACAACTCAGGCTCTGCTGTCATCTGTCGTCGCCGTTGCTTTCGCTTATGAAGGCTGGATTCTCGCGACCTCGATTAACGCCGAGCTTAAGGACTCCAAGAAAAATCTGCCCCGTGCGCTTGTTCTCGGCAGTATCGTGATTATCGTTCTCTATATCGCTTATTATGTCGGTATTTCCGGTTCTGTTTCCGTTGAGGCTCTTATGGAGCACGGTGCAAACTATGCGTTTACTCAGACGTTCGGCAATGTCGGCGGCACACTCGTCGGTATATGCATCGCTATTTCCTGCCTCGGCACTCTTAACGGACTTATGCTTTCACAGTGCCGTGCAATGTACGGTATCGCCGCAAACGGTCAGGGTATCGCCGCCAAGAATTTCGCGGAAATCAGCCACACGACAAATATGCCCACAAACTCATCCGTTTTCGGTCTGCTTTGCTGTGCTGTATGGCTCTTCTATTTCTTCATCGCGAACCTTTATTCCGGAAACTTCCTCGGTGTGTTCAGCTTTGACTCGTCCGAGCTTCCGATTATCACAATTTACGCTTTCTATATCCCGATGTTCATCAGCTACATAAAGAAGAACCACAAAGAGGGTCTGTTTAAGCATGCCATTATGCCCGCACTCGGCGTTGTCTGCTGTGCTTTCATGGTATTTGCCGCTCTCTATTCACACGGCTATTCACCGTTTATGACCGCAAAGGCAAACGGCGAATTTAAGTGCCCCGTTCTTTTCTATCTGATTGTTTTTGC
>CAZTWO010000256.1:0-2155 GCA_964617965.1 uncultured Ruminococcus sp. | reverse complement strand
CATTATGCATTATGCATTCTACATTCTACATTTAAAAGCCTTGCACAGCCTAAAAAAGCCTACACATCGCGAAACTATACAATCCAAGGCACGCAGTGCCTTCCGACATTGTTAATTGTTAATTATCAATTGTTAATTGAGCAGCAACTGCTCCCTGCTCCTTGCTCCTTGCTAACTACTTAGTTAACTCCTCAAACTCCGCTTCGCTTATGACTTTAATGCCGAGCTCATTTGCCTTTTTAAGCTTGCTTCCGGCATTTTCACCTGCCAAGACAATGCTTGTCTTTTTTGAAACCGAGGATGAAGTCTTGCCGCCAAAGTTTTCGATAATCTCGCTCGCTTCATCTCTTGTAAAGCGTGAGAGTGTGCCGGTCAATACAAAAGTAAGTCCCGCAAAGCGATTGTCGGTGACTTCTGTAAGGCAATTCATATTAAGTCCGTGTGTTTTAAGTCTTTCTATTAGAGTTTTTGTGCCGTCAAGCGAAAAATATTCGGCAATACTCTCGGCGGAAATCGTGCCGAAGCCGTCAACGGCTGTAATGTCTTCGACCTTTGCCGACATAAGAGCGTCAAGGGTTCTGAAATGCTCCGACAGCAGCTTTGCCGCCTTTGCGCCTATTCCGTCAATTCCCAAAGCGAAAACAAGCTTTGACAAATCGTTCTGCTTTGATTTTTCGATGGCGTTAATAAGATTGTTTGCGGATTTTTTGCCGTGTCTGTCGAGCTTGAGAATATCATCAACGGCAAGCGAATAAATATCCGCCGCATCGTGAATAAGCCCTTCGTTTATAAGCGTTTCGCACATGGCGTCGCCGAGGCCCTCAATATCCATGGCATCACGTGAAGCAAAGTGAATAATATTGCGAAGTGTCTGTGCCGGGCATTCGGGGTTGCGGCACTTAAGAGCACTCTCGCCCTCATTTCTGAACACGGGCGCACCGCACGAGGGGCATGTATCGGGAAGAGTATAAACGGGAACATCGGGATTGTGAACTTTTACACACGCAACCTCGGGTATAACGTCGCCTGCTTTTCGCACAACAATTGTGTCCCCCAGGGAAACGCCGAGGCGATCTATCTGCTCCTGATTGTGAAGCGTGGCACGTGAGACGGTGGAGCCTGCGAGAAATACGGGTTCAAAACATGCGGTAGGGGTCAGCACACCGGAACGGCCGACTGAGACTTCAATATCTTTAAGCACGGTTTCTTTTTCTTCGGGCGGATATTTATAGGCGACCGCCCAGCGTGGAAACTTTGCGGTACTGCCCATTTTGCGGCGTTTTTCGAAGTCGTCAACTTTTATTACGGCACCGTCAATGTCAAATTCAAGGGTGCTTCTGATTTCGCCTATTCTGTTAAGCTCCTGCTTTGCCTCTTCGATATTTTTGCACGGAGTATAGAAAGGCACAGTCACAAAGCCCAGAGAACGAAGGGTGTCAAGGCTCTGCTTATGCCCCGTAAGGGTAAGCCCCTCGGATCTCTGAACATTGAATACAAATATATTAAGACGGCGTTTTGCGGTAACCGTCGGATCTTTCTGACGAAGGCTTCCCGCGGCGGCGTTTCTGGGATTTTTGAATGGGTGCTTTTCGCCGTTTTGCTCCTGTTCAAGACGCAGGGAATTAAACACATCGTGACGCATGTATACTTCGCCTCTTACCTCCAGAAACGGGATATTTTCGGTAAGGCGAAGAGGAATTGTCTTTATGGTTTTTATGTTTTCGGTAATATCCTCGCCGACGTCGCCGTCCCCACGTGTTGAACCTCGGACGAGCACGCCGTCACGGTATTCGAGCGACACCGAGAGTCCGTCAATTTTGGGTTCGACAACATAACCGCTCTCGCCGACGGCATCATATACACGTCTGTCGAAATCGTCAATCTCACCGAAGTCAAAAGCGTCAAGAAGACTCTCCATACGGACCTCATGACGGACGCTTTCAAAGGTGTTTTCTGCCGTACCGCCGACACGGGACGATGGCGAGTCGGGGCGTTTATATTCGGGATATTTTTCTTCAAGCTCCTTTAACTCACGGGAGAGCCTGTCGTATTCATAGTCCGACACGTCGTTGTCATTTTCGACATAATAACGATAGCTTAAGTGATTGAGAAGATCGGTTAATTCATTTATTCTTTTTTGTTCAGCGGACATTGT
>CAZTWO010000255.1:0-2157 GCA_964617965.1 uncultured Ruminococcus sp. | reverse complement strand
ATTCCGGCAAGTTTTTTCAATCGCGTCAATGAAGATTTTTGAGGAAAACGATTAGATTTTTTAATGGATAAATAAAGCAAGTTGAAAAAGCTCAAAATTAAAGTTATAATGAGCTTACAAACTTTGGCATCATACAGTGTGGAGTTTGGAGTGTGGAGAGTGGAGTTAATGCTCTGCCGACAGCACAATATGCATATTAAGCCTGCTTTTTTTATTAAAATTACGCTGCGAACTTTGTATTCTGCGAAGCCGACTCCACACTCCACTCTCCACCTTCCACACTTAAGCTTCGTCGAAGCACAAAATTTCAATTATCGTATGAAAAACAAGGGGTGACACAATAAATGTACACACTTATCGACGGCAAATCCCTTGCCGCATCAATCAAATCTGACCTTGCGAAAACAACGCAGAAGCTGAGCGAACAGTACGGCAGAAGACCGTGTCTTGCGGTTATTCTGGTCGGAGAAAATCAGGCATCGGTTACATATGTTAAAAACAAAGAAAAGGCGTGCGAGGTGTGCGGCATAACATCCGAGAAGTACAATCTGCCCGACACAACGAGCGAGGAAGAAGTTCTGTCCTTAATCGACAGGTTAAACGCCGACGACACCGTTGACGGCATTCTGTGCCAGCTGCCGCTCCCCTCACATATAAATGAAAAGAAGATTATAAACGCCATATCTCCCGAAAAGGACGTTGACGGCTTTTCGCCCGTATCGGTCGGTCGGCTGGTCACCGGGGATGACGGCTTTGTATCCTGCACTCCTGCGGGCATTCTGGAGCTTCTTAAAAGCGTCGACACTCCGATTTCGGGCAGGCACTGCGTAGTTATCGGCAGAAGCAACATTGTCGGCAAGCCCGTATCGCTTCTGATGCTTCGTGAAAACGCCACCGTTACCGTCTGTCACTCAAGAACCGAAAATCTTGCGGATGAAGTCAGACGTGCGGATATTGTCATTGCGGCTGTCGGCAAGCGTAAATTTATTACCGCCGATATGATAAAGCCAGGTGCGACCGTTATAGATGTCGGCATAAACCGTGACGAAAACGGCAAGCTGTGCGGCGATGTCGATTTTGAAAATGTCGCTCCCCTTTGCCGTGCGATTACTCCCGTGCCCGGCGGAGTCGGCCCCATGACCGTTGCCATGCTTATGAAAAATACAGTCAGAGCGTTTGAAAAAAGGAACTCAAGATGAACATAACCCCAGCACAGTTAAATTCGCTGTCACCCGATACATACATTTTATGTGACATGAGAGCAAAAACGGAACGTGAATACGGATTTATTCCGAACAGCGTTTCGATTACAAGGGATGAGCTTTTATCACTCTCCCCTTCCGACAGAAAAATCATAGTGTACTGTGCCGGCGGCATTCTAAGCGAAGAAGTCACGGACGAGATGCGTTCAAAAGGACTTGACGCATACAACCTTGTCGGAGGATACGCCGGGTGGCTCCGTGACGATTTAAACCGCAGAAACGAACAGAAAACACAGGCGGATGTCGAACAGAGCATACGCAAGAAATACCGTGACCGTCTTATGAAGCCGTTTACGAAGGCACTCAAACTCTATAAGCTTGTAAACGAGGGCGACAGAGTTGCGGTGTGCATTTCGGGCGGCAAGGACTCCATGCTTATGGCAAAGCTTTTTCAGGAACTGAAACGCCACAGCGAGGTTGATTTTGACGTAAAATATCTTGTTATGAACCCGGGGTATAACGAAGCAAATCTTGAGATAATAAAAAACAATGCCCGCATTCTCGGAATACCGATAGAGATAAGAGAAACGGATATTTTCGCGTCCGTTTATAATGTAAAGAAATCGCCGTGCTATCTGTGTGCAAGAATGCGCAGAGGGTGGCTGTACACATTCGCAAGAGAACTCGGATGCAACAAAATAGCACTCGGTCACCATTTTGACGACGTAATAGAAACAATTCTTATGGGCATGCTCCACGGGGCGCAGATTCAGACCATGATGCCGAAGCTCCACTCGACAAACTTTGAAGGGATGGAGCTTATCCGCCCGATGTATTTCATCCGTGAAGACGATATAAAATCATGGAGGGACTACAACAACCTGCATTTTCTTCAGTGCGCGTGCAAATTTACGGATACATGCACCACATGCAATGACGGGCAGAACAAGTCAAA
>CAZTWO010000254.1:0-2174 GCA_964617965.1 uncultured Ruminococcus sp. | reverse complement strand
TCCGCTCTCGGTCGGTTCGAGGGCGGATTTTTGTTCATAATATCGGTTGACTTAAGTCATAATATATAATATAATAAAATATAAAATCCGAACGGAGGTAATACCAATGGACATTAACAGCAACACATTTGACGACGCAATTCTTAAGGATTACGCCGAACAGTTTACGAAAAACACTTCTATTCCGTCGGAATGCTTCGAAAAATACAATATAAAACGAGGTCTTCGCAACGCCGACAACACGGGCGTTATGGCAGGCATTACACGCATCTGCTCCGTTGAGGGCTATTATATAGACGACGGCGAAAGAATACCCAAAGACGGCCATCTGCGTTACAGAGGCATAGATTTATACGACTTTGTCGACGGATGCAAGACAGACGACCGCTTCGGCTATGAAGAAATTGTATATCTTCTTCTTTTCGGCGCTCTGCCCACAAAGGAACAGCTTGACACATTCCACGATGTTCTGACCGCAAACCGTGAGCTGCCCTATGACTTTATCGAGGATGTCATAATGCACGCTCCGTCACCGAATGTCATGAACAAAATGGCGTCGTCGGTTATGGCTCTTTACGCCTATGACGAGAACCCCGACGATATATCCGTCGAAAACGTTCTGCGTCAGTCGATAAGACTTATCGCAATGCTCCCGTCGATTATGGCGTATTCATATCAGGTTAAACGCCGTCACTTCTATAAAAAGAGCATGTACATTCACACGATAAAGCCCGAGCTTTCAACGGCTGAAACAATTCTCCGTGCCACTCGCTCCGACAAGCTCTTTACCGACCGTGAGGCAAAGCTTCTTGATCTGTGTCTTATGCTTCACGCGGATCACGGCGGCGGAAACAATTCCACATTTACAACACGGTGCATAACTTCATCGGGCACGGATACATATTCGGCAATTGCCGCAGGTATCGGCTCGCTTAAGGGCTTCCGTCACGGCGGCGCCAGCATAAAGGTTGCCGAGATGACCGACGACATTATAGCTCACGTAAAAGACATAACGGACGAAGAAGAGGTTGAAGCCTATCTTCGCAAGATGGTTCGCAAACAGGCGGGCGACGGCACGGGACTTATCTACGGTATGGGTCACGCCGTCTATACGCTCTCGGACCCCAGAGCGGTTATCCTCAAACGCAACGCCGAGGCTCTCACAGCCGAAAAGGGACTGCATGACGAGTGGACACTGCTTGACATAATCGAGCGTGTGACACCGCGTGTGTTCCTTGAAGAAAAGGGCAATCAGAAGCCGCTGTGCGCAAACGTTGACCTTTATTCGGGACTTGTCTATAAGACGCTCGGCATTCCGCAGGATCTGTTTACTCCCATGTTCGCATGCGCTCGTGTCGCAGGATGGTGCGCACACCGTCTTGAAGAAATCTCCACAAGCGGCAGAATCATGCGCCCGGCATACAAGAGCCTCCAGAAGTGCTCGGAATATGTGCCGCTGGCGGAAAGAAAGTAAAAAAAGTATCCAGTATCCGGTGGCCAGTGGCCAGTGGCTGAAGAGGATAGCTTACGAGCTTGTGGAAAAGAGGTAGAAAGAGATGAACGGGTATCAGCAGTTGGTTGTCTGGCAAAAGTCGATTGATTTAACCGAAGAGATATACAGAATTGTAAAATATTTGCCGTCAAGTGAACTGTATGCACTGTCTAACCAAATGCGAAGAGCGGTTGTGTCAATACCGTCAAATATCGCAGAAGGTCAATCAAGACGCAGTACTAAGGAATTTATACAATTTCTTATGATTGCGAGAGGCTCTGTTTCCGAGTTGGAAACACAGCTTGTTATTTGCATGAGACTGAAATTTCTGACGGCTGAACAAATTGATTATTCCATGAACCTTTGTTCTGAAATCGGCAAGATGATTAATTCGATAGTAGAAAAGCTTTCAGAAAAAGTAAAAAACTAATACTATATACAATTCAAGACACGCAGTGTCTTCCTTAGTCACTGGCCACCGGATACTGACCACTGGATACTGAATACCGGCCACCGGTCACTATATATAATTCAAGACACGCAGTGTCTTCCTTAGTCACTGGCCACTGGATACTGGCCACTGACCACTGATTTCAGTTACTGATAAATAATTGCTAATTAACCATACGAGGTGTTTTGATATGGAAAAGACATCAAAAAAAGGCTTAGACATTCTGTTAAC
>CAZTWO010000253.1:0-2174 GCA_964617965.1 uncultured Ruminococcus sp. | reverse complement strand
TCGGAAGTCCTGCGGACTTGATTTTATAAGCTCCGCAGACATTAAAGCGTTTTTTAGAATAAATTTTCATTTTGCGAAGCTTTATAATCCAAGACACGGAGTGTCTTCCTTCATTATGCATTATGCATTCTACATTCTACATTATCCAAAGTTTTCCGAACGAGAAAATGATTCAGCAAACAAGGAGGGCGAGCTTTATGTCATCGCCAATCTACGGTTGTCTCGGCAGGCATCTGTCGCACAGCTATTCAAAAGAAATACACGCGCTTCTCGGTGACTACGCCTATGAGCTGTACCCAACAGAGCCCGAAAATCTGCGTGATTTCATAAAAAATCCCTATTTGCAGGGTGTCAATGTAACTATCCCCTATAAAAAAGACGTGATAAAATATCTTAACCGTGTCGACAAGGCGGCTAAAAAAATCGGAGCTGTCAACACGATTGTCAGCCGTGACGGCAAGCTATACGGCTACAACACCGATGTCTACGGCATGGAGCGTCTTTTGCAGAAAAACGGCATTGAATTAGTCGGCCGCAAGGTGCTTATTCTCGGCACAGGCGGCACATCCCTCACGGCAAAATATGTCTGCGAAAAGCACGCCGCAAGGGAGGCCCTCAGAGTCAGCCGCACAAAAAAGCCCGGTGTCATATCCTATGACGAAGCTGTTTTATACCATACCGATGCCGAGGTTATCATAAACACAACTCCGGTCGGAATGTACCCCGACAATATCGGCACTTCGCCCATATCCCTTGAGTCGTTCAGACTATTGCAGGGTGTCGCCGATGCTGTGTATAATCCCCTTCGTTCGGCGCTTGTGCTTGACGCCGAAAAACGGGGAGTAAAGGCCGGCGGCGGTCTTTATATGCTTGTAAATCAGGCGGTAAAGGCGAGCGAGCTGTTCACGGATACCGAAATCGACGACGAAAAAAGCGACAGCGTATACAATAAAATATATACATCAAAATGCAATATAGTCCTGACCGGAATGCCCGCCTGCGGCAAGACGACAGCCGCCGGAATTCTGGCCGAAAAAACGGGCAGGGAAGTGTTCGACACCGACACACTCTGCGAACAGAAAGAAAATATGTCCGTGTCCCGGATTTTTGCCGAAAAGGGCGAAGAGTATTTCCGTCAGCTCGAAAGCGAGGTCATAGCCTCCCTCACACCGAAAACGGGCGTGATAATCTCGGTCGGCGGCGGCGCGGTTCTCAAAACCGAAAACGTCGACGCACTTAAGGCGAACGGACTTCTGTTCTTTATCGACAGACCGCTCGAAAAGCTTCTGCCCACTCCCGACAGACCGCTTGCATCAAGTGCCGACGCAATAAAAAAGCGTTACGAAGAGCGGATAGATATTTATAATTCCACTGCGGACATAAAAATAAATCCGTCCGACAATCCGAACGAAACGGCGGATAATATTCTTAAAAGGCTCGGTGAGATAAAATGAAAATACTTGTCATAAACGGCCCGAATCTCAATATGCTCGGCATAAGAGAGCCGGGGATCTACGGCAAAACGACATATAATGACCTTGTCAAAATGATAAAGGAATATTGCGATAAAAGAAATATCGAGGTTGATTTTTATCAGTCAAACCATGAGGGCGACCTGGTTGACGCAATTCAGGGGGCGTATTTCAGCCACACCGACGGCATTATCATAAACCCCGGCGCGTACACGCACACGAGCATCGCTCTTTTAGATGCTCTGAAAGCCGTGTCAATCCCCACCGTTGAAGTCCACATTTCCGATGTAGACTCACGTGAGGAATTCCGCAAAACAAGCTATATCCGCCCCGCCTGCATCGCAACGATTGCAGGGGAAGGGACTATGGGGTATTGCAGGGGTGTGGATATGCTTGATAAAGCTGTACGCAAGTAAAAAACGGATGCTTTGAGTGTGGAGCTCGGTCAAGTGAGGAGTGTGAAGAGTGGAGTGTGGAGTTAAAGTCAATCAAACTGCAATCAGAATATTAACAAAGCTTTTCGGGCAGTTTATATAAGCTTTTTGATTAATCTTATGTGAAGCCAACTCCAAACTCCACACTCCAAACTCCACTCTCAAAACTTCACTTTCCGCAACGATTTTTGCTCATCTGAAAAAGGAAACTGCTAAATATGAAAACTACCATTTCCCCCTCCCCCCTCTCCGGCACAGTCAAAGCGCC
>CAZTWO010000252.1:0-2237 GCA_964617965.1 uncultured Ruminococcus sp. | reverse complement strand
TGATTATTGTATCACAGTCAAGCCTCGCTGTCAAGCACTTTTTTAAGTTTTTTTTGAAAACTTTTTGCATTCCTCTGCGGCTCGCATCGGTGAGGTTCATAACCTTCGACCCGTGCTCCCCTCGTTGGAGTGCTTGCATATGATACCACTCAAAACCCCCTTTGTCAACGGTTTTTTTCAAGTTTTTAAAACTTTTTTTCGGCTTTTTTGAAGTATACCATATATTGTGGTTTTTGGTTTTCTCACACCACAATATCAATATATTGCCCATCCGATTTTTGAATTTATAAATCATACAGCCTTTTTTCGGACAGCATTATTCTGACTGTTTTCTCTTTTTTGGGTGCAGTTTGTTATCTGTTGTCTATCCCTAAGCATTTAGCTGTTGACTAAATCCGCGAAAAAGCATATTATATTATCATCTTATATATTGCGTACCGATGCAAAGACGGCAAACACAGTTGAGTCACATACTCGTACATACAATTATATATTATGACGAACGGAGCATTATTATGACAGACATTATTATAATCGGTGCAGGTCCTGCCGGGCTTACCGCCGCAATTTACGCCAGACGCGCGGACAAAAGCGTTGTTATTCTTGAAAAGGGTGTTTTCGGCGGACAGATGACATTCTCCCCTAAAATAGAGAACTACCCCGGGGTTAACGAGGTTTCGGGCAACGAGCTTGCTGAAAAGATGATTGAACAGGCGTTGTCTCTCGGAGCGGAAATTGAAATGGCTGAGGTTACCGGCATCGACCTTGACGGTGACATCAAGAAAGTATACACCGAAGACAGCACCTTCGAAGCGAAAACCGTAATTCTGGCGACAGGGGCAGAGCATCGCAAGCTCGGTCTCATGCGTGAAGACGATCTTATCGGCTCGGGCATTTCCTTCTGTGCCGTATGTGACGGTGCGTTTTTCTCAGACGAGGACGTTGTCGTTGTTGGCGGCGGAAATTCCGCAATGCAGGAGGCGCTTCTGCTCTCGGAAACATCCAAGAGCGTTACGATGATTCAGAATCTGTCCGATCTTACCGGTGAAAAGGCACTTGCCGATAAAATCCACGCTAAAGACAATATTAAAGTTATAACAGACAGTATTGTCACGGCATATCTCGGCGACACGGAAATTGAAGGAGTAATTATCAAAAATACGGCGAACGGTACAGAAAGCCGAATCCAATGCAAGGGCGTGTTCCTGGCTGTCGGACTTCTTCCCGCTACCGAAATTCTGAAAGACAAAATCAAGCTCAGCGAGTACGGCTATATTGAAGCAAATGAAAGCTGTGCGACGAATATCCCCGGGGTATTTACAGCCGGGGACTGCCGTACAAAGAGCGTGCGTCAGATAACGACGGCGACTGCGGACGGTGCCGCGGCGGCGTTGGCAGCAGTGAGATACATTGATAATTAGCAAGGAGCAAGAAGCAAGGAGCAGTGGGCTTCGCAAAACAATTAGCAATTAGCAATTAGAAATTAGCAATGTCGGAAGACACTGCGTGTCTTGGATTTATATAGCTTCGCAAAATTAAAGAATATTTCTTTCTTGACAAGACAATTGTTAGCGTAGCTTTATAATCCAAAACGCCTTGGCGTTTTCCTTAATTGCTAATTGCTCACTGCTAATTGCTAATTATAGCAAGTTTTTTGAACTTGCGATAAAGGAGGTAATTCCAATGATAATCGACAACATAAAGAATGCATCAAAATATTATTCCGTTCATCCGCAGTTCACGGCGGTGTTTGAGGGGCTTAAAAAGCTCGATGAAAATTCGGACTGCATCCGCTATGATGTGGACGGCGACAATGCGTTTTACAGCCTGTCTTCATACACGAACAAGCCCGTGAGCGAGTGCAAGTTTGAAGCACACAGAATTTATGCGGACATACAGTATGTGATTTCGGGTCACGAGCATATTGACGTGACGGATGCAATGAAGCTCACGGTAACCGAGGATTTTAAGGATGGCGGCGACATTGCGTTCTACAAAGATTGCGGCGATTTCAGCACAGCCGACCTTCAGCCGGGGGATTTTGTAATATTATTTCCCGAAGAGGCCCACAGACCGCTTGTTGCTCCGAATGGCGTAGGAATAAAGACGGTTAAGGCTGTGGCGAAAATTAAGATTGGGTGAATGGATGGGGGCGAGCGTACGGAGCCCGAGAAACGGCGTAAGCCGTGACGAGGGCTCGCGTGCCGCGAACGACGGGAAGGAGCTTGCGAGCATCG
>CAZTWO010000251.1:0-2239 GCA_964617965.1 uncultured Ruminococcus sp. | reverse complement strand
CCGTAAGAAGGGATACATATGAACGTTTACGCAGACAATGCCGCAACGACAAAAATGAGCAGAACGGCAATTGACGCCATGATAAACGCCATGGAAAATTCATGGGGCAATCCGTCAAGCCTGCACAGCATAGGTCAGAGTGCCGCAGACGATTTAAGAAAGGCTCGCGAGGATATAGCCGATGTGCTCGGATGTTCTCCGAAAGAAATATATTTTACATCGGGCGGCAGTGAAGCCGACAACCAGGCGATTATATCGGCGGCAAGAATCGGCGAGAGAAAGGGCAAGAAGCATATAATTTCTACCGCGTTTGAGCATCATGCAGTGCTTCATACTCTTAAAAAACTCGAAAAAGAGGGCTTCGAGGTTGAACTTCTGGACGTTCATTCATACGGCAACATAACGCCGGAGCAGGTGAGAAATGCCATTCGTGACGACACGTGTCTTGTTACGACAATGTTTGCGAATAACGAGATTGGTTCAATTCTGCCCATTGCCGAGATAGGCAGAATCTGCCGTGAGAAGGGCGTGCTGTTTCACACGGATGCCGTTCAGGCGGCAGGTCATCTGCATATAGATGTTGCAAAGCAGAATATCGATATGCTCTCTCTGTCCGGGCATAAATTCCACGGTCCCAAGGGTGTCGGCGTGCTGTACGCAAGAAAGGGTATTCCGCTGAGTGTTCTGATTGAGGGCGGCGCACAGGAGCGTGGCAAGCGTGCGGGGACTGAAAATCTGCCCGGAATAATCTCTATGGCGGCGGCTCTTAAAGAAGCGAACGAGCATATTGACGAGAATGCGAAAAAGACAGCGTATCTTCGTGACAGGCTGATAGACGGTCTGTCGAAAATTCCCCATTCGTCACTTAACGGCACAAGGGAAAACAGACTCCCCGGCAATGTCAATTTTATATTTGAAGGGATAGAAGGGGAGAGTCTTCTGCTTCTTCTTGACGATAAGGGCATACGTGCGTCGTCGGGTTCGGCGTGTACTTCGGGTTCGCTCGACCCGAGCCATGTTCTGCTTGCAATCGGCAGACCGCACGAAATCGCGCATGGCTCTCTGCGTCTGTCGCTGTCGGAGCAAAATACCGAAGAAGAGATTGATTATATTCTGACTCAGGTTCCGAATATAGTGGAGCATCTGAGAAATATGTCGCCGCTGTGGCGTGAAAAGCTTAACGGCGAAAAAGAATTTTTACTTTGATGAGGTGAATAAAAATGGCACTTTACAGTGAAAAGGTTATGGATCATTTCCGCAATCCCAGAAATGTCGGCGTGATAGAAAACGCGGACGGTGTCGGCGAAGTCGGCAACGCAAAATGCGGAGATATAATGAAAATCTATCTTAAGATAGACAATGACACCGTGACGGATGTCAAGTTTGAGACCTTCGGCTGCGGTTCTGCAATTGCTTCAAGCTCCATGGCAACCGAGATGATAAAAGGCAAGCCTTTAAGCGAAGCAATGGAGCTTTCGAATAAGGCTGTCGCAGAAGCTCTTGACGGACTGCCGGCGTACAAAATGCACTGCTCCGTTCTGGCGGAAGAGGCAATCAAGGCGGCGGTGAAGGATTATTACGATAAGAATAATATTGAGTATGATTCCGATATGTTCCCCGACTGTGCCGGGTGCGAGCACTGCGGAGAGTGACGTGGACACGTCAAAACCTGATTAGTTGTTTATTATCAGGTAATACCGTTTAACATTTTTGAATTTCATTATAAAAACCTCCGTATTCTTGTGCCCGAGAATTTAACGGAGGTTTTTATGTTTATACAAAAGTGTGATTACATGCCCTGTTATTCTGCGATAGAAATTATAAATCCAGGCTGTTTTTATCCAACAGAAACTCTTTGACACCCATCATAACATATCCTTTTTCATCGCGACGCGGTTTCATGCTTTTTTCAACAATGATTATTTTTTTGAAGGAATCATGTGTTTTATCAAATGAAGCCGTTTCCTGTTTGTATTTGTCTTGATTTGGAACAGCATATGCCGACTGAATATAGTATTTCTTGCTGCCCATTGACGCAATAAAATCTATTTCATGCTGAACCCGTATATCTTTGCCGTCCTTGTTCTTTTCCCGGGATTCCACTATAAACTGTCATTTAATATTTTTGCCGATAACGGCATATTTATTAAATGCATTACAAAATGCAAGCTCCTTTTAGTCAAGCCATGCGATTAAATTTACTGACGCAAACGGCAAAAAAATTAAATGTGATTATGTG
>CAZTWO010000250.1:0-2323 GCA_964617965.1 uncultured Ruminococcus sp. | reverse complement strand
GCCGGTTTCCCGACCTACGCCCTTAGCAGGGGCGCCTCGTCACCAACTTGAGTACTTCTCCGTGTATGGTAACGTCATTGAACGTATTAAACTAAAATGGCGGAGAGAGTGGGATTCGAACCCACGGTACCCGTAAAGGTACGACGGTTTTCAAGACCGTTCCGTTATGACCGCTTCGGTATCTCTCCATAAAGCGTTAATATCTTACCACAAACAAAGGGGCTTGTCAAGAGTTTTTTTTGATAATCGCAAAATTCCGTTATCGCAAAAAGTCCGATATTTTATTAAAGAATGTGTTAAAGATAACCGACACCGAAGTGTTCATGTGTTGGCGAAACAACTGATTGCATCGATTTTAACGGGCAAACAGCATAATGGCGGTTTATTGTTTGTTGATTTAACCGACACCGTGTTCTAAAATTTTCATAATATACAAAAAGGAGAGATAGAATGTCTTATCGTGAAGCGGTTATCGGTGCGTCCAAATATCGCCCTGTCGGCAATATGAACGTATACGATTATTTTCTTTTGAACACAAAACAGTACGGAGACTATACCCTTTTCGGTCACAAAGGAAAAGATCACCTGAGAAGTGAATTTATAAATGATATCGAGGCGACTGCCTGCTATTTCAAAAATGAATTAAAGCTTAAGCAGGGTGATGTATTCACAATCTTCCTCCCGACTTCAATTGAAGCCATGATTATATTTATGGCTCTTAATAAGCTGGGTGTTACCGTAAGCATATTGCTTCCGCATCTGCCTATTGACAGCCTTAACGATGCACTTAATCTTACGCTTTCAAAGGGCATTGCGTATCAGGAGACTATCGGCAAGGAGTATCTCGCTCTTGCCTCAAAGAAGGGCTTGCCCGTTGTCATCTGCTGTGCCGAAACATATGCCGTTGACAATAAATTCTCGGTTAAGCCGTCAGCCGAAACACTTGACATGATAAATTCCACCGGTGTTAAGTATGCCGTTTATTCCGATATCATTGAAAAGTATAACGGACAGACCACCGAGGGTGTAAAGAAAAATTCCGCTCAGATTGCGGTTTACATGAACGGCGGCGGCACAACAGGTCAGAGCCGTACAATCAAGCTTTCAAACTTCGCGCTTAACAGCTGTGTATTTATGGTCGGACTTAACGACGAAAAGCCTCAGCGTCCGGGTGTTGATACCGATATCGGCTGTATGCCCTTCTTCCATGCTTACGGGTTCTGTGTCGGCGGACTTACCGCTCTGCACCGTGCGACAAAGCTTGTTCTTATGCCCGCATTCAATGCCGAGCAGTTTATCGACATCATGAAGCACAATGAGGTTATTCAGTTCTGCGGCGTTCCCAAAATGTACAAAAAGCTCTTTGAGACTCCCGGTTTTGACGGTCCGCACCTTAAGTATATACGCACCATTTTCTCGGGCGGTGACGATCTCGATCCCGATTTCCTTGCAAAGTTCAATGCGGTGCTTGAGAAAAACGGAGCTGTCGGCAGACTTCAGCAGGGCTACGGTCTTACGGAGTGCTGTGCTATATGCATTTCAAATCCCGTCTATACAAACAAGGACGGCACGATAGGCAGACCTCTTAACGGACTTCTTGCGGAAATCTGGGACGAAAACAACAACGCACTTGATGACAATCAGGTCGGTGAAATCGTGCTTTCGGGTCCCAGCATAATGGAAGGCTATCTCACAAAAGACGGCCCCATTGACGAGGGACTTTATACAGACGAGTTCGGCAGAAAATGGGTCAAGACAGGCGACCTTGCATACAGAGATGAAGAGGGATTCTATTATTTCATGGGCAGAAAGAAGCGTCTTATCATAATTGCCGGATACAATGTCTACCCCAAAGATGTCGAAAATCTCATGGCAAAATATGCCGGATTTATTTCGGAGTGCTGTGCCGTACAGGGATTTGACGAAAAGGGCAATATTCTTGTAAGACTGTATGTTGTTCTTACGGAAGAAGCCAAAAAGGGCGACAAGGAAGCTTATAAACAGCAGATTATCGATATCTGCAAGCAGAAGCTCGCCAAATTCTCGGTGCCCCGTGATGTCAGATTTATCGACGCACTGCCCCGCACAAAAACCGCAAAGGTTGATTTCATAAAAATGACTCAGCAGACTCCCGACGCGGAAATTTATAACGGTTAATTAACATGAGCAGATTTTTGTATTTTACAATGAGCGAATTTTTCATTGCTAATTGCTAACTGCTAATTGCTAATTGTATTTTCGTTTACTCCTTTATTTACTATATTCTCCCCCCCCTAAAAACAGCTGTCCTTGATTTATTTCATCGACGGCTGTTTTTCTGTCT
>CAZTWO010000249.1:0-2326 GCA_964617965.1 uncultured Ruminococcus sp. | reverse complement strand
TGCTCCTTGCTCCTTTTCTTTCAGCTTATGATTGATTATCACAAACGCCACAAGCTCAATCGCCAGTGTAACAATCCACGAAATGGGATACGACAGATACAGGCAGTCGAGCGTATGATATTTTGCCGAGCCGAACACCGTAAAAATCCATACGATTCTCAGTCCGCACACGCCGGCGACGGTTATAATCATCGGCATAATCGACGAGCCTATCCCTCTTAACGCACCCGTTATAACGTCCATCACGCCGCACAGAAAGTAGGTAAGACAGATATATTTAAGACGGACCTTGCCCCACATTATGGCCTCCGCCGAGTCCGTGATATAAATTCTTAAGAGTGTGTCACCTGCAAGGTACGCACCGACACCCGTCACGACACCGACAAGCGTTACGCTTAAAAGACAGGCAGCGAGGATTTTGTCTATTCGTTTATGAAGTCCCGCACCGTGATTCTGCCCGGTGAAGTTAAGCGAGGTCTGACTGAATGAGTTCATTGCCGTGTAAACGAAGCCCTCTATGTTCTGCGAGGACGCGTTGCCCGACATTACAACCGAGCCGAAGGAGTTTACGGATGACTGAATAAGCACGTTTGAAATAGAGAAAAGCGAGCCCTGAATTCCGGCGGGTACACCGAAGCGGATAATCTGCATCAGCTCCGTTTTGTAAATTCGCATATCCTTAAACGAGAATTTTATATAGTCCGTCCTGCGTATAAGCGTTATAAGCACCAGAATCGCCGCCACCGCCTGAGAGACGGAAGTCGCAATCGCAACTCCTGCAACGTCCATATGAAAGCATATAACGAAAATCAGATTGAGTATGACATTAAGAACACCCGCCGCAGTCAGGAAATAAAGCGGAGATTTTGTATCGCCGACAGCCCTAAGAATCGCCGAGCCGAAGTTATATACCATACTGCCCGTCATGCCGTAGAAATATATACGCATGTATGTTGTCGACAGGCCTATGACATCGTCGGGAGTGTCCATCCACATCAGGAATTTTTCGGCGAACACGGCACCGAAAACGGTTAACACTATTCCCGAAATAAACGACGCGGGAATTGCGGTATGGACTATTCTGTGGAGCTTTTTGGGGTTGTTTGCGCCTGCCGCCTGGGCGACACATACGCCGACACCGAGCGAGAGACCTATAAACAGATTGACTATCAGGTTTGTTATTGAGCCCGTGGCACCGACAGCGGCAACGGATATGCTGCCCCCGCCTGCACGACCGACAACTATAAGATCGGCGGCATTAAATAAAAGCTGCAGAATTCCCGTTGCGATAATGGGAAGTGTATACAGCCAGATATTTTTCATTATTGGGCCGCGCGTCATGGCGGCGGAATCTATTTTCATATATTTTACTCCGACACATAAAATAAAATTTAACCGATACCACAATTGATTGTTTAATTCTGTTGCATTTCAATGTAGAATGTAGAATGCATAATGCATAATGAAGGAAGGCACAAAGTGCCTTGAATTATACAGCTTCGCAAAAGATAAAATCGTCAATAACAAATTGAGTTTAATACCGGCGGAGCTTTATAAAAATCAAGTCCGTAGGACTTCCTCAGCCCCGGCCCCCGACCCCCGGTCCCCGGCCCCTTTGTTGTTCTCTTCTCCACCTAATTATATAATTGCACTTTCTCATTGTCAACAATTTTTCCGCCCTTCCCGGGGCTTGACAGACTGTGCTATAATAACACTCGGGCAGTTTGTCCGATGTCACGGGCAGAAAAACAGCCGATGTCGGGTAAAAACAGGCTGTCAAATATTTTCCGAAAGGACGAAACAAAATGAAGAACACAAAGCTCATCGCACTCATTGCGATGCTTCTGGCGGCTATTCTTTGCTTCGGTTCATGCGGTACGGCTGAGGAGCCCACTTCACCCGCAACACCCGACACCGATGCAGCAGTAGTAACAGAAGAGACCAAAACAGCCGAAATCACCGTCATCGTAAAAGACGCAGACGGCAACGAGACAGAGCTTGACGTATCAACCGACAAGACTATGCTCGGCGAGGCACTCGTAGAAAAGGGTCTTATTGAAGGCACCGATTCTCAGTACGGCATGTTTGTCACAACCGTAAACGGCATCAAGATCGAGGACTCGAACAACTATTTCTGGTGCGTTTACAAAAACGGTGAGATGACCGAAACGGGCGTTGACACAACTCCCCTTGCAGACGGCGACACATTCTCATTCGTTTACACCAAAATCGAATACTGATCACGTATTTACCGCGTCGAGCGAAGCTTTTCCGTAAGCTTTGCCCGGCGCTTTTTTGTTTCGATTTTCGGGTAAGCCAGGACGAA
>CAZTWO010000248.1:0-2356 GCA_964617965.1 uncultured Ruminococcus sp. | reverse complement strand
TTATTTAATGTAAAATCAGATTTATAATTATTAACCTTTATAAAAAGAGAGGAAAAATAATGAGACAATTTATTGACCTTAACTTCGGCTGGAAGTTTTCGGACACCTTTGCAGATGAAATGACAAAGGCAAATTATGACGATTCCGCTTTTGAAACCGTCGACATTCCCCATACCGTCAAGGAGCTTCCTTACAACTATTTTGACGAGCGTGATTTTCAGTTTATCAGCTGTTACCGCAAGAGCTTTAAGCTCCCCGCCGAGGCTTTCGAAAACGGCAGACGCGTATTTATCAATTTCGCAGGTGCGGCAAACTACGCTAAAGTCTATCTTAACGGCAAATATGTCGGCGAGCACAAAGACGGCTACACTCCGTTCAGACTTGAAATTACCGATAAAATCAACAAAAAGAATAACACCTTAGCTGTGGAGCTTGATTCTACCGAGCGTCCCGATATGCCTCCCTTCGGCAAGGTTGTCGATTATCTTGTTTACGGCGGCATTTACAGAGAAGTGTCTCTCGAAATTACCGAACAGAAATATATTGAGGATGTTTTTGTAAAAACTCCAAACGCCTTGGCTCCCGAAAAAATCGTTGAAGCCGATATTACATTCAGTGAGTCCGCAATGGGTTCATATACCGTCGAGCTTCTTGACGGCGACACCTGCCTCAAAAAGAAAACCGCCGACTTTGACGGCAGAGTTATTAGAATGAGAATGAAAGCCCCCGGTGTTTCACTGTGGGATATCGATTCCCCCAAGCTTTATACTCTTAAAGTCACATACGGCACAGACGTATTTACACGCCGTTTCGGCTTCCGTGAAGCTCGTTTCACCCGCACGGGCTTCGAGCTTAACGGCAGAAAGATAAAGATTGTCGGCCTCAACCGTCATCAGAGCTACCCCTATGTCGGCAATGCAATGCCTGCCTCGGCTCAGCGTGCAGATGCTGATTTGCTCAAATATAAGCTCGGCTGCAACTTTGTCCGCACATCACACTATCCCGATTCCGTTCATTTTATCGACAGATGCGACGAGATAGGCCTTCTTGTGTTCACCGAAATGCCCAGCTGGCAATATTTGGGCGAGGGCGACTGGAGAGAGACATGCCTTGACAACGTCCGTGCAATGGTAAAGCGTGACCGCTCCCATCCGTCAATTGTCCTCTGGGGCGTTCGTGTAAACGAGGGCGGTGACTGTGATGAGTTCTATAAACTCACAAACGAAGCCGCACATTCCCTTGACCCCACACGACAGACCGGCGGCGTTCGCAACTTCCCCCGTAGTCATCTGCTTGAGGATGTCTATACATACAACGATTTCTCGCACTCAGGTTCATTTATAAATCTTCTTCCGTCATTTATCGTTTGCGGACTTAAGGCTCCCTATCTTGTAACGGAGCATAACGGCCATATGTATCCCACAAAGAGCTTTGACCGTGAGGAGCTTCGCCGCAACCACGCTGTAAGACACGCAAACGTACAGAATGCCGCATTCGGTTCAAAGCGTATTTCCGGTGCTATCGGCTGGTGCATGGCGGACTATAACACGCATAAGGACTTCGGCAGCGGTGACAGAATATGCTATCACGGCGTTACCGATATGTTCCGTGTGCCAAAGTTCGCGGCTTCCGTCTATGCGTCTCAGCAGGATAATTTCCCTGTGCTTGAGACTTCATCCGCAATGGATGTCGGTGACTATCCCGGAGCGCTTGTCGGCGGCACATACATTTTCACAAACTGCGACTATGTCGAGGTCTACAAAAACGGCAAGCATACATCCACCGCTTATCCCGCAAAGAATGAGTTCCCGAATCTGCCGCATCCGCCTATTCGCCCCGCAGATTATGTCGGTGACTCGCTTGTAACCGATGACGGACTTGACGAAGTGACCGCAAAACACCTCAAAAAGGCACTTGTCGCCGCCACAAAATACGGCTACATTATGCCGCCGCAGAACTATCTTGAAATAGTTTATGCCTATATTCACGGCAGAATGTCATTCGGTCAGATGTATGACCTTATCGCAAAATACTTTATCAACTGGGGTGACGAGCAGGTAACATACCGTTATGACGGCTACAAGGACGGCAAGCTTGTAAAGTCCGTAACCCGCACCGCCGTAAACAGCCTTTCACTTGAGGTTAAGCCCGACTCCGACACACTCACAGAGGACAAGACATATGACGTAACCCGTGTTGAGCTTCGCTGTGTCGACCAGAACGGCAATCAGGTGCCCTACGCAAACCATGCGATTGAAGTAAAGGTTGACGGCCCCGCAAAGGTAATCGGACCCGATAAATTTGCCCTCATCGGCGGCGACAGAGCCTTCTGGCTTCGCACTGTCGGCAAGTCCGG
>CAZTWO010000247.1:0-2402 GCA_964617965.1 uncultured Ruminococcus sp. | reverse complement strand
ACATAAATTTTCGCCTAAATCAAGCATATTGCACTAAATTTTACAGAAAATAAGAGAATGGGGGTTGAAACAAACTTACAGAACAGAATTTAATGCGGAATGCAGAATGCGGAATGCGGAATGTAGAATGCATAATGCATAATGCATAATGTCGGAAGACACTGCGTGTCTTGGATTATAAAGCTCCGCAAGAGGAAAACTCCACTCTCGATTAACAACAACTGCTCCCTGCTCCTTGCTCCTTTTTTCTGCTCCTTGCTAACCTGTGCCGCTCCCTGCTGACTTCTCGTCGCACTCCGTGCCATCCTCAGCCGCTGACCACTTGCGAAGCTTTATAATCCAAGTCCGCAGGACTTCCTTAGCCCCCGGCCCCCGACCCCCGACCCCTTCATCTAAATTTCATATTAAAAAATTTTCGATTTATATTGACTGCAATTATTCCGCATGATAAAATAAATAAAATATACTCGAAAATTTATCTGAAAGCAGGTTGAATATATGGCAACATTTATCACGGAACCCTCACACACCTTCAGCGAATATCTTCTTATCCCCGGTTACACTTCCGAACAGTGCATTCCCGATAACGTGTCGCTGAAAACACCTCTTGTAAAGTACAAAAAGGGCGAAGAGCCGGCAATCACGCTCAACATTCCCATGATTTCCGCCATAATGCAGTCCGTATCAAACGATACACTCGCAATCGCACTCGCAAAAGAGGGCGGCATGTCGTTTATCTACGGCTCACAGAGCATCGCATCCGAGGCGGCTATGGTCGCACGTGTAAAGGGCTACAAGGCCGGTTTTGTCGTAAGCGCATCCAACCTCACGCCCGACAACACTCTCGCCGATGTTATCGCACTTAAAGAAAAGAACGGTTTCTCAACGGTTGCCGTAACAGCCGACGGTTCGCCCACAGGCAAGCTCCTCGGTATCGTAACAAGCCGTGACTACCGTATAAGCAGAATGAGCACCGACATGAAGGTCTCCGAGTTCATGACTCCCCTTTCAAAGCTGATAACAGCCCCCGCAGAGACAACACTTAAAGAAGCCAACGACATAATCTGGGAGCACAAGCTCAACTCTCTTCCCATTGTCGACAGCGAAGGCAACATGATGTACTTTGTTTTCAGAAAAGACTATTCCTCGCATAAGCGTCACCCCAATGAGCTTCTTGACGCACACAAGCGTTTTATGACCGGTGCCGGCATAAACACACGTGACTACGCAGAGAGAGTTCCCGCTCTTGTAAATGCAGGCGCGGACGTTCTGTGCATAGACTCCTCCGAAGGATACAGCTGCTGGCAGAAAAAGACGATTGATTTTATCCGTGAAAAATACGGCGACACCGTTAAAGTAGGCGCAGGCAATGTTGTCGACAGAGAAGGCTTCCTTTTCTTAGCCGAGGCAGGTGCGGACTTTATCAAGGTCGGCATCGGCGGCGGTTCAATCTGCATCACAAGAGAGACCAAGGGCATAGGCAGAGGTCAGGCATCCGCTCTTATTGACGTTGTCAACGCCAGAAACGAATACTACGAAAAGACAGGCGTATATATCCCCGTCTGCTCCGACGGCGGCATTGTTTACGACTATCATATTACTCTTGCCCTTGCGATGGGTGCGGACTTCGTTATGCTCGGCAGATACTTCGCACGCTTCGACGAAAGTCCGACAAACAAGCTGTTCATTAACGGTGCGTACGTAAAAGAGTACTGGGGCGAAGGCTCCAACAGAGCGAGAAACTGGCAGCGTTACGACCTCGGCGGCAGCACAAAGCTGTCATTTGAAGAGGGCGTTGACTCATATGTAACATACGCCGGTCCCCTTCACGACAATGTCGAAAAGAGCCTTTATAAAGTAAAATCCACAATGTGCAACTGCGGTGTAACATCAATTCCCGAGCTTCACGAAAAGGCAAAACTTACACTTGTTTCCGCCACAAGTATAGTCGAGGGCGGATATCACGATGTAACGCTTAAGACAACTTCCACACCGGGAGCGTAAGGAAGTTGGCAAGGAATTAGTGGCCAGTGGCCGGTATCCAGTGGCCGGTTATCGGTTGCCGGCTGCTTTTCGCTTATTAAAATTAATTCTTTGCTTGGCTAAAAAATTCCCGTCCGACTGTAAAATCGGGCGGGATTTTTTTGATATTTCAATTTACGAGGTACCACAAAAAAAACACATCAGAAAATTGATGATTTTGCGTATAAAAAAACGGCTTATATCTTGCGAAGCTTATAATCCAAGTCCGCAGGACTTCTTAGCTTTGGTTGTCGGACCGCTGCCGCCGGTCCTCATTAGTCGCTACGCCAAAAATCATTCACCGGATGATTTTTGTCTGCGACATTGCTCCTTGCTCCTTTTTCTGCTCCTTGCTAACTTATTACTCGTCCGCAGGACTT
>CAZTWO010000246.1:0-2436 GCA_964617965.1 uncultured Ruminococcus sp. | reverse complement strand
GGAAGACACTGCGTGTCTTGGATTATATAGCTTCGCAAACTGTAAGCTTTTGGGGCGTTGCCGGGCTGTTGCCGTGGGCGGGAAACAATGCAGAATGTAGAATGCAGAATGCATAATTTCGGAAGACACTGCGTGTCTTGGATTATATAGCTTCGCAAACTGTAAGCTTTTGGGGTATTGCGGAGCTTTGCCGTACCGGCGGGATCTGCCGCTCTGCAGTGCACCTGTCTGCCCGGTCGGTTATTTTTTTTTGAAATATGCCGCCTTTAGTGCCGGACCGACAGGTGCCACTTTGAGCGGCACCCTTCGCTCTCCTTCATTTGTTCTGCCGCCACGGGCAGCATCACAAATTCGGCTCGCTCGGGATCTTTGCCGTCATGCCGCTTACGCTTCTGACGGCGGGTGTGCCGCCTCGCTGTCCGAGGCGGCTTGCCGCTCCTCAGCGGCCTCAGCCGCTTCGTCGCGGCTTGCCCTCGCCAATCGGCTCGGGCATTTCGTCTGTCTTACTCGTATCGTCCCGACCCCCGGCCCCTGACCCCCGGCCCCTTACTTTTTGCTCCTTGCTAACTTTTTTTCTTATCCACTGCCGCACCGATAGAAAGCCCTATGCACAGTCCGACGCTCAGCCACAGTGCGAGATTGTCAAGCCAGCATCCCAAGGCGACACCGACAAGTACGCCTACGCACACGCCGAGAGCCGTACCCGTGTTTGATTTCTTCTGTTCGGATTGTTGAGCCTCAGTGTTTTCTTCCGACTGTTCTGTTAACTTGTTTTCATTCTCGTCCATGGCTTGCCACTCCTTTTTTAATAAATCGCCGCATCACGAATTGTCGCTTCGCCCGCTGTCTTTGTAATTTCAAATGTAAATGACTTTGCGTTTTTGCAGTCGAGATTTTCAAGCGGCACAATACGCTTGTGACCTACGCAGTTGCTGCGGTAAATTTCTCTGCCGTCCGCCTTAATCAGAAACTCACGGATATGCTGCCCGTCTGTGATATTTTCTCTCACGACAAAATACTTTGCCTTTTTGCCGTCGGGAACACTGAGCGTAACCGCATTCTTTTTATCGTACACAATATCGAGCGGTGTTGAGAATGTATCCTTAATCAGCTTGCCGAAATCGATAAACTGCTGTTCGTCCTTGAAATCGCCGTCCCTTGAAATTGCCATGCCCATAAGCAGATTTGAGTTTCTGCCGACAGAACGAATGTAGCAGTCAAGAAGATGCTCGGGTGAAAATACAAGGTCGTCCTCGCCATCACGCCATGCCCAGCCGCCGCCGAACGCCTTGTTGCTTCTGTTTGGCATATCGGTCTCCGCAGGACGGTAAAATACGCCGTCGGGGTCGCCTTCGCCTGTCTTTTCGTTTGAGACGGTGCCGTCAAAGTGCATACCCTCGCCGTCGGTTGTCGCCCAGCAGTTGACCGGCGCAAGTCCGTTTTCGTTGCCGACCCATCTTAAGAGTGACGGATGCTCGGGAGGACCCTGGAAGCACACCGCATGCGGCTGATATTTTTTTATAAGCGGGAATATGTTCGGTCCGCCCTTTTCCGCGGGGATAATTCCGCCGTCAAACCATATTTCAAACAGGTCGCCGTACTGCGTCCATAGCTCCGTTACCTGCTTTTCAACGTGGCTTACATAGTCACGGTATTTTTCCGAAAAATAATCGTGTTTGACCTCGTCATTGATATCATAATAGCCGTTGCATCCGGTTGAATAGTAAAATCCGGGCTTGAGTCCGTATTTTTTGCACGCCTCTATAAAGTCACGGCAAATGTCGCCCTTGCCGTCCTTCCATTTTAAGGAACGTGTGCAGTAGTCGTTTTCGGCTGTCTGCCACAGCGAAAATCCGGTGCAGTGATTTGCCACAAGAATGGCGTATTTCGCACCGAGCTCGTATGCGCTACGTACCCACTGCTCGGCATCGAGATTCGTGGGGTTCATAATTTCCGGAGCAAGCTGAGTGCGGACTGCACCTGTTTTGAATGCCTTAAACTCGGGGTTATAGATTTCAACGCAGTAGTGAATAAGAACGCCAAGCTCGCAGTCCTGCCATGCCAGAAGCTCGGGTGTCGGTTTTGCGATATTGTACATAATTTTTTCCTCTCCTGAAATATTTTTCTCCAATTTGATTGTAGCAGAAAAAAACAGTGCGGTCAACCGAATAAAAAATTAAATTTGCTGTTGACAAATTAAAGAGACGGCGTTATAATCCTATTAACCTACAAGGTTGGTGGGGTACAATTAGCAATTAGCAATTAGAAATTAGCAATTTCGGAAGTCCTACGGACTTAAATTACATGAGTTCCGCTGATATAAAAGTAATTTATCAGAGTTAATTTTGTCTTTTGCGAAGCTTATAAAATCCAAGACACTTCAGTGTCTTCCGAAATTATGCATTATGCATTCTACATTCTGCATTGTTTCCCGGC
>CAZTWO010000245.1:0-2445 GCA_964617965.1 uncultured Ruminococcus sp. | reverse complement strand
TTTTGGACTGTAATGTTAAGCTCGGCGTCAACAACAAGCGTCATATAGTAGGTCTTGTTGACTTCGCCGTTTTTCCACTGACGTGAGTAGACAAATGTGAGAACGCATGAGCCTTCTTTTACGGCTGTGAACTCATAATAATGTGTGCCGCCACCACCGCATACATCGGGGTCAACCTTATCGGCCACATAATTATCTTCCGTAAGCTTCACGGCGTCACCGCTTATCGACTGCGACCAGTTATAGCCGGTTGTGGGGTTCGAGCGAAGAGCAAGGTTTATCGTCTTTTCTTCGTTGTCAATTGTGTACCGGTAGCCAGTTCCCTCAACCGTTATCTTGTCGGTTGTATTAGAGTTGGGGATTGTAATTCCCAGAAACGACAGTATTGACATTATGAGTGCCATGAGTTTTTGCATTATTGCCTGCATGATATGATACCTCCGTTTTGATTTAAGCATTAAGCTTATCTCTACTCTATCATATTTTCACGGACAATTCAAGAGATTATTGTGTGATTTTTTATTTCTCTTCGGAAGTTCCGTTAAGAGCCTCGGTAACGGGGACAAGAACCTTATCGTTGTAGCATGAGAAAACATTTTCGACAAGCTCCCTGTCGGGCTTTTTCGTAAGAAGGCTTACAATCGGAACTATAACAAGTCCGCCTGCCATTGCAAACGCTCCGCAGTTAACGGCACTCTGCAAAAATTCGGGGAATATCGATTTTGCGAACATGTTAAGAAGCATTATGCCCGAGCCCCATATAAACGACACAAAGCAAGCTGTTTTTGTGACACGCTTCCAATATAAAGAATAGAGGAACGGCGCCAAAAAGCTGCCTGCGAGCGCGCCCCATGAAAGCCCCATAAGCTGTGCTATGAATGTGCTGTTATGCTTATACTGAACAATAGCAATCACTGCGGAAATAATGATAAACACTGCGACAAATATTCTTATTATAATCAGATCTTTTTTCTCGGTCTGATTTTTTTTGATTATCACGGGGTCGATAAAGTCAAGTGTCAGAGTTGAAGACGAAGTCAGAACCAGAGACGAAAGTGTTGACATTGAAGCCGCAAGAACAAGAATAAGCGTGATGCCCATAAGCCACGGGCTGAGAGTCGAGAGCATTTCGGGAATTATGGCGTCATAGCCTTCTGTCGCTATGTCAACATTAAACAGTCTGCCGAAGCCGCCGAGGAAGTAGCATCCGCCCGCAACAACAACGGCGAACAGAGTTGAAATGACAGTACCCTTATGAATGTCCTTCTCGCTCTTGATGGAATAGAATTTCTGCACCATCTGAGGAAGTCCCCATGTACCGAGAGATGTAAGAATAACCACGCTTAAAAGTCCTGCGGGGTCGGGGCCGAAAAATGAAGCGAACACACCGGGAATGTCGGAAGCAGTGCTGTCGGATACATTCGCCAGAGCCGCAAGAGAACCCGTAAAGCCGCCGTTAATCTTGAGTACCGATGCGATAATCAGAACTATGCCTATGAGCATTATGATACCCTGAATAAAGTCATTGACAGCCGCCGCCATATAGCCGCCGACAATGACATATACGGCAGTCAGAGCCGCCATTACGACGATGAGCACGGTATAATCGACATTGAACGCCATCGAGAAAAGTCGGGACAGTCCGTTATAGAGCGATGCTGTGTAAGGAACGAGGAACACAAAAATTATCAGAGACGACGCGAGCTTCATGCCCTTCGAGTTAAAGCGGCGTTCAAAAAACTGCGGCATTGTGGAGGAGTCAAGGTGCTGTGACATAATTCTTGTGCGGCGGCCGAGCACGACCCACGCAAGAAGCGAGCCCAAAAAGGCGTTGCCGAGACCTATCCATGTGGATGCCACACCGAATTTCCAGCCGAACTGACCGGCGTATCCGACAAATATAACGGCGGAAAAGTACGATGTGCCGTACGCAAAGGCGGTAAGCCACGGGCCTACTCCCCTGCCGCCGAGGACAAAGCCGTTGACATCGGTGGAATGACGGCGGCAGTAAATGCCGACACCGACCGTAACAGCAGCGAAAACAACAAGCATTGCAAGTTTTACTAACATAAAATGACCTCCGTTCGGGTAAAAAATAACGGCCCCGATTTGTAACAATACATACAAAACGAAGCCGTCATATTACCGATTTAAGTTGATGCTCAATCGAAAACAGACAGCGAATATTTATAATAATAGTAATAGTTTGATGATGCTATAAACATATTGCCGTCTCCTTTCGTGTGATGAAGGTATGATACAACAAAAATCGGCGTTTGTCAACACTTTATCGATTAAAAGTGCTAAAATTTTTCATAAGGGGTCAGGTGCCGGGGGTCAGGTGCCGGGGAGCTTCGCAAAAATCAAAGCTTTATAATCCAAGTCCGCAGGACTTCTTGTTTTCGGTTTATCGGACCGCTGCCGCCGGTCCTCTTTAGTCGCCAC
>CAZTWO010000244.1:0-2459 GCA_964617965.1 uncultured Ruminococcus sp. | reverse complement strand
GAGTTTTTAACTGCTCCTTGCTCCTTGCTCCTTGCTAACTTTTTAATAGTTTTCTTCTCTTACTTCAAAGTAGCTCTGCGGATGTGCGCAGACGGGGCATACAGCGGGGGCTTTTGTGCCGACCACAACATGACCGCAGTTGCGGCACTCCCATACCTTGACTTCACTCTTCTCGAATACGGCGGCAGTCTCTATGTTCTTGAGAAGCGCACGGTATCTCTCTTCGTGAAGCTTTTCAATTGCACCGACAGCTCTGAATTTGGAGGCAAGAACGGTAAAGCCCTCTGCCTCGGCTGTCTTTGCGAAATCTTCGTACATATCCGTCCACTCGTAGTTTTCACCTTCTGCGGCTGCGGCAAGATTTTCTTTTGTGTCGCCTATGCCCGAAAGCTCCTTGAACCACATTTTAGCGTGCTCTTTTTCGTTATCGGCTGTCTTTAAGAAGATGGAAGCCATCTGCTCATAGCCCTCTTTTTTTGCTACGGAAGCAAAATATGTGTACTTGTTTCTTGCCTGCGACTCGCCTGCGAATGCCGCCTGAAGATTTTTTTCGGTCTGTGTGCCTTCATACTTGTTTGCCATTTTGTAATCCTCCTAAAAAGCCTTTGTCGGCTGATTTATTCTTTGCAATCAGGGCAGATGCCCTTGAACAGTATGTCGTAATCGAGGAACTGCCAGCCGTTGTCGTTATTTATTCGCTTTGGCATATCCGGAATTACATCCATATCCGCGTCGCTTACGCAACCGCATTTTATACAGCGGATATGATAGTGCCGTCTGAGAGTAAAATCGAATCTGTCGGGGCCGTCGGGTATCTCGACCCTGAGCACCTCGCCCTCATCCGCCAAAAGACTCAGATTGCGATAAACCGTGCCCTTGCCGATGTTGGGGTAATCCTTTTTTATAAACTCATACACTTCATCCGCCGTCACATGCCCCTTAAGAGCAAAAACGGCTTTTAATGTAAGCTCTTTTTGAATTGTGTTTCGTCGTTCCATTAGCAATTCCTTATTAGTAACTGTTCTCAATTAGAATTGTAACACACTAAATACCGATTGTCAACACTAATTTAAAAAAATTTTCGGCTGTACCCCATTCGGATACAGCCGAAATCAATGCAGAATGTAGAATGCACAATACACAATGCAGAATGTAGAATGCATAATGCAGAATTGCGGAAAACGCCAAAGCGTTTTGAATTATAAGCTACCGCAAAAGATAAAATTATCAAAAAGCGATTTAGCTTTTATGCTCGCGAAGCCAACTCCACTCTCCACTCTCCAAACTCCACTCTAAATGAAGCGAAGCCTCACTGCTCCTTGCTCCTTGCTCCTTGCTAACTTTTTTAAGCTCCTTACTGACTGTCAGTTCGTTCCTTTTATTCCTCTGAGGATATTAAAGATAAACTCTTTTATCATCTTAAAGAACTCAAGGATACCGTTTAAGAACTTATTGACGATATAATGCGTGCTTTCGCCGACATCGCCTTCCATTTTCTCTTCCTCTGCCGTTTTGCAGTTGTCGGCAGTGAGAGCAGTATAATTTATCTTATCGGTAGTGATGAGGAACTGCGGACGCTCCGGGTCGTCAAATACGGTCATGTAGCCGTCATACTCAAAAATCTTCTCGAACAGGAATTCTTCGAGCTCCTCGGGCATTGTGTCGTGATCAAGATTTTTTATAAACCATGTGTGATCGGCAAGATATGCGGTTGACGCATCAATCTGCTTGTCGGCGGAGATATATTTATCCGTGCCCTTTTCTTTTGCCTGAGCCATATATTCATCGGAGAAGGTCTCGCCGATTTTCGTTGTTGTTGCACCGTTTGTCTGGGATGCTACCGTAACTGTGCCGTCGGACTGAAGAAGTGACTTATCGCCCGAAATCGGTATTGCCTGATAACCCCACTTTACAACGTTGTAAACCTCTATTCCGTCGGCTATCATACCATCTATAATATCGGTTACCTTTGTGGCGACGTTGTTGTGATAATTATCGAGCTTTTTAATAAGTCCCGCATATTTTTCACATTCGGTGCCGAAGTTAAATTCAATCGCGTCCTCGTATTCATCGGGGTTAAGCATGCTCCAATAGCCGGGCATTGTGCCGTATGTACGCTTCATAATACGGGGAACGACATTTTCGTATATCTTTTCGTAGAGGTCCATTATCTCATCTACGCCCCACTGAAGGGAATATGTATTGTTTGCGACCTGAACAACAGCCTTTACAAGCTTAAGAATATCGACATCGGGTGTCTCGTAATCTTCATCCGTTGTGTCGGCATCAAGATTTGCGTTGATATAATTTGTAAGAGCCTCGCTTCTTACATCGATTTTGCCGGAGAACAGAGCGGTCAGATGCTCATAGCCCTGAAGGCCGCCGACATACATCACAACCTTGTTTATGCTCGCATCGCCGTATTTTACGATATAGGCAAGAAAAATATTTACACCGAG
>CAZTWO010000243.1:0-2470 GCA_964617965.1 uncultured Ruminococcus sp. | reverse complement strand
CATAATGAAGGAAAACGCTAAAGCGTTTTGGATTATATAGCTGACGCAAGCGGTGTGCGTAAAGTAAAATTCATGTCGAAAGAAAAACCTAATGAATGTAGAATGTAGAATGCATAATGCATAATGTCGCAAACAAAAATCATCCTGTGAATGATTTTTGGCGTAGCGACTAATGAGGACCGGCGGCAGCGGTCCGACAAACCAAAACTAAGAAGTCCTGCGGGCTTAGATTATATAGCTGATGCGAGATATAAATCGCCTGCAAGAATTCAGTTTTATTTTTGCGAAGCTTTATAAATCCAAGGCACATAGTGCCTTCCGACATTATGAATTATGCATTCTTAATTCTTAATTGTCTATTGGCTGACTGAAAGTCAGCCAATCGGCGTGACACTCGGTTCGGCCAGCAAAAACGCCTTGATTTCCTCATTTTTGCCCGTGTAATCAAACGCCGATATATCCGTTTCAACCTGATTTATAAGCGTCGAGAAAAACGTGTCGCCCTTTGCGAAATTCGTATAAGTCATATGCTGTTCTATGACAGCGGCTTCGGCGGCGGCCTGAGTAGTTGCCGAGCTGTCGCCCGTATCCGCAAATTTTATGTATTTGAGAATATTGTCCGCCGTCATCTCGTTTTCACCTGCGGAGAAAGTATATTTTATCTCTCCGTCGACAAATTCCGTGTCACGCGGCACATTTACAACGGTTGTTCCGAGCTTGCCGAGAATCTGCTTGAATGCCGATTCGCTCGCCAGGACATATCTGTCTATGGCAATTCCCTTATTCGCAAACTGCTCCCTGACTGCCGACACACCCTTAAGCCTGTAAAGCTCCGACAGTGTCTGCCTGCCGTCTGCCGTATCAAATGAATAATCGGTCGGAATACCCTTGACCTTCACATTATTCTCCTTGACCGACACAGAAATAATCGAGCAGAAGGACAGATCCGTGTCGTTTTTGCACAGGAACAGAAAGTTCACCGCCTCGGTATCCGAAAACGCCGGAGCGGACTCCAAAACGTCCTCGGGGGATGTTGTGTTTTCATCCGCCGTTGTGGATTCATCGTCCCTTTTTCCGATAAATTTGTTTATATCAAAATCGTTCTTTGCGAGTATGACCACAAACGACAGCGCACCTAAAATAAGCACTCCGATGACAATAAGAGCGATGGTGCCGGTCGCCTTTTTCTGCTTCGGCTTTGACGCAAAATCAAGCCCCTGATTTTTTTTCATATATATAAAACACCTGTTATAAAACAAATAGTAATACTTAAAAACTATTATAAAGTCATATGAAAAAAAATACAAGAGAAAAAGAAATTCAGACGGAAAAATTTCGCTCGGTTTTGCCTCTTTGTTTTGTGTATTTTCGCAAAAATCATTTTTTGTCACGGATGAGGTCAAGCTGACCGTATTTCGCGAAAAGATTTTTCGCCATCGGGCAATTGCCGCCGTCGACAAGAAAACAGTTGTTTTTGAGATGCTCTTTTTTGGTCTGCTTTGTCGCAAAGCGGGTTGTCATGCACGTGCCCGCTATTATACCCTCACAGCAGATATAATCCTTGTTTTCCGCAGAATAGAACGGACATTTAATTGACGCTTCAATCGGCTTGTTCATAATATTTCTCCTTTACGGTTAAAAAATTTACATAAGCTTATAACCTGCGTTAGCTTATAACCTGCGTTAGCTTATAATCCAAGGCACATAGTGCCTTCCGACATTCTGCATTATGCATTCTGCATTATGCATTGTCATGATAATGACTATACAGCTTTCTGAATTTATTTTCTCCCTCAAATCGTCTGTTTTTCAAAAAATTATTGACAATTTGCAAATTCTGTAATAAAATAAGACCTGTGAACAAAAGTTCGACGGATATTTACAGACTTCTGTAAAGCTTGTCTTTATGATATTACAGATTTCTGTATTTGTCAAGAGCAAATTTATCGGCGGTGGAATGATGGATACATACGGAAAAATCAAGGAGCTTTGCGACGGCAGAGGTGTCACCTTTTCCGCACTTGCGGCGGGGATCGGTGTACGCAGTTCGATTTTTACGGAGCTTAAAAAAGGACGCACAAAGCAGCTCTCGGTCTCGACACTCAACAAAATAGCGGAGTACTTCGGTGTGCCGACTTCGTTTTTTATTGACAGCGAACCCGACTCCGATTCGACTGACGACATGCAGGAGGAGCTTTTCAGAAAACGCAAGCTTCTGTTTGACCTGTCGTGCAAGGCAAGCCCCGAAGACCTTGATACCATTATTAAGCTGGCGGACGCACTTGTCGCCGGCAAAAACGGAGGTTAACAGCTTATGAATGAAGTTTTTGTACGCTTTGTCACTCTGCCCACCGCAGTGCGGGCGTTCACCATGCCCGATGAAGAGGGGGATTATAATATCTATATTAACACCGCTCTCTCCGATGAACAGAAAAGGGCAAGTCTTATACATGAACAGAGCCACATTGCA
>CAZTWO010000242.1:0-2472 GCA_964617965.1 uncultured Ruminococcus sp. | reverse complement strand
TATTTCAGATTATCATCATAATGTGCCCTTTCGCCGCCGATGAATTTCGGACGTGTGCGGGCGGCGGCTACAAGTGCGGAGCCGATACGGTTATTTTTAAGGCGAACGGGTACTGCGACCTCTTTAAGGTGCATGCCTATCATCGTAAGACCGATGTCAAGTCCGGCGTCCGCTTTTATATGCTCAAGTGCGACGGGGTCTTTGAGTGCGTGATAGCACGCCGTGGCAAACGAACCACCCGCTTTCGGGAAGGGAACGACATTTACAACGTATGCGTCCTTTGCCGCTTCACGCTCGGTTATAATTGCACGGTTAAGATGTTCACAGCACTGTGCCGCAATATATACTCCGTTTTCGTCGCATGCTTTCTTTATGCCTTCAAAAAGTGCTTCGGCGGTTTCGGGGCTCGAAAAAGTGCCTATTTTTTCACCCAGAATTTCGCTTGTCGAACAGCCGACCACAAGCAACTGACCTGCTTTAAGTTTGGCGATTTCAATAATTTCTTTCGCGGAATTATATCCCTGTTCTTTAATTTCATTAAGCTCCATAACAATGCTCCTTTCAGCTTTGCTATTATGATACTATTATATCACAATTCCCGCCTTGCGTTATATATAAATTTATGATAATATGTATGAAGAAATCTCAAATGGGGAATTTATCATGAAAAACGATGCACTTGACATAATAAAACACGCCATTGCCGCCGCAGATCCGTTTGATGCTACAAAAGCGATTCTTGAAAAAATCAAAACCGAACTGACCGTAAATCCGGTAATAATCAGTGTCGGCAAGGCAGCCGTCCCTATGGCTCACGCCGCCGAGGTTGTTTTTAACGGAATAAAAAAGGGCCTGCTTGTTACGAAATATGACCATATCGGTGAATATAAATCGGATGCATTTGAAATGATTGAGGCGGCGCACCCCGTGAGTGACAACAACAGTATCTCAGCCGCCGAGCGTGCCTTGCAGATTGCGGATGACCTGACCGAAGAAGATGTGCTGATTGTTCTTCTGTCAGGCGGGGGCAGTGCTCTTATGGAAAAAAGCATTGTGCCGCCCGATATACAGCGTGACATAACAAAAAAGCTCCTTGCGAGGGGAGCGGAAATTAACGAGATAAATGCTGTCAGACGCAGAATCTCACTTATAAAAGGCGGTCGGCTTGCCGCCAAGGCATACCCCGCAAGGGTGATTACTGTCGCCCTGTCGGATGTGCTTAATAATGACAAGAGTGTTATTGCATCAGGAATTACGGTAAAAGAACCGCTGTCGGTTGATGAATTTAATGCGATTGCGGAAAAATATCTGCCGGAATATACCGGGCTTTTTGCCGATATCATAAAAAACGATGCCGAGCTTAAAATAAATGACGGCGGATATTATTTTGCCGGGGATATAAATTCCCTGTGTGATGATGCCGAAAAGCGTGCTAAGGAACTTGGATATAACATTGCAGATACATGCCGTTGTCTTACGGGAGAAGCGAGTGATACCGCCGCTCGGCTTATCGATAATGCCCTTATAAAGCACGGCAAAAACGCATTTATCTACGGAGGGGAGACTACCGTTACTCTTCACGGTGACGGCCTCGGCGGCCGCAATCAGGAAATGGCACTTGCCGCCGCAATCAGACTTAAAGGTATTGACAATATTGTGTTCGCTTCAGTCGGTTCGGACGGTACCGACGGTCCTACCGATGCCGCAGGCGGGATAGCGGACGGCAAAACATATTCTCGGATGGTGTCCGCAGGAATAAATCCCGAAAAGGAGCTTGAAAATAACAATTCGTATTATGCGCTGAAAAGTGCAGGGGCGTTGGTTGTGACGGGGCCGACGGGGACGAATGTTAATGATATTACGGTAATACTGGCAATTAGCAATAATTCTTAATGTAGAATGTAGAATGCATAATGCATAATGCATAATGTCGGAAGTCCTGCGGACTTGGATTATATAGCTTCGCAGATTGTGAGTGAAAAGAAAAAATAAAAATAAGCGGGCAGGGGAGTGTGGGCTCTTCTGTCCGTTTTGATGTATTATTCGTATTTGTCCGGGCTCTGATGTCGGCTGTGAACAATGAGCTTCGCAAGAGGTCAGTTTGTCCAGTCACAGCCGGGTTTTGCCGTCGGCGGAGCTGAGCCGCCCATCGGGGCCCCTATCTGCCCGGTCGGTAAGTTTTTTGAAATGTGCGACTTTTTATGCCGGGCAGATAGGCACCGCCTCCGGGCGGCTGCCGCTCGCTTCGTCGGAACAAAGTCTGCTATCTCCTTTCCGGTGCTCGCGGCACGCAGCCCTCCTCGGCGGAAAATCCGCCTCGTCGGGCTTGGTACGCTCGTCGCTCGCTCCTGCCGTCGGCAGTTCGCTCGCTCCTCGCGTCCTCAGCCTATCAGTCCTCTCTTGTAACCCTCAGCACGCAGTCCGTCACTCTCTGCTGCCAGTCGAGAACATCATATTTATCGTATTTTTCCG
>CAZTWO010000241.1:0-2507 GCA_964617965.1 uncultured Ruminococcus sp. | reverse complement strand
GGCACTGCCCCGCATGGTCATGCTGACATATAAAGTCCCCGACAGCATTACGCAGGTTGCCATGGGCGGCGAATTTGACGAGTTCGACTTAAACGAATTTTTCAAGGCAGAGCCGCAGGAAAAAGGCAAACCCGAAACCGCCAGATTCGTATATGAGAGCGAAGTTCAGAAATGGCTTGAGCTTATACAGGGCAAGGGCAATATCGTTGACGGCTTAAAGCTCGGCAGCGACAAGCCTCCTATGCCGTTTTCGGATTCCACTCTCAAAAATTCGCTGACGCACACCGTGTGGTATCTCCCCTCCGTTGCATCATGCTTTGCGATGAAAAGTCTGTTGGAGTCCCCCGCAAACAAGTTTTTCAGCGACTATAAAGTGGTTGCGTGTGCCGGAACAAAAGCGGGTATCGGTATGGATGCACTGCCGCCCGTCAAGGCCGCTATGGGCGATCCGCTCAAAACAAAAACAATCACGCTTTCCTGCGGCAAGCTGATGACCGGCGTTACCGTTCGCCCATGGACAGGCATATTCATGCTGTGCAATCTCAAATCGCCCGAAACATATTTTCAGTCGGCATTCCGTGTGCAGTCTCCGTGGACTACGGTAAATGACGAGGGCAAGACCGAGATTATCAAGCAGGAGTGCTATATTTTCGACTTTGCCCTGAACCGTGCGCTCAGGCAGATTTCGGATTATTCCTGCCGCCTCAACACCACCGACACAAACCCCGAAGCCAAAGTCGGCGAATTTATGAAGTTTTTGCCCGTGCTTGCATTCGACGGCTCGTCAATGAATGTTATCTCGGCGCAGGATGTGCTTGACATTACCTATGCCGGCACCTCCGCAACCCTGCTTGCAAAGCGTTGGCAGACGGCTCTGCTTGTTCATGTGGACAATGACACACTAAAGCGTTTGCAGGACAGCCCCGATGCACTTGATGCCCTTATGAAAATCGAAGGCTTCAGAGCGTTAAACCAAGAAATAGAAACAATTATCAACCGCAGTGAAGCGATAAAGAAGCTTAAAAAATCGAGCGACGACAAAAAAGACGAGAAAAAGAAAAAGGAGCTTACCGAAGAAGAGAAAAAGATAAAATCCCTCCGAAAACAGGTGCAGGAAAATCTTCTGAAGCTTGCGGCGCGCATTCCGTCTTTTATGTATCTTACCGATTTCAGAGAGCAGACACTCAGGGATGTTATAACTCAGATTGAACCGGAGCTTTTCAGAAAGGTTACCGGTCTGTCCGTCAAGGATTTTGATGTGCTTTGCGACATCGGGCTTTTTGACCCCGAAAAGATGAATCAGGGCATATTCGGCTTCCGCCGCTATGAAAACTCAAGCCTTAACTATACGGGGATTGACCGTCACGAGGGCGAGGACATAGGCGGTTGGGACACAGTCTTAAGACGAGATGAGTATAACGCCCTCTACGCAAATCAGCAGGCGACACTGTCTTTGCAGTCGGCAGTTTTGGCAAGCATAGAAGAAACACCGGAAGAAAAGCCGATTGTACATAAAGTCACCGTCACAAAACCGACTGTCAGAAAACCGGATATTGTTACAGCAAAATACGGCATCGCCCCGCCCGTTACCCCGAACAGCAACACGGTGTCGGCTGTTCCGATAAAGAACCCCGTTTCACAGATTGCAGTACCCGAAATAAATGTCGGCGACAAGGTAAGACACAAAAAATTCGGCGAAGGCACGATTAAATTTACGGACAAGGCACAGAAAAAGCTTCGAGTTGAGTTCCCCGCAGGCGAAAAGCTGTTTGTATACCCCGACGCATTTTTAAACGGCTTTCTGACAAAGACGAAATAATTCCCCGAAAAAAAAGATCGTAGAAATACGGTCTTTTTTATTACCCTGAAGCGACAAACAGCGGTTTTAGAGGTTTGGCAAGTAACTTTACCTGCCACACAGCAAACGCCGACCATATCAAAGAAAAAAGCCCGAAATCGCCCCGAAAGCGTACAGCTCAAGGAGATGTCTCGTGCATTTCTGCGTTTCGGGAACAAATCGACAGGATGAATTTGATTCAATATAATCCGGCGGATAAGGTAGAGCGGCCGAAAAAGGAAAAGTTCATTGCCGGCTATTATAAGCAGGAGGAGCTTGAACAGCTGTTTGAGGTGGCAAAGGATCATCCGTACTCGCTTCTCATTCAGATGACGGCATTCTATGGCCTGCGCCGCAGTGAGGCACTCGGGCTTAAATGGGACGCCATTGACTTTGAACGCAATACCATTACAATCCGTCATATCAAGAGAAAAAGTGCCGAAAACCCGCAAAAACACGGCATTTTCAGCACTTTTGTGGCGGAAGCGGTGGGATTCCTCGCCTGCGGGCGAGCCGGGTCGCGGCTCTGACAGCCCACCGGGCTGTCATTCACTTCCGCTCCCTTCGAATCCCACCTTTCAATAATACTAAAACCCCATCCGAATCGGACAGGGTTTTGAGTTTGGCGGAAGCGGTGGGATTCGAACCCACGAGCCCGTGAGGACTACCT
>CAZTWO010000240.1:0-2533 GCA_964617965.1 uncultured Ruminococcus sp. | reverse complement strand
CCCACTTCTGCACAAAAACAGGCTCGCCGTCCTCAAATCTCTTTTTGCCGTCACTTAAGAATATATTGCCGACATAGACATCGCCGACACCGTCGTCAACAGGGACAAGCGGCGGAAATTTTGTGACATATTCGCCGTTTTTTCGGGCATAATACATATCACCCATGGTTGAAAATGCATATGCCGGGTTGTGGCGTTTCGGGACATAATATCTTGTCTTTTTGCCGAGAGGGTCATAGACAAAGCCATCCTCACGCAGGGTATATATTTCGTCCCGGCGGTCTTTGCGTTTGTTAAGCGGAGACAGCCCCGTATGGAGTGCGAGATAATTCTTGCCGTTTATATTGACATATCCGCTCCCCTTTTCAAGATAGCGGCGTTCGTGAAGCCCCTTGCACTCGGGGTAAAAATCTATCAGCAGAACGATTTTTCCGGTCGGTGCTTCGGTCATTATGGGATCAATGCAGAAGGCGGCGGAAATATCGGTATCCTTATATGTATATTTGCGGACAGGCGGAGAAAATATCGTTTTAAGCGGCTCGAAGGTCTTGCCCCCGTCGTGGCTCAGACGCACACCGAGCTCGATTCTGCCCCAGTCTGTGCCGAAAGCGGCCTTGTCGGCTGCAGCAACAACAGTACCGGCAAACTCACCGTTTTTGAGGGCGAGAATTGACGGAATACGGCAGTCGTGCATTCCCGAACAGCCGGAATAGTCTTCTATGTACTTTTTGAAAAGCTTGTTTCTGTTGCCGAAAAAGACAGGGGTATCTTTAAGCACGGTAATTCACTCCGAATATTTTACATTTAAATTTTCACAGAAATCGCATGCCGTTTTTCATAATTAGCAATTAGCAGTTAGAAATTAGCAATTTCGGAAGGCACTGCGTGCCTTGGATTATATGGCTTCGCTACTTGTAAACATATTAAAAGCAGCAGAACTCTGTTTTTTTACCTTAAAAATCCGTGAAGAATTTTTCTTTATATATATTATCATAATTTCAAATGGCGTTCAAGCAATAATTTGTTGCATATGTTTTTGCGGTGTGATAAAATACTAAAAAGGTTTTCAACGGCTTATATATAAAAGGCACAGCCGGACTCCTGCGAAGCATTATAATCCAAGTCCGCAGGACTTCCGACATTATGCATTATGCATTCTGCATTCTGCATTATGCACTCTGCATTATGCATTCTGCATTATAAGCTATGCAAAATAACATAAGGCGAAAAACAGTATAATCCAGAATAAAGGGGTCAACAAACCATGTCCGAACAGAAAGAATCAAAAAAGAATGTACTTCAGGCAATTAAATTTGCCCTTATTTCCGCATCCGCCGGAATTATACAGCTCGGCTCTTTTACGCTTATGAGCGAGGTGCTTGTAAAGACGGATTTCATTCAGAATCTGATGAACAATCACGCAGGGTTTGCGAAGATAATGGAGAACGAATACGGTCCCATGTATCTTATCGCTCTTATTCTCTCCGTTCTGTGGAACTTCACAATCAACAGAAAATACACATTCAAGTCCGCCGCAAATGTTCCGATTGCAATGCTTAAGGTGTTCGGCTATTACCTCGTATTCACACCCATTTCAACAATCGCGGGCAACTATTTCACAGCGAAGTTCGCTTCATTCGCACCCATTGAGTATATCGTTCTGATAATCACCATGCTTTGCAATATGATTACGGAGTTCCTGTTCTGCAAATTTGTCGTTTACAGAAATCAGGAGAACACCGCAGTTCAGAAAGAGAAGAAATAATCATGAGATACGGCTGCTGTGTGGGGTTTGAACACCCCGAATACATAAAACTGCTCGCAGAGTCGGGCTATGATTACTTCGAAGCGAATTTTCAGAGAATTTCAAAATGCTCCGACGAGGAATTTGCCGCACTCAAAGGCACCGTTAAAGAGTACGGAATAAAATGCGAAGCCGCAAACTGCTTTTTGCCCGGTGAATATAAGCTGCTGTCAAAGGACTTTGATTTATCTCCTGTCATCGAGCTTATCGAGAACGGAATGAGAAAAGGGTCTGAAGTCGGACTTGAAACCGTCGTGTTCGGTTCGGGCGGAGCGAGAAGCCTTGTTGAGGGCGTTTCGTTTGCAGACGGAATAAAAAAGCTTGCCGCGTTTCTGGGCGACATAGTGTCCCCCATTGCCGCAAAATACGGAATTACGGTCGCGACAGAGCCGCTGTGCAGGGAAGAATGCAACATGATAAACACCGTTTCAGAGGGTGCGATGCTCGCAGTCATGTCGGGCAAAGACAACATAAAGACAATAGGTGATATTTATCATATGAAAAAAGCCGGCGACACACCGGACACGATAAGGCTTTTAGGAGCATCGATTTGTCACGGTCATATCTCCTGCCCGTTTCCGAAGGGCGACATGAAGCGTGTGTATATGAAATCCGCGGATGAATATGACTACCGTTCGTTTATAGATGCACTTGAAGCGGTCGGATGCAAACGCTGTTCGATTGAAGCAAGCACAAAGGACTTTATGACGGATGCGGCAGAGGCGATTA
>CAZTWO010000239.1:0-2569 GCA_964617965.1 uncultured Ruminococcus sp. | reverse complement strand
CTGTTATTTTTGTCTTTTTGATGAAAAAGTTTATTAAAAAAGTTGTCACAATTCCGTTTTTTCTTCTGCAACAAGCTTCATGATATCCTCTTCTCCGTCAATACCGGCATTCTGTGCCTGTCCTGCCATATTTTTCTGAAAGATCTGCATGGCGTAAACTGCGGTATTGACCAGACGCACCGTTCCGTTTTCAACAACAAAAGTAACTCTGTCACCCGTTTCTATGCCGAGAATACGGCGTATATCCCTGGGAATTGTAACCTGTCCTTTTGCCATGACCTTGGCATTGTCTATAAAATCTGTGGTTGTCATAAAAACACGCCTCCTAAAAAGTAGGGAAAGTAGGGATTTTCCTACTTTTGTTCTATAACATCCTTCTCAAAATGTCAAGAAAAACCGCCTCGACCAAAAGCCGAAGCGGTTTGTTTGTTATTTACGCTAATCAGTATGCCTTCTGAACAACGGTTCCGGGGCGGCGGGAGTCGACAAGGTCATAGAAGTTGCCGATGAATGTATTCGCCGTATATTTGCCGAAGGAGATAAGGCACCATGTGTCGGAGTCGTAGCTGTCTTCGTCGGGGTTATACTGAACGCCTGCCATTACATAGTTTTCGGGGTTAGCGACGTAACCTGCGGCATCATTCATAAGGTCCATTATGATGGTATCCTCACCGATAGCGGTTCTGATGGGAGCGTACATGAAGCCTACCGCACCGTAGCCGCCCTTAAGAAGCTCGGTAAATGTTTCGCCGGGGCTCATGTAAACCTTGAGAACATCGCCGATTTCCATATAACCGACTTCGGATACGGTGTAAACTCTGCCGAGAGTATCACGAAGAACGAAGTTATCCGAAATGGATGTCTTGCCTATAAGAGCGATTGCGTTGTTTGAAATTTCAACTGTGAACGCCTTATTGGCAACGTTAAGAACAGGTTTAACCTCTGTGCCCTTATCGGGAGTTGAAGGAAGATTTTCGTAATCGTACCACTTTGTGTAGCCTTCAAGGTCACCGTACTGGGCTATCTGAAGTCTGTCGCCGGTTCTCTCGTTAAGCTCGATTCTTTCGGCACGTGTCATGCCCATACCGAGAAGGAAGTAGCCCATCTCATAGCCGTAACGTACCGCGGAATCGTGGGCGTCTCTGTCTTCGGGAATATTGTCGCCTGTGTTGCCGCGGGACGATGTTGTTGTGCTTACATTGCCCTGAAGATAGATAAAGTTATAGTTTTCGGAGTTGAGAAGCTTTTCAATGTACCATACGAAGTCCGCCGTGAACTTGGTGTCGTACTGTGTCTTGCCGTCAACCTTCTTGTTCCAGTCGTAGCTGGACGATTCGGGATGGCAGCCGAATGTTGCGATAATTGTGGAGTCAACACTTGTGTCGGCAGGCACAAACTCAAGCTTATAGAGATTTTCATCGTACGAATTGGGTGATGTACGGTCACGAAGATAATCGGAAATATCCATCTTGGAATAGAGAAGTGTGCCTTCTGTCATAGACTCGGTAGCTTCTATGACAGACTCCTTGCAGCCGTTTATGACAGCGTCGAGGAAATCGGAGTCAACACCGGTTGTTACGTCATCAAGACGGTTGAGTGTGTTGTGGAACAGGTCGCCTGCGGGATCTGTCCAAACGCCCTGAGAGTCGATGCCGGTGTGGATATGCGTGCATGAAACGTTGATGCTTACAATGTTATTGGCGTCCGCGAACTCCTGAAGAGCGACACGGATTTTTCTTACATCCGCGTTTGCAAGACCCATTGCGTCAACCGCGCAGAAAGCAACCTTGCCTCTGCCCGAGCCGTCATCAAGAACTATTGTGCGGACACGAAGCTCTTCCGATACACCGTCGTCGTCCTTGTACATTTCATTGCCGAAAACATAGGGAAGGTATGCACCCTTTGCATAGCTCTTCTCGCCGAAGTTTGAAGGCATGATGGATTTGCGAGAATAGCCGAGTGACCATACGGCATCGCCCTGAGGCTCGTCGATGAACTCGGTCATACCCTCGGAAAAACCCTCGTACTCATCGAGATTGAAGTCCTTAAGCTTCTGAACACTCACAGAGTCGGGAATAAGATATTTGAGCGGTCCGGCAACCATAATGTTGATAAAGAAATTGCTTATGGCATTGAGAACCTTCGCAAACATTTTCTTGATTGTAACAAGAGTGCTGTCTGTGCCGTCGGATGTGTCGTCATCGCCGCCGCAGTTGAGGTTTAATGAACTTAATTTGTTTGAAGCGGTCGAGGTGTTCGTCTGAACCTTGTCGACAATCTGTTCAATTGTAACGGTCTCGCTGCCGACCGTTGTTTTCGCCGCAAAAGCGGGAGCGACACAGGTCGCGGTAAGGCATACGGACAAAACAATCGCAAGAAGCTTTTTTGTCGTTTTTTTCATATTTTTTTCACTCCTGAATCGGACAAAATTACAGCTTGAGTATACCACTTTAACCGAGGTTTTTCAATCGGAAGACGCATTTTCAGCATTTTAGACAAGGGTATACTGTTTGATTTGTGACAGTTGCCAAAAAGAGTGAGGCGAGGGCGGCGAGCAAGGCGAGCCGCA
>CAZTWO010000238.1:0-2581 GCA_964617965.1 uncultured Ruminococcus sp. | reverse complement strand
GGTCCTCATTAGTCGCTACGCCAAAAATCATTCACCGGATGATTTTTGCCTGCGACATTATGAATTATGCATTATGCATTCTGCATTAACTCCACACTCCACTCTCCACACTCAGCACTCAACAAAGCCTCATTGCTCCTTGCTCCTTGCTCCTTGCTAACTTTTCAGTCCCCGTACCCATTCGGATTCATCGTCTGCCACTTCCATGTATCTCTGCACGCATCGACAACATTAAGCTTTGCGGTCCAGCCGAGAACATTTTTCGCCTTGGATACATCCGCATACGATGTGGCGACATCACCGGCTCTGCGGGGAGCTATGACATACGGCACCTTGATGCCCGTAGCTTCTTCAAACGCATGAACAAGCTCAAGAACGCTTACGCCCTTGCCCGTGCCGAGATTGTAAATTTCGGTTCCGTTTATCTGCGACGCTCTGTCAAGTGCCGCAAGATGGCCCTTGGCAAGATCGACAACGTGGATATAGTCACGAACGCCCGTGCCGTCGGGTGTCGGGTAATCATTGCCGAAAATATTAAGGTGGTCACGCTTGCCGACAGCAACCTGAGAAATATACGGCATAAGGTTGTTCGGTATGCCGTTCGGTGCTTCGCCGATAAGTCCGCTTTCGTGTGCGCCGATGGGGTTGAAATATCTTAAGAGAATAACGCTCCATGACGGGTCTGACGCAGACAGATCCTGCAGTATTCTCTCGATAAATATCTTTGTTGTACCGTACGGATTTGTCGCAGTGCCTGTTTTCATTGTCTCGACAAACGGCGCTTCGTTTTCTTCGCCGTAAACGGTTGCGGAGGAAGAGAAAACTATTTTCTTGACATTGTGCGCTCTCATTACCTTAAGCAGAGTAACAGTGCCGCCGATGTTGTTATCGTAATATTCAAGCGGCTTTACACAGCTCTCGCCCACTGCCTTAAGACCCGCAAAATGAATAACGGAGTCGATTCTGTAATCGTCAAACACCTTTGTCAGTGCTTCTTCGTCGCAGATGTCACACTCAACAAGCGGAAAATCCCTGCCTGTAATTTTGCGTACACGCTCCGCCGATTTGGGTGACGAGTTGACGAAGTTGTCAACCACCACAATGTCTTTTCCGGCGTTAAGAAGCTCCACGCAAGTGTGTGAGCCGATGAAGCCGGCGCCCCCTGTGACAAGTATTGCCATAAAAATTCCTCCCGATATAGCCTGATTTATAAAAAGCTAACGCGTAATATATATAAGCATGACAGACGGGGATGCAACCTCGCTGTGTCTGACGATTATGCCGTCCGCATATCCCGTATGCTCGACATAGGCGTTTATGCTGCCGTCTTCAAACAGCTCCGTCGCCGTCAGAGTCAGATCTCCCTCGTCCGAAAATTTTATTTCCGCACTGTCTGAACCGCTGTCATAGGCGGCCTTGAGTGCTTTTGTTATTATTGCGGCGTTGTTGTCGCCGTCGCAGATAAGATTGTTTTTGTAATAGTAATTACTCTGCTTTGACTTGCACACCGTGCCCTTCGGCAGTGTAAAATCGGAATGTGTATCCTCAATTTCTTCGGTCGTAACATTAAACCAGATGTGCACCGCGTTTCCGTTCGGATCGCCTGCGGTGTCGTCCCACGTGGGGTCAATGTGATACCACCTGCCGTCTATCTCGGCACACAGCCACATATGCGTGTCGGTCCCGTTTTTTGTCGTCGCGGTACCCGTTACAACACCGGAGGAAACAGAGCATATATCAAGCAGAAGCTTTAATGCCATCGAATATCCCGTGCACATGCTTTTGCCGTTTATAAGCGCACTGTAAGCGTCGGACTGTGTCAGCGACGAATCGTATGAACAGAACTTAAGCAGTGTGTCGTGCAGATAAAGCTCACGGTTGTATTCGTTGCCTGTGCCTTTGGTTTCGGCGACCATTGATTTTGCCTTTGTTATAAGCGTGTCTGTATATTCTTCGCATGTCGATTTCGTGTGGGCGTATACGGGGCAAATGTATCGGGCCGAGCCGTATGTGATTATCGTATATGTGTTCGACAGGCACAGCACGTGCGGATTGTCGTATTTCAGATAAGTGAAAACCTTCTGAACGGAGTCATCGTCAAGCCCGGACGGAATTGCCACATATTTGGGGTGCGAAAATACCATATTGTAAAAATGGCGGTAAAAAAGCTGTTCGTCGGAATTTAACGTGCCGTAAAGAAGCCTTGTTATGACATAGTCGACAAACGACGGCTCGGCAAACCCCGCATCCGCTATCGGGTTTATTGTATCATTCGGCGTGCCGCTCGGTGTAGTATTCGCCCCGCAGGCACACAGAACAGACACAAAAGTTATTATCAATGACAGAAGCACTGCCTTTGTTCTCATTTTTTTTAATACCCCTGAAATTGGAAGAAAAAAACCTAAAAAATGTAGAATGTAGAATGCAGAATGCATAATGAAGGAAAACGCTAAAGCGTTTTGGATTATATAGCTGACGCAAGCGGTGGGCATATAACAAAATCCAAGTCGAAAGAAAAACCTAATGAATGTAGAATGTAGAATGCAGAATGCATAATGAAGGAAAACGCTAAAGCGTTTTG
>CAZTWO010000237.1:0-2583 GCA_964617965.1 uncultured Ruminococcus sp. | reverse complement strand
AAGAGCTCGAATCAAGATAAATATCAATAAGACTCTCCCAATACAGCGACTCCCTGGGATAGAGCTCACACGCCGCCTCATATGCGGACGCAAAAGAAGACGTTCCTATAACTCCGTCATCAACGCCTAACTTATAGGCATTGAGAAGCTCGTTTCGCACATCCTTTTTTTCTTTATATTGCAATGCCGTCTCAAAAGACGAAACAGCCTTCTGATACAGCCCCTTTTCTACTTGTTCACGTGCTGTTTTCAGTGAATTGTTATAAGAAGCAAGATCACTGATATTGCCTGTGAATGACATTACAACACCCAACGCGACACAGGCGACTAAAACTATTGAAATTACAGTTCTGATTGTTTTCATAAATTCTCCGCCAATCAATATAAATTAAAAATTACGGTTACAAAAAAGCCCACCGCTATAAACGGTCCGTACGGCAAAGAGCTTTTAAGTGATTTTTTCTTTGTGACAAGCAGTGTCAACGCAACAACAGCACAAACCACCGTTGCAACAACAACCGTTCCGCACAGAAGATAGACGCCGCCGACAAGCCCCAAGGTGCTTAAAAGCTTGATATCTCCCGCGCCGATTCCTTTTCCGGTAACCAGCCCGACAAGTGCAAGCACAATAAAAGTCGCACCGAATGAAAGCAGACAGCTGACGGCATAAGACTCAAACAGATCACGGTTGATGAAAAATTCAAGTCCCAAAAATACAATTCCCTCAACGAACAGGAAAAGTGAAATAATATTGGGTATTCTTTTTTCTCTGCTGTCTATACACCCCGCCGCAGTAATCGGCAAAAACAGAAGCAACACTCTCACAACGGTATCTGTTGTCGCCTCGCAGGTCAGCAGCCGATACGAGGCGGCGAAGGAGAGGGCCGCTGCGGCAATAACCGCTGCAGCCTTCTCCGCCTTTTTTACGTCACGGGATTCGTGATCTTCTCCGGAGCCTAAAATATTGAAGATTTTGATTTTATCCGCAAGACACTTTGTCATTGCAAGATATGCCATGCCGGCACAGAGCAGTGCAGCGGCAAAGGATATTGCGTAATTCAACATATTTTCCTCCAAATCACGATTATTTTGGGGCATTCTCATTTACAACATTACTTGCGTTGTCTCCAAGATCGCTAAAATTGTTAATTGTATCCTTTACAACACCTATTATTTTATCCTTGAATCCGATAAATATACCCGCAAGCACAATCACTATTCCGAGAATGATGATTATGGAAATAAAGTTAGTGTCACCACTCTCATCCCTGAGGAAAGCCTTTACCTGTTCTTTGTTCATCATTAACACCTCCTTACGTTCAAAATATATTTGCAAAAGAAGCTACATGCCGAAATTAAAGCTCTGTACGGCAGACACAAGAACAATAAGCATAACGCCCGCAAACATAATCGCAATGGGCATAAGCAGTGCACTTGCGGCTTTTTCACCTTTTTGGAGCATCATCTGGCGTTTAAGCTTCCAAAGCTCGGTTGATTGATTCACAAGGAATGTCGGCAGCTCACCGCCGCCGCGTTCTATGCTCTGAATCAGAGCAGTTGTGAATTTTTTTATTTCATCGGAATTTGTCAGTATACCGAACTGACGAATCGCTTCTATATCGGACTTGCCGTTTTCCATTTCGCGGCAAGACTGCTTCATAAGATCATAAAATACACCTTCGTTGCCTTCTGCAACAATTCGCCATGCGTCATGCAGAATAACACCGGAGTTGACTATAAGAGCAAGCTTTGAAATGGCATCCGGAAACTCCATGTCACACTCATCCTGACGCATTTTTATTTTGTCTTTTGTAAAGTTAAAGAAATAATAAGCCGAGAGTGCTGCCATTATTATACCGAGTCCGGCAAAAAACAGCCCCATTTCTCCCCCGAACAGTCCGCCGAGACAAAAACCGAATGACAGGCAAAGCAAAACGAACGATACAACCTGTGCAAATATTATTCTTGCATAAAACTCCTCATATTGCTTTGAATAATAGAGCTTCGTATGCATTTTAAGCTTATCGAGAAGCCCAAGGTTTTCTAAAAGCTTTTCATTATCTGCAAGAGCAAGCCCCGCCGAGTAAATAGATTTAAGAGGAAAGGCCTCACCATCGACAGCCTCAAGCATATAATCGTATTTTGACCCTTTTTTCATCAGAATGATAAACACGGCACTGAAGGCAAAACCTATCGCCAAAAGAACAAATCGCATTTTAATATCTCCCTGTTATTTTATGTTGATTATCTTTTGTCCCCAGAAATAAGCAACCGCAAAAAGTCCGATTGCGAACGTTGTAACAACAATACCGAGTGTTGTTGAAAGATTTTCTGCGAAACCGTCACTTGAAACTTTAAGCATTCCAACCAGAACAATAGGCATAAGGCTCATAGCGTTAAGCTGAAGCTTGTTTGAAGAGACCTTTGTCGCGATTTCTTCTTCAATCTGTATTTTATCGCAGATAACATCTCTTGTACGCCGAACGACATTGTTAAAGTCGCCGCCCAGACGGTAACAGTTTGAAATAACATTGGCAAAATTGATAATGTCTTTGTTATCACTTCTGACACCGAACGCATTAA
>CAZTWO010000236.1:0-2584 GCA_964617965.1 uncultured Ruminococcus sp. | reverse complement strand
TTTTTTGCGTAGCAAAAAATAAAAGAGCCATCCGATGTAAGGTGTCGGACAGCTCTTAGAAAACCCTAATTAAACTGCAAATTTAATTATTTAATTACTTTCTCTTCTTTGTGAATACGAAAGCAGCACCGGCAAGTACAACTACGCTTGCAGCAGCTGCAAGAGCCATGTTGTCACCTGTGGTCTTGTTGCCATTGGTGTTCTTGTTAACGTCTGTGGGAACAGCATTACCTGTTACGTCATCGCCGTCAGCCTTGTCACCCTTGTCACCCTTTGAGTCATCGGGAGTAACGGCATCAGTTGTCTTCTTGTCGTCATCGTCAGCCTTGTCGGGCTTTGTGGGAGCAACGGGCTCTGTGGGAGCGTTGGGATCTGTGGGAGCAACGGGAGCTGTTGTTGTCTCGGGCTCAACTTCCTTAAGTGTAATTACCTGTGAAATTTCACCAAGGTTTTTGTCAACATAAGTGATAGTTGTGGATGTTGCTTCTTCATCTGTAACTGTGAACTTAAGAGTAAAAAGCTCAAGGTCTGCAGTCTTAATATCAGCAGGATCTTCAACTTCGTATTCCTTTACCTTCTCAGCGTATACCTCGTCTGAGTAAATCTCTTTTGCAACACCAACGCCAACTAAAACGGTGCCGGGAGTGTTAAGGTTTACTTCCTTAATACAGTTTTCCATAATCTGCTCATATGCAGAAATGAAAGCACCATAGGTAACCTTCTTGGAAACCTTGAGGACATTAGCATCATAAGTAAGTTCGCCGTCAACAGTTTTAAGACCTTCAGCATTTTTTGCGGAAATGGTAACGGAGTAAGTACCGTCAGCATTCTTTGTAGCCTCCATGCTCAGGGTCATATCTGCAGCAAATGCCATTGCGGAGAGTGATGCGATCATAGCAACTGCCATGACGAGTGCAAGCACTTTTTTAGCAATTTTCATTTTTGAGGACCTTCCTTTTTCTTTTTTTATATTCGTGAGCCTTACATCTCCAAATATACTTATAAATAGGTTACAATTCGTAACCATTACAGAAGCATTATACAGTATCGCCCCACATAAGTCAAGAGTTTTTGCACTATTTAAATTGACTTTTTTGCCCGGATACTGTAAAATGATTACAGACATTTTATCAGCTGTCGGCACATTTTTCAATTATGCTTTTAATTGAAATTTAAGCTTGATTAAAGCTGTTGTTGGTTTAAATTGCACAAATGAGGTGATTATTTTGTCTGAAAATCTTAATGAACTGCGTAAAAAAGTCGAAAACTGCCGTCTTTGCCCTTTATGTGAGAGTCGAACAAACATTGTTTTCGGCACAGGCAAAGAGGATGCCGAGATACTTTTTGTAGGTGAAGCGCCCGGCGAAAATGAGGATCTGACCGGTGAGCCTTTTGTAGGCAGGGGCGGACAGCTTCTCGATCTGTATCTTAATGGCATCGGTCTTGACCGCAAAGAGAATATCTATATCGCAAATATGCTCAAATGCCGCCCGCCGCAGAACCGTGACCCAAAGCCGCAGGAGATGGATTTATGTATAAATTATCTAAGGGAGCTTGTCCGCATCATGCGGCCGAAAATTATAGTATGCCTCGGCAGAATTTCGGCACAGAGGCTTATTTCACCCGACTTCAGAGTAACAAAGGAACACGGAATTTTCTATAACAAAAACGGCACACTTATGATGGGCACGTTTCACCCCGCGGCCCTGCTGAGAGACCCGAGGAGGAAGGGAGATTGCTTTGAGGACTTTCTGAAGCTGCAGGATAAGATTCGAGAATTACAAATTAAAATATAGGTAACGAAAAAGGAGCAAGGAGCAAGGAGCAAGGAGCAGTGAGCTTCGCATTACAATTAGCAATTAGCAGTTAGCAATTAGCAATGTCGGAAGGCACTGCGTGCCTTGGATTATAAGCTTCGCGACTGCGAAAATAATTAAAAATTTAAGGGCTGTGCACTTTGGGTGGGCAGTCCTTTTGTTAGTGATATCGGTAATTTGGCAATTGAGGAAGTAATGGGGACTGAAAAAAAAGGTAAAATGGGAGGTTGGACGCGAGGAGCGATCGAACTGCCAAGGGCAGGAGCGAGCGACGAGCGTATGAAGCCCGATGAGGCGGCGAAGCCGCTGAAGAGGGCTTCGAGACGCGAGGAGGCGGCGATAGCCGCCGACGAGCGTAGGGCCGACAACGAGCGAACTGCCAAGGGCAGTGAGCGAGGAGGAGGCAAAGGCCCGAGTGAGCCAAATTTGTTAAGCCGCAGCCCCTGCGGCTTAACAAATGAAGGCGAACGAGGGGCAGCCGCCGGGAGGCGGTACCTGTCTGTCCGGCACAAAAGCCAAGATGTTCCGAAAAAGCCAACCGACCGGGCAGATAGGTGCCCCGATGGGCGGCTCAGCCACGACGGGACGGCATCCACCCGCAAAGGTAGCGCAGCATTTTCGTCGTGAGTGCGTTTACAAACGAACAGAAAATGCAAGCGTGACTTTTTGCGGAGAAGTCGCAGACAAAAATCATCCGGTGAATGATTTTTGGCGTAGCGACTAATGAGGACCGGCGGCAGCGGTCCGACAATCCGAAAATTTCAATT
>CAZTWO010000235.1:0-2589 GCA_964617965.1 uncultured Ruminococcus sp. | reverse complement strand
AACCCCGGCCCCCGGCCCCTGACACCCGGCCCCTTATGCCATTGCTAATTGCTAATTGCTAATTGCTAATTATTTCGCCGGTTTCGTATTCCAGATATCCCTCGCATAATCCGCAATTGCTCTGTCTGCGGCAAATATGCCCGCACCGGCAATATTGTTAAGCGACATTCTGAGGAATGTGTCGGGCTGTGTGTACAGCTCTTCGGCCTTTCTCTCGGCAAGATAGTAGTCCGCAAAGTCCGCAAGGCACATATACGGATCGTGATGCTTTATCGTCTCGCCGATTTCGGGGAATGACTTGCCGTCAAATGTATGTGTGTTAAGATAATCAATCGCATTTTTAAGAATGGGATTGTTCATGTAGTAGTTGCCGGGATTGTAGCCGTTCTGCTTAAGCTGATTTACTTCAGGTGTTGACATACCGAAAATTATGATATTGTCACTGCCGACGGCATCGTGTATCTCGATATTTGCACCGTCCATTGTGCCGAGCGTTATTGCGCCGTTTATCATAAGCTTCATGTTGCCCGTGCCGCTCGCTTCGGTTCCTGCGAGTGAAATCTGCTGGCTTATCTCCGCCGCAGGCATAAGAAGCTCCGCTTCGGTTACGCTGTAATTCTCAACGAAAATTACCTTCATGTACTTGCTTGCTACGGGGTCGGCATTGATTGTCTTTGCCAGAGCGTAAATAAAGCTGATTATCTTCTTTGCGACATAATAGCCGGGTGCGGCTTTTGCGGCAAAAATGTATGTATGCGGAACATAATTTCCGTTCGGGTTGTTCTTTATCTCAACATATCTTGCGAGAATTGCGAGTGCGTTCATTTCCTGACGCTTATACTCGTGCAGACGCTTTACCTGAACGTCAAACATTGAGTCGACATCGAGCTTTTCGCCTGTGATATCGAGAATGTGCTTTGCGAAACGCTCCTTGTTTGTCTTCTTGATTTTTGCGAGAGATTTAAGAACAGCCTTGTCGTTTTCGTACTTCTTGAATTTAGAAAGCTCCGATGCGTCAAGAACAAATCCGCTGCCGATTTTCTTTGTGAGGAACTCCGTAAGTGCGGGGTTTGCCTGACACAGCCAGCGGCGGTGTGCTATACCGTTTGTTACATTCGTAAACTTCTCGGGAGTAAGACGGTAATAATCCGCAAATACGCTGTCTTTGAGTATCTGAGAGTGAAGTGCCGAAACGCCGTTAACCTTATGGCAAGCCGCAACGCACATGTTTGCCATTCTTACTGCACCGCCGGAAATAATGGCGGTACGCTCAACAAAGTCGGCATCGTGTGTGCATTCCCATGTATAGGCGCGGAAACGGTTGTCGATTTCTTTTATAATCTGATAGATTCTCGGCATAAGTCTACGAACAAGATCCTCGCTCCAGCGTTCGAGAGCCTCTGCCATAACCGTATGGTTTGTATACGCAATTGTCGAAGTGACAAGACGCCATGCATCGTCCCACCCGTAGCCGCACTCATCAAGAAGAATACGCATAAGCTCGGGGATAGACAGTGTCGGGTGTGTATCGTTTATCTGTATAGCCGTCTTTTCGGGCAGATTTTCTATCGTGCCGTACTTGCTTAAGTGATTCTGGACTATATCCTGAATTGATGCGGACACAAGGAAATACTGCTGACGAAGACGAAGACTCTTGCCTTCGGGGTGATTGTCGGCAGGGTAGAGCATTTTTGAAATAGTCTGTGCCATTGCGTCACGCTCCATAGCCTGAAGATACTGACCCTTGTTGAAAAGGTCCATATCCATGCCGGGTGCTTCAGCCGACCACAGACGCAGAACGCTTATGGCCTTGCCGTCCTTGCCCGAAACAAACATATCGTGCGGCACAGCCTTAATGACATTGGCGTTTTCCAGCTCGACAAAATGTCTGCCGTCATACCAGTTCTCTTTAAGATTGCCTTCAAAGCTTACGTTAACCGCAAGCTCCTCACGCCTTGTAAGCCAGACGTCGCCGCCGGGAAGCCAGAAATCGGGGAGCTCTGTCTGCCAGCCGTCAACAAGCTTCTGCTTGAATATGCCGTACTCATAGAGTATCGAATATCCTCTCGCAGGATAGCCGCCTGTCGCCAGTGCGTCAAGATAGCATGCCGCAAGTCTGCCGAGACCTCCGTTGCCGAGCCCCGCATCGGGTTCACAGTCATAGAGCTTTTCGAGCTTTATGCCGTAGCCTTTAAGGACCTTTTCGAAAACGGAAGTGAGATTGAGATTGTAAAGGTTGTTCTTAAGGCTTCTGCCCATAAGAAATTCCATCGAGAGATAATAGATGTTTTTCGCACCGCTTTTGTCGGCACGTGCGTCGAAGTCGCTCTTGCCCTGTGCCATGAGCTCGCAAAGAATCATGGCTATGGCTCTGTAAAACTGGTCATATGAGGCGTTGTCCGCCGTGACTCCGAAAAAGTGAAGAAGCTTGCCGTCGAGTAATTCTTTTGCTTTGGCTTCTGAAAGTGAATAATTCATACAAATCCTCCAAAAACAAATCAAAAAACAGCGATTTTTATTCGCCTATATGTGTATTTTATACTATTTTTTGCCCTTTTACAATAGGTAACAAAAAAATTGTAGAAATTA
>CAZTWO010000234.1:0-2606 GCA_964617965.1 uncultured Ruminococcus sp. | reverse complement strand
AGCCGTTTTTCGCGGAGGACACCGACACCATCGTAAAGGACGCACTCGAAAACGCGTTGTGGCCCATAGCCCGTCTGCTTATAACACAGCACGACAAGGACGAGAAGGCTGCGACTGCAATTGCGGATGTTCTCGGAAGGTCTCTTTTTTCGAACATTGCGCTTGATGAGCACGGCAACATTATAAAGAATATAAAGGCGACGGAGTACAACACTTCCCTTGCAAATCTAAGCGCCGAGGACAGAGCGTACTGCCTTAATCAGATTCCGCTTCAGGATTACGTCAACAAGGTCGGACTTGATCATCTCTACTTTTTATCCTACGTTTCAACGGGCAGCATAAAGCAGACCGCGGAAAGACTTTTCACTCTTATTCAGACGGCGAAAGCGGAGACGGGTCACGACAAGGTAAACCTTCTGCCCATAAGCCAGGGCGGCTCGATTTTCAATGCGCTCATGCAGCTTTACAGAGACAAGGGGCTTGAGTTCTCGGATGACGTTAACAGAGTGTGCTTTATTGTTCCTGCGGCTGACGGTGCGGCGGTTCTGGGTGACATTTATCACTACGGCTTCCTTGATGACGATGATGCGCTGTATGAATATATGTTCCCGTCGCTTCTTGATGACGACCAGCAGTATCTTGCGTATCTTATCAATATTATACTGCGAATTTTCCCGAACGGCGACCTTAATAACATTCTCGACAAGGCGGTTGACACGCTAATTGAGGATTATCTTGAGAACAGCACATGTCTCTGGGCGCTTATTCCGTCAAAGGACTACCCCGACTGCCGTGCAAAGTTCCTGTCCGACGACGACAGCAAATATATAGTACAGGAAACAGACTGGTACTATAACGCTCAGCTTAATCACCGCAGTTATATTCTTGAGGAACAGCAAAAAGGCGTTGAATTTTTCGATATAGTCGACTATAATTATGAGTTGTATAAGATTTGCGACTCATGGGACAAGGTCAACGCCGACGGAATTATACATACCGATTCCGAGTCATTCGGTGCGACAAGTGTTGCGGTAAACAAGTCTCTTGCGGATGATTATGTACAGGCAAACACCTATTGCAGTGACAAAAGTCATAATCATATTGACGAAGCAAGACTTGTGGACGCATCCACCGGTATTCTGTGTGAGACCACGTTCTATTTTAAGGGGCAGGATCACGAAAAGACCGCTTCAAACGATGTCATAATAAGACTTGCGATAAGAATACTCACAGACGAAAGCTTCAAGAATGTTTATTCCGACCCCGCATATCCGCAGTTTAACTATGCGAGAAATTCAAGAAGCTTTATCAGTGACATAAAAGACGCAAAGAATATTGACAGAAGCACCCTTTCGGCAGAGAATGCCGCAAAGCTTGACGAGATTATCGCTCAGGCGGAATCGGTCGCAGACAGCACATACATGACCACCGAGGACTTTAACAGTGCAGTTGACAAATTCTATGCCGACAGAGATGAAGTACTTTACGGTTCTTCGGGCGAAGAAGAGTCGGAGAACAAGCTTCTTGCGATAGTTACAAAAATTCTCAAGTGGTACAGCAATCTGCTCTATAAGCTCTTTAAGGGCTTTGGCTGGAGTGACATTCTTTTATTCAGAAATTTTAATTGCGGAGGCAAATAATGTATAATTTTATCACGAACATTTTCTACAAATTCCTTGTGGCAATGCTCTCGATTGTCGTAGGATGCGGCGGAACGGTTATTCCGTCAACCGAGACTCCGATTGAAGCCACAGACCCCGAAAGCTGCAAAATGACAGCTGTTTTGTGGGCGGATACGCAGATTTCCGATTATATTCTCAAGAGAGACGAGCCCATGAAGGCGGCATGCAGAGACCTCGCAAACCTTGAGGACGGTGCGATAGATGCTCTCGTAATTGCCGGCGACATTGCCGAAAACGGAAAATCATACGAATACAGAGTTGTGCTTGACAATCTTTCAATGTTTGACGGCAAGGTTAAGAATATCCTCCCCGCAACGGGCAACCATGATATCCGTATGAGAATATTCAGTCAGACGGTAAAGACATTCTCGGAGTTTTCTTCAAAAGTTAACGAAAATCTTGACCTTGACAAGCTCTATTATTCTTATGAAGTAAACGGCTACAAGTTTATCATACTCGGCAGCACACGCACAGAGTTTGAGGAAGCGTACATTGACGACACGGAGCTTGAGTGGCTCGACAGTGAGCTTGCGGACGCTACGGCAAACGGCGATCCCGCTTTTGTAGTGCTTCATCAGCCGCTTAAAAATACGCACAATCTGCCCGACGCGTGGGGCTCACCCATTAACAGTGCAGGTTCGGTCGGCGCACAGTCGGATGAGCTTAAGGCTATAATGAGCAAATATAATAATGTATTTCTTATCACGGGTCACCTGCATTCGGGGCTCAGTGAGCATACATACGAGGAAATTGACGGTATTCACGGCGTAAACCTGCCCTCGCTTACGATTATAGACGACGGCTATCAGGCAACCGGAACGGGACTTGTTATGGAAGTTTATGCAGACAAGGTTATTTTCAGAGCAAGACAGTTCTCGACAGGCGAATATCTTACACAGTTTGACAAGACTTATGAGCTTGTAT
>CAZTWO010000233.1:0-2623 GCA_964617965.1 uncultured Ruminococcus sp. | reverse complement strand
ATGCATTATGCATTCTACATTCTGCATTAGCCCACAATGCATTTTGCATTGCGGAAAGTGACTTTGTTTAAAAAAATCTCTCTTTTTGTCTCGGTTTCGGCTCGGGGGTTTCGTTTCCGTGGCCGACGGCGATTGATATCATAAATTCGGCGTCAGAGTGAATATTCAGTTTTTCACGCCACTTATTTGTCATATAAGTGCTGTTTTTGAACATCATGCCGAGCGAGCCGATTATGCAGGAATTAAGCCCCAGCCCTTCGGCGGCGATTGCCATATTCTCGACCATGATGCCGGCGTTCATGGGGTCATACTCGTCCGCAAAAATAAGGAAAAGTGCGGGTGCTGTCTGATATACGGGGTTGACATCCCATCTTGTATAGGCGGGCGTGTCCCATCCGACGGTTTCCTTGAAATCCTTGTTAAGCTCTTCAAGTGTCTCTTTTTTCGTGATTGTTCTGACAAAGCAGTGCTGTGAGTTTCTTGCACTCGGTGCCCACATTGCGCAGTCAAGTATTGTCATGATTTCGGGCGGTGTCAGGGGTGTGTCGTCATAGCTTCTGACCGTGCGGCGTGAAAGAATGCTGTTTATTATTTCATTATTGCTTTTCACTGCTGAAAACCTCCTCTGTGACAGAATAGCATTTGTTTACTTCGTCGGTGTTTCTTACGGATTTATATGCGTTGCACATGCGGTCAATCTCGGTCTTAAGCGGAGCTTCGCTGACAGCCGTAAGACACTCGGAGCGGTAGTCGTCAAGCAATGACGAATCACCTAAGATATTCTCACGGTATACAAGATAAATGTAGTCGTCAAATACGAATACGCCTGCCTTGCCGACATCGAGCGAGCGTGCCTTTTCGTAAAATCCCGCCGGATAATACGGCGTTGACTCTGTAATTACTTCTGTATTGAGCGTGTCGGAGGCGGAGTCATCATCGGCTGAGAGTGACGGATAGATAAAGTCGATTGTCAGACCGTTGTTTATCTTGGAGCAGGCTTCTGTGTAGGTCTTTTCTATCTCCTGCTTTTCTTCGTCTGTGTATGCCGACTCGTTGCCGTAGACATCATATGTATAGAGATAGCCGCTTATTACTTTTACTGCGATATAGTTTTCATAGAAGTATGATTTTAACGCATCGTCCGAAATGGGGGAAGTGCCGTCCTTGTCATAGAGATAGAGCCTCAGCTTTTCACGGTAGGCGTCTGACAGATGCAGTTTTATAAATGTTTCTTTTCCGACACCCAGTTTTTCGTAGTGCGTGCGGTAAATTTCCCACAGAGCGTTTGACTCGTCGGAGCAGTTTGCTTTTTCGGCGGGGGTCAGCTCAAGCTCCATCTGTTTTACGGTGGAGTTGAGAGCAACATAGCGTATGCACATATTTGTGGCGTAGTTTATTCTCTCGTCACGTGTTGTGCCGCCTTCGTCGGAGTTGAACGCTTCGTCAAGGTAGTAAGTGAATATTTCGCTGTTTATTCCCGTTCCGTTGACCGAGAGAGGATATCTTTCGGATTCTTCGCCGCAGGAACAGAGTGCAAACAGCATTGTCAGAATGAGCAGAACGCAAAGTGTGCGGTTTTTCATTCCGCTTCTCCTTTGTTTTCGATAAAGTTTACGGTTTTTTCTATGCAGTCACGCCCTGCGTCGGAATTGGGCTCGAGAATTGCGAAAACGTGCATAAGCGGTTTGCCGTTTTGCGGTGGATAGTCAAGTATGGTGCTTGAAAATCCCCTTGAGATAAGGTCATCGTGCAGGCGGTGTGTCTGCTTTCTTGCCACAAAATCGCCGCTTGACGTGATTAAAAGCGTGTCGGGGTATGCCTCAACTCTGTCGAGCAGGTCGGAAATGTCAAGACCCGTTTTGGGGAGCGGAGAGAAGGAGGGCTTCTGTCCCCACATCATGCGGTTATAAAGTCCCACAGGGCCTTTTTCGTTGGCGTAGGCGACGGGGGACGTGAGAATAAGCTTCTCAAAATTAAATACATTTTTTACGCCGAAGCCGTCTGCCAGCATGTTATTCTGCGAAATTGCGGCGGCATATGCGGCAAGCTGACCGCCGGCGGAATCGCCCGTAAGATAAATTCTGTCGGGGTCTGACGGCAGTGACGGAAGCATCGCCTTTATCTTTTTGAATGAAGCGAAAATATCACGCACCTGCCCTTTGATGGTAACCTCGGGCACAAGACGGTAGCTCATTGTGATTACAATAAATCCGCGGGAAGCGAGATATTGGCAGTATATGCCGTTTAAGTCCTTGTCGCCGTACATCCATCCGCCGCCGTGAATGTCGATTATGACGGGCAGGGCGGTTAATGCGTCGTTGGGGTAGTGAATGTTCATAAGGTGATGCGGATTGTTGTCGTTAAGATATGGAATATCCGTAAGACTTGTGATATTTTCGGGTGGAACAAGGGACGCAATTCTTTTTGCGTCGGACTTGTCGGTGTTTTTCCATATTATATCGAATGCGTTGAAGAGGAGAGACATAGGGCAGGGTCCTTTCGGGGAGTGAGATTGGGGGGGCAATTAGCAATTAGCAGTTAGCAATGCTTTTTAATGCATAATGTAGAATGCATAATGTAGAATGAAGGAAAACGCTGAAGCGTTTTGGATTTTAAAGCTTCG
>CAZTWO010000232.1:0-2624 GCA_964617965.1 uncultured Ruminococcus sp. | reverse complement strand
TTTTTGCTTATTTAATGGGTTCTACCGGCCACTCGCCGCCCTTAAGCATAGCTATAATCTGCTCCAGGAAAGCCTTGATTCTCGCTATAACACTGTTGAACATCTCGTCCATGGTGACACCTCCTTTGGGTATTTTAATCGGCACGATTATCGAAGAACATACTTGTTGCGAAACTCTGCTATCTTCTCGACAATCATGTTAACAAGTCGCATAAGAAAGCCTGCATTGAAAAGCTCATCCATAGTTTCTGCCTCCTTTGTTCCTTTGTCAATTTAATTATACCAAAAAGAATGATAAAGTCAATAGATTTTGCGAAACTGTAACATTTGTTACAGAATTGTGACGAATATCAAATATTTAAGCAATTTTTCAGCAAAACTTTTGCGTAATAATGAACTGAAAACTAAACTGTACCCGTAAAACTGTACACTCCGATTTCAGTGTTCAGCATGACGTTCACTGTTTTTTGCGGAAAACAAAAGTGCGACCCCTCGGAAAACGGAAAGTGAAAATTATGGGTTTGGTTGCGCTGAAATGTATCCGTGAAAGTAAGAAATTCCGGATTTAAAGACGGGCAAACCGTCAAAATAAAGGCGGACTCCTTTTTTTCGTAAATATCGGAGTTGAAATAATAATTCTTATTTGGTATAATTCCCAGTGTAAAGGGGTGTTTTTTATGTTTAACAATAAATTCGGAAAAATTATGTGTGCCGTGCTTGCGGTTATAATCTGTGCGGTGTCGATGTGCTCGTGCGGACAGACGGCAGTTGAGCCGACAAGCTCCGCAGTGCCCACAAGTGCCGCAGTGCCGAGCGGAACAAGCGTTACGGCGACGATTACAAAGGACGCGAAATTCGATTCCGCCGACCTTGATTTGTCCGCCGAGGATTTTGAAAATGCCGGTTTCTCGTTCGGTGACAGTTTTGATATCGCTTTTTCAAACGGCAAGACGCTTACCGATATTCCGTATTTCAACGGCTATTATGTAAAGACGGGCGACCCTGTAATTGTGGCGTATCCCGGCAGTGCTTATATCAACATTGCGAACAACAATGCCGATTTCTGGACTCCGTTGGAGCTTAGCGACGGCATGACCGTTACTGTTACAATCAATACTCCCGGCAAATATCTTGCGACATATGAGGCACTCGGTCAGAGCTATTCCATGGACAGAGCCGACTACGATTCCGATGAGCAGTTTGCTAACTTCAGAGCGCTTAAGGGCGGCGATCTCAAGGCGGATTTTCTGTACAGAGGTGCGTCCCCGGTTGACAACAGCAGAAACCGTGCTCCGTACGCAAATTCTCTTATAGAAAAATACAGCATTGCCTGTGTTATCGATCTTGCCGACTCGGATGAAGACATGCAGACATATTTTGCGGATGAGAGTTTTTCTTCCGATTATGCAAAAAAGCTGTATGAAGAGGGCAAAACCGCCGTGCTTGATATGTCGTCATCGTATTCAAAGGATGAGTATAAGCAGAGCGTTGTAAAGGGGCTTCGCAAGCTTCTGTCTGTCGGCGGCCCGGCGTATATTCACTGCATGGAGGGCAAGGACCGCACGGGGTTTGTATGCCTTCTTATAGAGGCTCTTGCGGGTGCGACGTACTATGAAATGCGTGATGATTATATGACAACGTACGCGAATTATTACGGTATCACAGAGGACGGCACGCCCGAGCGTTACAATGCCGTTGTGGGACTGTATTTTGATGCGTTTCTTGAATATCTCTCGGGGGAGAGCGATTTGGAGACGCTCCGGAAAATCAATTATATTGATAATGCGAAGGATTATCTTCGTGACGGCGGAATGACGGATACGGAGATTGATGAGCTGCTGTTTATGGTTGCGGACTGAAAAAGTAGTTAGCAAGGAGCAAGGAGCAAGGAGCAGTGTCGCAAAATGTAATCTTTTACGGTTATGCAGATTTTTCTGTTTGATATGAGCAGTGAGCTTCGCTGATTGTGGGCTATTGTACGAGAGTGGAGTGTGGAGTTGAATTCTGTGAAATTTATTATATATTGACAGAGGATGGGTTTTGGAATATAATCTTTTTATGAAAATTCACGGAGGATGCAGTATGAAAAAGAATATTTCAAAAAGGTATGTTGCACTTCTTATCGCGTTTCTTGTGTTTACCGTTGCGGCGCTTGTCTACCGTGACGCAAGATACAAGTGGAACGACATTGCATATATGGTTGTGCCGGATGTCATACTCTCAATTGCCGGCTCTGTTATGGCGCTGTGCGTATTCTGGGATAAGAACAAAATCATAAAAGCAGTGTCGTTTATAGCGGGATTCCTGGTTCCCAATGCTTTTATATGGGGCGTTTCGATGCCGCTTAAAGAGATTATTTCTAACGGCGGTATTGCCACATCCGTTGCGCTTATACTGCTGTTCGTGTTCTACGGCGTGTTCGGTTTGTTCGCTTTCCTTCGTAAGAGTGAGGCGAAAAAGACAGCGGCAACCGTAACTGCGGTGCTGATTGCGATTGATATGCTTGCCTGTGCGGGTGTCAGTGCCATACCGCTGTTTATTAAGGACACTGAAGAAAAGTACAGCCGGGCTGTGACCTCGTCCGAAATTTTTGAAAACGATTTTGATACGGCAATTCCGCAGAC
>CAZTWO010000231.1:0-2658 GCA_964617965.1 uncultured Ruminococcus sp. | reverse complement strand
CGGGAAGTGTGGCGACAGGTGATATCGCACAAAGAAAATATATAAACTTCTGCATCTTGTTATCTGTTTTCAATGAAGCCTTCTTCCAAAATACCGAAAATACCGAGAAAACAGGCAACGCAAAAAACAGAAAACTGAGGATACATTTAAAACCGTTCTCCCAGCCGACGAAATATATCTGAAATGATTTTTTTACAAGTTCCGGGAAGGATGAGAAATAATCAAACAGCCACTGTGTTTCGTATGAATCATAGTCAATCATATCAACACTGCCGGTGTACCGGGAAAAATAGTAGTCTATCATTTCTCTCGGAGTTTCAAAACCGACAAAGCTTCCGGAAACACATGCATATACTCCCAATGCGATCATCGAAATATAAGAAACCGCACAGATTATTCCGTACTTTTTCGAGTACCCCGAGACAACAAATTCTCTGAGCATTGCGATCGAAATAAGCAACATACTCATCAGAAGAAATACAGGATTGACACATGTGGCAACAGCACAGATAAGCGGTATAAACCAGACCAAATATTTTTTATCAAGTGCAAGCATTGCCATAAAGGTCAACGCCCAGAACAACTTATCAAGCTTTATGTCCCCCATATATATTCTGAAAGTTGCGGGGGAAGCATAAAGAACGGCAATTATCACAACCGCAAAAGTCAGACGGTCTGTGTCACCAAGGCACCGTCGCAGAATACTCCCCGAAAACAAGGCAAATGTAAGGGCGTAAAGAACAGAAAAAACAAATACGGTCCACGAGATAATATTGTCGGAGACAGTGTCAAACAGAAGACTTAAAACTTCACCGACAAGACCTCTCGCAATATAACCGTGATTATAGGTGTAAAGATAGTGAATCATATAGTATCCGCCTGCAGCCGGCAAGCCGTTCTTAATCGAATACCCTGCGACGGCTATGCCCGACAGGATAAGCGGAATAACATAACACAGAACCTTGTATTTTGTTTCGGTTCCCCGCGGCATAGAAATTATATTCTTTGTTTTTGAACTCATAAGTATGTCTCTCTTCAAAAAAAATTTGTAAAACACAAAAAAACCAAGGTCTTACAATATAGCAAAACCCCGGCTTTTCAGATAATAAGCATATTCGGATACAACAAGCAAAAGGCACAGTTTATGTGTCTGTCTGTCTGTCTGTCTGTCTGTCTGAGATCGTCGCAGATATCATTTTACATGTCAACCCTTTTTGCGTACATTCTTAAAATGTATTATAACAAAATAAAAAAAATCCGTCAAGATACCGCGTGAAATCATTCTGACTTTATGACATGTTTTGTTATGACAATTTTTACGATTTCGGTAAATAAAACACTTGACAAACAGATGCGGTGATGATATAATTTGTCACGTTGCAAATGAAGCAGCGGTATGTGCGTTTGTAGCTCAGGTGGATAGAGCAACTGCCTTCTAAGCAGTGGGTCAGGGGTTCGAGTCCCTTCAAGCGCGCCAATCAAGACAGTCCTTTTCGGGGCTGTTTTTTTGTTGCAATTTTTTGACAGCAAAACAAAAGCGACTGCACCCCAGCCGCTTTTTTTATAAATCTATACAGCCCCATCAAATTACAAAGCCCAACTCCACACTCCACATCTTGCACTCTAAACTCCACACTCCACACTCCACACTCCACACTAAGCAAATGGCGAAGCTTTATAATTCAAGTCCGCAGGACTTCCTTGTTTCCCCGGCCCCCGGCCCCTGACACCCGGCCCCTAATGCCATTGCTAATTGCTAATTGCTAATTGCTAATTGTTCACTATACCTCAAGAAAGCTTTAAAGTACAAAACGTAATATACCCCGACGGGTACGCCTCATACAGCACGCCTATTGTATCATCCGACAAAATACAGCACGAAGAATAGGCGAAAAAGTCGGAATTTTCGGCAAAATCACCGTATTTTGAGCTGTCTTTCAGGTAATATGACTTAACGAATTTAATTTTATTGTCTTCAATATGACCGAGATAGAGCTTGCCGTCCGTTCGTGTATTGTCACGCCCGTTATGCCCTGTGGGGGTCACAAGCACCATATAATAGCCGTCGTTTTTAAGTCTGTCGGGCAGAACAAAGCTGTCGGGCAGCATTGCGACACTGCGTTGACACTGCGGAGAGTAAACATCAACCGGCGAACATTTTTCGAAGGTTTCGCCGCCGTCCGAAGAAATGCTGAGCGGTATTTTTCCGCCGCCCCTGGGTCTGCCTAAACAGTATATTTTGCCGTTCGGAGCTTCTATAAGCTGACATTCGTCGATATTTTTGCAGTCGGGGTTCTTGCCACGCCGCCATGTTTTGCCGTTGTCCTCACTTATGATAACTCCGGCTCTGTCAAGCGAATAGACAGGCACAACAAATCTGTCTTTTTGTTTTTCAAATTTAAGAACGTTGCCGACACCCGGGGTGACACCCAGAAATTCGCCGTCGGACTCATCCTTAATTGTGGGCGTTATGTCATAGGGCTGAGTAAATGTCTTGCCGCCGTCATAGCTTTCGAGACGGTATATAAACGAAGTCAGACTGCAGCAGAAAGGCGCGGGAAGCGTTTCAACACAGAGCGTCTGTCCGTCGTCGTCAAGCATCTCCCACTTCTGCACAAAAACAGGCTCGCCGTCCTCAAATCTCTTTTTGCCGTCACT
>CAZTWO010000230.1:0-2670 GCA_964617965.1 uncultured Ruminococcus sp. | reverse complement strand
CCGTGAAAATTTGCCGAACTTCTTGAAAAATATGTTGTATAAGTGATAAAATATCCTTTGTTATTCAAATCACACAGATGTGAGAGTATTGGAGGAACGGTAATGCTCAGCATAAACGAGACCCTTTGCAAGGGGTGCGGATACTGCATCAAATACTGCCCCAAGAAAATTCTTGAAATGGGCAGTGAGAGAAACAAACGCGGATATTTCTACCCGCATATGACAGACGAGAGCATATGCATTGCCTGTGCAATGTGTGCCACAATCTGTCCCGAGGGAGCAATTGAGCTCTCCGAAAAGGAGGCAAAGTAATGGCCAAGGTACTTATGAAAGGCAACGAAGCCATAGCAGAGGCGGCTGTCAGAGGCGGCTGCAGATTCTTTGCGGGCTATCCCATAACTCCTCAAAATGAAATCCCCGAGTATCTTTCGTGGCGTCTGCCCGAAGTCGGCGGCACATTCGTACAGGGCGAGAGTGAAGTTGCGTCCGTTAATATGGTATACGGTGCGGCGGCGTCCGGCTGCAGAGCAATGACAAGCTCTTCGGGCCCCGGCATCAGCCTTAAAGCAGAGGGTATTTCCTACCTTGCCGGCACTCGCATTCCCGCCGTTATCTGCAATATAAGCAGAGGCGGTCCCGGGCTCGGTTCCATTCAGCCCGCTCAGCAGGACTATCTTCAGGCTACAAAGGCACTCGGTCACGGTGGATTCAAGGTAATAGTCTTCGCTCCCGCAACCTTGCAAGAGGCTGTTGACCTGACATATGTTGCGTGGGACTATGCCGAGCGTGACAGAAACCCCGTTATGCTTCTTATGGACGGTTGCCTCGGTTCCATTATGGAGCAGGTTGAACTGCCCGAAATGAAAGAGCCTGACAGAACTCCCACAAATTCGTGGAGTCTTAACCGTCCGTCCGACTCCCCTCGTGATGACAGAATTCTCAGTGCGTACTTTACGGAAGAAGTTCTCGAAAAGCAGAATATCGCACGTGCCGAAATGTATAAACGCTGGGCAGAGAACGACGTAAGAGTCGAGGAATTTATGATTGATGACGCCGAATACATTGTTGTGGCGTACGGTATCGCTTCACGCAGTGCAAAGGAAGCCATAATCAATCTTCGTGCCGAGGGGTATAAAATCGGCATGATAAGACCAATTACCGTTAATCCGTTCCCCAAAAAAAGTTTTGAAAAGCTTGACTATTCAAAAGTCAAGGGTTTTATAGATATAGAGCTTGCAATTCCCGCTCAGATGCACGATGATATTGAGCTTCAGGTAAAGGGCCGTGCTCCGATTTATGAATGCTGTCATACGGGCGGCGTGCTGTTTGACGACGACGGAATTTATAACGGTGTCAAAAAAATCTGTGACGGAGGTGCCGACTGATGGCTGTTTACAAAAGACCCGATTCAATAAGAAAAACACCCAGCGGCTTTTGCCCCGGATGCATGCACTCGCTCGCAACAAAACTTATTGCGGAAGTAGTCGACGAAATGGGACAGCATGAAAACTGCGTGCATATTCTCCCGGTCGGCTGTGCTACACTCAATCTTATATATTGGCAGGGCGATGTTCTCGGTGCCGCTCACGGCCGTGCACCGGCAGTTGCAACGGGCTTCAAAAGAGCAAACCCCGAACGACTTGTTTTTGCCTATCAGGGCGACGGCGACTGTGCCGCAATAGGACTTGCCGAAATCATGAACGCCGCAAACAGAGGCGAAAACATAACCGTAATTTTCTTCAACAATCAGACCTACGGCATGACGGGCGGTCAGATGGCACCGACAACGCTTATAGGGCAGAAGACAACAACAACACGCTACGGCAGAGATCCCGAAACTACCGGTTATCCGCTTAAAATGTGCGAATTGCTCGCTACCCTCGAAGCACCTGCGTTTATCGCACGCTACGCACTTAATACCCCCAAAGGATGCCGTGACGCTAAAAAGGCTATTCGCAAGGGCTTTGAAATTCAGATGGCAGAAAAAGGTTTTTCGTTTATCGAGCTTCTCGGCAACTGCCCCACAAACTGGGGACTGACACCGCTTCAGACTCTTGATTACATGGAATCGAATACAATCCCGTATTTTGTTCCCGGTGTTTACAAAGATAAATTTAAGGACGGTGTGAAATAAAATGAAAAAGACTCTTGTTATTTCAGGCTCCGGCGGACAGGGCGTTATGAGTGCCGGAATTATGATTGCACAGACCGCTGTATCGGCGGGCAACTGTGCGACATACCTTCCCGAATACGGGCCCGAACAGCGTGGCGGCAGTGCTAAATGCACCGTTGTCGTAAATGAAGAAGAAATTATTTCACCCCTTGCAAGCAAATGCGACACGCTTATTGTAATGAATGAGCAGGCGTATGCGAAGTACGAACACACTCTTCGTGAAGGCGGCATACTTGTTGCGAACACAAGCCGAATTGACTGTGAAATAAAAACGGACGGTATAACGGTCGTCAAAGTCCCTGCGGATGACTTGGCAGTCGAGCTCGGCAACATAAAATGCGCTAATATAATTCTCATCGGTGCGTTGGTCGGCTCGGGTGCCGGGATTATCACAGAAGAAGCAATTTCGGCAAGCCTTGACAAGAAATTTGCTTCAAAGAAAAAAGAAGTGCTTGAACTGAATCACAAGGCACTTCAAAAAGGCATCGAATACGGCA
>CAZTWO010000229.1:0-2678 GCA_964617965.1 uncultured Ruminococcus sp. | reverse complement strand
AAAACAAAACTCGGCGGCCGTGAGTTAAAGCCGCCGAGTGAATTATCAGACCGTATTTCAGAGCATATAGAACATAGAGAAGCCTGCAACTGCGGATATTATTCCGGCGAGTACACCGAAAACGACCGACAGAATATGTCAACCCTCGGTTATCTTTACAAGCACCGCGCCGTGGGGAGGGACAGAAACCGTGAAGGTGTTTTTGAATGTGCCTTCGGTGCGGACATCCCATATATTATATATTCTGTACTCCGTGTCCGGCATAAGTATATCCGACAGCGGAAGAGTTATTTTCGCCTGAGTATTCCTTGTGTTGAACAGTGCGGCGTATTTGCACTTTCTGCCGTTCGCCGTCCATATGATGCTCCCCTGTCCTTTTTCGTTAAGACTGCGTGAAAACTCACGGCCGTTTCTGCGTTCACGGTGCATTTTAAGATACTCTTCGTTTGTCAGGAGTGAGAGCGTTTTGTCATCCGTCTCGGGCAGATTGCCGCCGAACATCAGAGGTGAGCCGAAAATTCCCCACAGTGTCATAACAGTCGTCTTCTCTGGGAATGTAAACTGTGACTGTCTGTTCTGCGGGCCGTGGTAAGAACAGTTTTTGCTGATTACACCAAACGGAAGCATATCGCAGTCGGGGTACGCACCGGGGCGGACATAGTCCTGCCATGTTTTGCAGCGATCAAACATCTCGCAGACATTCGCCCATATATCCCAGAAATCGCCTGTCATACGCCACATATTGGCATTGGCGGCAAGATGCTCGGCATTTCTGACATCCGCAGGTCCCGGGGAGAGCGACAGCACCATTTCTCTGCCGCAGTTATCTATGGCGTGACGAATTTTTTCTATCTCATGCCTGGCGCTGTACGGATTATCCCACTTTCGAAACTCCGTTACGGCTATGTCATCGCACTTGACAAAATCGACACCCCATGAAGCGTACAGTTCAAAAATACTGTTGTAGTAATCCTGTGCGCCTTCGCAGTTCTTAGTGCCGTACATATCGGTGTTCCAGCTGCAGACCGAAAAACCGTCTGTAATCTGCCGTGCAGTGTATTTACTGTTTTTTATGGGCGTGTTGGCATGAACCGCCTGTCTCGGAATGCCCCTCATAATATGGATGCCGAATTTAAGCCCCAGAGAATGAACATAATCCGCAATAGGTTTAAAGCCCCTGCCGCCTGAGGATGACGGAAAGCGGTTTTCTGCCGGAATAAGCCTGCCGTATTCATCCATAGAAAGCGGAGTAAAGCTTATATAATTGTTGTCTTTGGCGTTCGGCTCGTACCACTGTATGTCGCAGACCACATACTGCCAGCCGTATTGTTTCAGATGCTCCGCCATAAAATCGGCGTTCTGTTTTAATTGTTCTTCGGTAACGGCCGCACCGAAGCAGTCCCAGCTGTTCCAGCCCATAGGAGGCGTTAATGCGAATCTGTGATGATTTTTCATAAGATTACCCCGTGTTTTTCAGAAGTGGATTTCGCTTAATCAAATACATTCTATCATACTTTTTTCGTTCAGGCTACTGTTAATTTTTCGGATATATCAAAAAAAAGCATACCGCTGTTCATAAACCATGAATTTTCGGTATGCGTTATTTTTATTCACTTTTTACATCGTGACAAAAGCCACGTGCTGATAAGGAAGTATTGTTTCAAAACAAAGACAAATAATTTGTCTTATGTATAACAAATTTATTTTTTGCAGCAATTTATGCTATACACTTTTTTCTGATTTTTTGTTTTGAAATGCATAGCAGTTTCGTAGCCAAGAAAAATTTTTCATATCGAAGTACGGAAACGAAGCAAGGCTGTCGCCTTGTGAGGCTTTCGGACAAAGATATGGGAGATTTTTCGGCGAGAAACCAATACTTCGTTGTCAGCGCGTGGCTAATTACAACCGACATTTTCAGCTGTCAGCTCTTTTTTGTTTTCTTTTTTTACGGAAAATAACCGCAACCGCAGAAACTGCGGAAACAAGAATAACAGCCAAAACAATCAGAACGACCGTCATTTTGTAATAATGTGTATACATCAGACTTACGGAATTATCACTATCCGCCTCATTTTCATATGGATGCGACAAAAAGAGTCTGAAAACCGCACTGCCGCCGTTTTGTCCGCCAAAATGATGCAAATCGGTATAATAGGACATACCTGTCAGCTCGTAACTTCTTCCCAGATTCTGAATGCTCGCAAGATCGGTGTATATTTTCGGTACGTTTATATTACCGTTTTTTATCAGATAATCCTCGGCATAAAAAGATGTTCCGTCATATAGATAATCGGGATTGCTCCATGTAAGAGTTACATAATCCTTCTGCCTTGCAAAGGGCTTCCCTTTTTGCCATACCCAGTATACGGAAACACATTCACCTGCAGGCTCTCCGGTTGCTTTATCTGTCAGAGAGACAACAACCGTCTTTGCTTCAAGTGCTTCATTATCCGCATTATATTTTGCCTCGTTACCATCTTTGTAAAGAATATCGGAAACATTATAATTTTCCGTATATGAAATAATTCTGTACATCATTTCTTCGGAAATGCAGTTCAGATAATCCTCGGGAAACCCCATCGCACTCAGCCGATTATAGCTGTCGCTTTTTTCCGCCGCAGCTGCGGAAAATCCGAACATCGGCAAAAGCATAAATACAGATAACATTACGATGCTTA
>CAZTWO010000228.1:0-2678 GCA_964617965.1 uncultured Ruminococcus sp. | reverse complement strand
TAAGACAGTAGCGGCAACAGGTCACACTGACGGCACACCTGCCGAGGAAGACAGAATTGAAGCTACATGCGAAGCAGACGGCAGCTATAATCTTGTAACAAGATGCACAGTCTGCAACGAGATTATCTCGTCCGAGGCTAAGACAATTCCGGCAATCGGCCACAAGTGGAACGACGGCGAAATCACCACCGCAGCCACATGCACAAAGGAAGGCGTAAAGACATACACATGCCTTAACGACTCCACACATACAAAGACAGAAGCTGTTGCGGCAACAGGCCACACCGACGGCACAGCCGAAAAGACAAATGTTGTTGAAGCTAAGTGCACAACAGAAGGTTCATACGACCTTGTAACAAAGTGCACAGTCTGCGGCGAAGTCACAAAGACAGAGCATAAGACAGTTACGGCAACAGGCCACAATTATGTAGCTGTTGTAACAGATCCTACATGCACAGAGAAGGGTTACACAACCTATACATGCGACAAGTGCTCTGACAGCTACAAGGCAGACGAAACAGCGGCACTCGGTCATGATATGAAGTTTGCAAGCACCGTTAAGGCGGCAACATGCAAAGAGGAAGGCTCCGATCTTTATAAGTGCTCACGCTGTGACGCGACTGAGACAAGAGCGACTGCAAAGACAGCTCATACAGAGGTTGTTGACGCAGCGAAAGCGGCTACATGCACAGCGACAGGTCTTACAGAAGGCAAGCATTGCTCGGTCTGCGGTCTTGTCATTGCAGAACAGGAAACCGTTCCGATGATTGACCACACTGTTGCAACAAGTGAATATGTTGCTCCCACATGTGAAACAAAGGGCAAGACAGAGGGCAAGTACTGCTCCGTCTGCGGCACTGTAATCACGGCATCAACCGAAATTGCGGCGACCGGTCACAAGTGGAGCATCGTTGAAAGAGTTGAACCCACATACGGCACAGAAGGCTATATCAAGTATGTATGTTCCAACGATTCAACACATACAAAGACAGAGACTGTTGCGAAGCTCGCAGGCGGCGTTGAGGATATCACGGTTGATATTCCCGAAGGCGGCAAGCTCCCGATAATCGACGGTCAGGAGAATAAGATTAATGTCAACACCACACCTGCGGACGCAACGGAGAAGATCAAGTACACTTCATCCGATGAGAACGTAGTAAAGGTTGACGAAAACGGCGTTGTTACGGTTATCGGCGACGGCGAGGCTGTTATCACGGTTGAAACCGAGGACGGCAGAGTTTCCGTTGATATCCCCGTAAGCGCAAAGAAGCTTCATACAGTTACATTCAAGACGAACAGCGGCGACACAACCGAAAAGCTGTTTATAGGCGATATGCCCACAGCACCGACGGTTGAGAGCTATACAACCGAGGATTCGTTCATTCACGCATTCAAGGCCTGGACGGTAAACGGCACAAAGACAGATGTCAAGACAGTTGCAGGTGACACTGTTTATACGGCTGTCTATACTGAGCCCGCTGACTATACGGCGGTTGACAAGGCGGCTGAGGAGCTTGACGAGATTATAAATTCCGGCAAGGCAGACGAGACAGCACTCGCCGACAAGCAGGCGGAAATTGACGCACTCAAAGAGAAAATCGATGAGATTAACTCCGGCAGAAATACACGTGATAAGGACGAGCAGTCCGAGATTGACGAGATAACGACAAAGATTAACAATATTATTCTTGTTATCTATCCCGAATCGGGCAGCACTCTTGAAATCAGAGGCGGCAATTCGTTCTATTCCGGCACGATTATTTCTCTTAAGGCGTACAAGATGCCTGTTAACGTTGAAGCGACAAATGTAAAGTGGACTTCATCTGATGATGATATCGTAACGTTCGCAAACGGCAAGCTGTATGCGTTCGGCGAAGGCACTGTTACACTGACAGCTGAAAGCAACGGACTCAAGGCGAGCAAGACCGTAAATGTTGTCGCAGGCGGGAACAGACGCATTGTAAAATTCCAGAACATGAACAAGATGCACTATATTGTTGAGGGATTCTACACTGTCTATAATTCCGGTGCGATTTACTGGTCAAATGATTATGATCTTGACTTTGAGATTTATACATATTCGAATTTCGGCTATGATTCGGTAATCGTCTATGTAAACGGCAAGGAAGTTAAGGAGAATGCCGACGGCACATATACAATTCCCGCAGGCTCGGGCAACGTTGTTGTAACGGTAACCGGTGCGGTTGTTGAAGATGACGGCAACGGCAACGGCTCCAAGATTTCGTTCTGGGAGTGGCTGATGAGGCTCTTCAGAAAGATAATCAACTTCTTTAAGGGAATATTCAAGAAGTAAGATTGGATAAAAAAATCGTGCTCTTCCGAGAGGAAGGGCACGGTTTTTTTAAATTAGCAATTAGCAATGAGCAATTAGCAATGGCATAAGGGGTCGGGGGCCAGGGACCGGGGGCCGGGGACTGAGGAAGGCACGGAGTGCCTTGGATTTATAAAGCTCCGCAAGACAATTAGCAATTAGCAATTAGCAATTAGCAATGAGGAGAAGTGGCCGGTATTCGGTTGTATGAGTATCCAGTATCCAGTGGCCAGTGGCCAGTTGCTGAGGAAGGCACAAAGTGCCTTGGATTATATGGCTTCGCGGGAGTTGAGAGGGATTAGTAGTTGCGGACAAGGGAGACGACTTTGCCGAGGATGATGAGCGT
>CAZTWO010000227.1:0-2713 GCA_964617965.1 uncultured Ruminococcus sp. | reverse complement strand
ATGGGCTGGTGCACATGGGTCGGTGTTATAGGACTGCTTGTGTTTGTCGTGACACTGTTCTGCATCGGTGACGAACAGCAGCCGACAACGACGCTGTCAGCTCCTGTAATTTCCGAAGTGACCGAGCTTGATGACACCATGACGCAAAACGGCGTAACCGACCCCGGCGACTGGTATAAGGCAGAGTACACCGCAGTCGTGACGGGCGCTAAGCTCTCCCCTTACTCATACACCGCAAACGAAGTAAAGCTTCAGGCGACAACCGAAGCAAATCGGATTAACGGCTTTCTGACATATGAGGGCGATATTTCGTATTCGGCGACAAATCCGTGCGAATTTAAGATAATCGTCTATGCAAAAAAGACGGCGGATACAGACACAGACGAACTCACATCGATTTTTAACAGTCTGTCCTTTGTGCTGTCGGATATGCATACGACATTCGGGCTTATTAATTACGAGAAATCGAATGGGACACCGGCTTTTGCAATTAGCAATTAGCAATTAGCAATTAGCAATGTGCAATGAATGAAAGTGGCCAGTATCCAGTGGCCAGTGGCTAAGGAAGTCCTACGGACTTGGATTTATAAGGCTTCGCTGATTATAAGTGCTAACAAAATTACAGATACATTGTACAGCAAACAATTGCGGTTTATTCTTGTAAAGCTTTCACTCAAACATAACAAAACAACGACCGAACGGACATCAATCCGCTCGGCCGTTTTTTATTCATCTTGCAGAAAGCTATTTTTACACCTTTTAATACGCCAATCATTAGCGATGTGCTTCGCTATTCCTTGTTCATCGCTAATTGCCAATTGCTGTGCGTAGCATTATAAACCAAGACACTTTGTGCCTTTCTCAGTTACTGAATCCCGGATACCGGTCACTGGCCACTGGATACCGGATACTGACCACTGATGCACATTGCTAATTGCTCATTGCTAATTGCTAATTATCAGTACCTTACCGTCCTGACCGTATTATCCTCCCCTATATCAACCCCGACTGTGCCGACGGAGGTTGCAAGGGATGAAGCGTCAACGGACAGCATTTTGTGCGTGACTGCGGCAGTTGCCGTCTCCCAGTCTGCAATAAGCTCGCTTGTAAGTCTGTATGACAGCCGCTTAAATCCGGAATTGTTAAAATAGTCGTACGAAATTTTGTTCCTTGAACGAAGGAATATGCCGAGATCATTGTCAAGAGGAGCGTTTTTCACGGCAATCAGACGGCCGTTTGAGCTGTCCGAAATAAGCAGAACAACATCGGTTATGGGCATCATTGTGTCGTTAAACGAGTTCATAAGTCCCGGGAGAGTAATTACATCACCCCAGGCATATGTACCGAATTTTATTGTAGTCCAGAATCCCGCATCACTCGGAGTAAAGCGGATTTTTATCGCGGACTTTACCGTCTGTTTTATGTCTTCATCTGTAAAATTCGCCCAGTGAACGGATATAATAAGCTTGTTGTCGAACACATAGCCGTTCTGACCGTCCTCAATCGCAGAGGAGGTCACATCCATCAAGAGACGTGTTCCGTTCTCTCTGAACGCCGCAAGCATTTTTTTGCCTGTCGTAGTCCTGACTTCGTTTATACGAAGCGAACCGACTGTAATATCATTCATGAAATCACCACCAAAAACAATGCATAATTAATAATGCATAATGCATAATGTCGGAAGTCCTACGGACTTGATTTTATAAGCTCCGCAAACTTAAAAGCTTATTTTCCGAAAATATATTCATCCCTTATAATTCAAGACACTCAGTCTCACATAATACAAAATGTAACATGCATAATTAAGAATAAATGAAAACACTTTGTGTTTTGGGTTATAAACTGACACCGACATTAAACTTGCTTATCACCGACAAATTTATCTTTAGCGAAGCTGTATAATCCAAGACACTCCGTGTCTTCCGACATTATGCATTCTACATTCTACATTCTGCATTCTTTTGCGTTGCCGTTCTTTTATGACCCCGACTGTCACTTCATATGTTGTATTTCTTGTCCATAAACGCAAACAGGCTGAGTATGGCAATGCATGCCGTCAGAAGCAGAAGCCCCTGATAAATCATGCTCATTTCAAGGCACTCGACCTTTGCCGCACTGCCTATAAGCTGTGTGAGAACATTTTCTTCCGAGCCCGAGAGAAGTGTTTTAAGTCCGAGTCTGCCGGACGCAATCGGCTCGACGAATTTTGTAAAGCACCATTTCATAGCAACCGTAAGCACAACGCACGAACCCGATATAATCGTGTTTACACCGCTCTTGCCGAGAATTCCCAGAACCGTTGCGGCAAGCATGCACAGAATTATCACAACGAGAATAACTGCTGCGGCTATACCCCACGGAATTGTATTGAAAATCTGAGAGAGCTTCGATTCACCGTCCGAGAACAGTGACGCTATTGTCTTGAAAATCGATGTCGTTGTTTCATTCGCGTCTATGACGGACTTCAGAATATCATAGAGGCTTGTATACTCTTTTATGCCGAATGTGGACATAATAGAGTCCGACAGCGACGACGTGACAACAAGTCTTATCAGCGGCAAAAACAGAATCAACGGAATTGACGCAAGACACAGAATGGGACTTAAAATTTTGTATGTGGTTTTCATATATACAACCCCTTTAGACAATGCAGAATGTAGAATGCATAATTAAGAATGAATGAAAACGCTATGCGTTTTGGATTATAAGCTCC
>CAZTWO010000226.1:0-2749 GCA_964617965.1 uncultured Ruminococcus sp. | reverse complement strand
AAACGATTAGTACTTGAAGTTAGTATACTTGCAGGTATTGTCAAGGTGACCGCTCTTGTCCTTAAGTGTTGCAACAAGAACCTTAGCTTCGCCGATCTTGATGTTTACGCCTGCGAGGTGGTTAAGGGATACGAAGTTGCCGGCGGGAGTCATTTCAGCCTCAATCTTAAAGCCCTCATAGATAACATGAATGTTTGAATAGGACTTAACAACTGAGATATTCTTAAGCTCGGTGTCAATGTCTTCCCAATAAAGGATGGAGTTTGTAACCTTGCCGAGGAAGTTGCTGGTCTTCTTGGGTGTATCTTCGTTAACCATTGTGATAACGATCTTGTAGTTGCCGTTTGACTGAACAGTGCATGTAGCGGAAGCAACCTTGGACATATCGGTAAGTGAGCATCCGGGGAAACGTGACTTTGCTTCTTCGGAACCCTTAGCGCAAACCTGATCCTGAGCGTCTGCTTCTTTGGTCATGTAGTTGCCTGCAAGGTTTGTGATAACGTTATCAACAGCGCTGCTGCCTGTAAGGTTGAGGTTTGAAAGTGCCTGCCACTCTTTCTTTGTGTAGCCTGCGGCACCGTTTTCGGCAATCTTGTTAGCGGCTGTCTTATAGAAATTGAAGATAGCTTCTTTGCCTGTGGGAGCGGCTGATGTTGAACCGCCGTTGGAAGCCTGTGTTGCGGCCTCTGTTGCCTTGGCAGTGTCATTTGAACCGCTGCTGCTGTTGTCAGCCTGAGCCTGTGTTGCTGCATCGGAAGCGGGAGCTTCTGTAGCTGCATCGGAGGGTGTATCGGCTGAGCCTGAATCTGCCGAGCCTGAATCTGCCGAGCCGGAATCGGCTGAGCCTGAATCTGCTGAGCCGGAATCGGCTGAGCCGGAATCGGCTGAGCCGGAATCGCTGTTTGCGTCTGAAGAACCTGAGCCGCCTATAAGACCGCTGATGTTGATATCATTGCCGTCTTTATCTACGAAGCGGACGCGGATTTCCTGCGAACAGGAGCAGAAAGCGAACAGCATAGCCGCTACGAGAACAAGCGAGAGAACTCTCATGATGTTTTTCTTCATTAGGTGTGAACCCCTTTCAGAATTTTCGTTTTTTCGGTTTGACCGTAATAATTTGGTGCTGCATGGCAATAACCGTATGCAATACATAAATAATTTACAACACAGAACGAAAATTGTCAAGTGACTTTATGCAATTTCTTGTCAACTTTTACTCAAGATTTTTCGTCGGGCAAATTCTTTAGGTACTTTTACACAAAAATTTTCCTTAAATTTTGTAATATCAATCAAAATGAAAATCCGGTGTATGTTGTCGTGCTTGAAAGCGTTATGTCAAGGTCGGTGTTTATGGTCACGACTTTTTTAATCGAGGCGTTTTTCATCGACAGCACGCCGTTTACAAGAGTCTCATATGCCGTGGGTGTGCCGGATGCGTCAACCGTGAGTTTTGCATATGAATTTGTAAGCTTGACGGTGATATTTTCTTTTGATACAGTCGCTCCGACCTTGGGAGCGTAGACGGAGACAACATCGTCAACCGTAATAAAGTCCATGCATTTTGAATAAACGCCGGTTGAAGTCGGGTTCTGTTCATCCTTGAGATTTACGGTAATGACATACCCCGAGCCGCTCTTGACCGCCGAAATATTTTTTATATCGGACATGGTGAGGGCGGAAGCGTACGCCTTGCCGGACGGCGACAGCACGTTGTCGGAGGACTGACCCTTGTTTACGGTTGTTTCGTCGGCTGTTTCGGACAGCAAAGCACCCTTGACGAAGCTTACAAGCGTGTTAGCCGCTTTGTTGGACAGCTGCAGATCCTTGACAGTGGTAAGCTTTGACTTCTTAAAGCCCGCTTTTTTCGCCTTAATTGTGTTTACGGCATCGTTAAAATAGCTGAGCAGTGCCTGACCCGTCATCTTGTCTGGAGTTGACGGAGCGGCGGTCTGTGCCTCGGTCTGAGACTCGGTCTGCGGCTGTGTTTCAAGCTCCTTGGGGTACTCAAACGACACTGTTTCGTTTATAAACTCGGTTGTCTCTTCGACAGTCGGCGCTTCGGTATATACATCCTGCTCGGCGGCATAATTCTGCTCGTCATAGAGCGCCTCGGTCTCGGCATTGTGTGTAATCATCTGAACATCAATGGTAAAGCATGATGTAAGTCCCAGAGTCAGAGCGGCACAAAGAGTGACGGACACAAACGACAGAAATATTCGTTTCATTTTTCTCTCCTCGAATTTTTCAACAAAATTTATGGTCAATGTTTTAGAATTGCGGTATCATTATACAATTTACACTACTTTGCAATGTTTGTCAAGAGAAAGGAACTGTAAAAATTAGCAAGGAGCAGTGCAATTGAATGTAGAATGCAGAATACAGAATACAGAATGCATAATGCATAATGCATAATGCAGAATGTCGGAAGTCCTGCGGACTTGATTTTATATGCTCCGCAACCGTTAAAGCTGACAGAAACCCAAAATCTAATCGTCGGCGAAGCTTTATAATCCAAAACGCTTCGGCGTTTTCCTTCATTATGCATTATGCATTCTACATCCTACATTATTTTGTCCTGCGGACTTGATTTTATATACCCCGCAACCATTAAAGCCGACAGGAAATGAAAATCTAATCGTCGGCGAAGCTTTATAATCCAAAACGCTTCAGCGTTTTCCTTCATTATGCATTATGCATTCTACATTATTTTGTCCTGCGGACTTGATTTTATATACCCCGCAACCATTAA
>CAZTWO010000225.1:0-2802 GCA_964617965.1 uncultured Ruminococcus sp. | reverse complement strand
TAAATATGAAAACTACCATTTCCCCCTCCCCCCTCTCCGGCACAGTCAAAGCGCCGCCGTCAAAGAGCATGGCGCACAGACTGCTTATCGGTGCGGGGCTTAGCGAGGGTACAAGCATCATTCACGGTGTCGCCCTGAGTGAAGATATAAAAGCAACGCTGAACTGCCTTTCGGCACTCGGTGTAAAGTGGCAAAAAAACGGCGACGATATAATAATTAACGGAGTCGATGTCCGTCTGTCCTCTCCCGAAAACGAACTTGAATGCGGCGAAAGCGGAAGCACAATGCGCTTTTTTGTCCCTATTTCGCTTCTGTCGGGCAGCAAAACGGTGCTGACAGGTGCCAAAAGACTGTTGGAACGCCCTCTGACGGTGTACGCCGATATGTGCAGAGAAAAAAATATGTTCTTTTCGCAAAATGAGACGGGCGTTTCGGTAAAAGGGCCGCTTGTCGGCGGTGAATACAATATTCCCGGCAACATCAGCAGTCAGTTTATAAGCGGTCTGCTGTTCGCTCTGCCCCTTCTGAAAGAGGACAGTGTGATAAACATTCTGCCGCCTGTCGAGAGCCGTCCGTACATAAATCTTACAATCAGGGCTCTGTCCGTGTTCGGCATCAGAATAGAAGAACCTGCGCAGAACACACTGTTTATACCGGGCGGACAGCATTATATTCCAACCGAAGCGGCAGTTGAAGGCGACTGGTCAAACGCCGCGTTTTTTGAGGCACTGAATCTGTTCGGGAACAGTATAAATGTCACGGGGCTTGACGAAAACACGCTTCAGGGCGACAGGATTTTTGTAAAGCATTTTGAGTCGCTCTCGAAAGGCTCACCCGTTATTCACATAGGCGACTGCCCCGACTTAGCCCCCATTCTGTTTGCCGTGTCTGCCGCAAAATACGGCGGTGTGTTCACGGGTACACGGCGGTTAAAGCTCAAAGAGAGTGACCGTGCCGAGTGTATGGCTGCGGAGCTTCGCAAATTCGGCACGGCTGTCACGGTGCATGAAGACGATGTTGTAGTATTCCCGAAGGAGTTTCACGCACCGACCGAAATTCTCGACGGTCACAATGACCACCGTATTGTAATGTCCCTCGCCGTTCTCTGTACCCTCACCGGCGGCGAAATCGACGGGGCAGAGGCGGTGAACAAGAGCTACCCGGGGTTCTTTGAGGCACTCGGAGCGGTTGGGGGTAATATAAAGTGAGCAAGGATCAATTGCTCGAGTGTGGAGTGTGGAGAGTGGAGTGTGGAGAGTGGAGTGTGGAGAGTGAAGAGTGGAGTTGGCCTCGTAGACAATAAGCTTATGTTATTATGATAATTTAATCTCTTGCGTTAGCTTATAATCCAAAACGCTTTGGCGTTTTCCTCCATTGTTAATTGTTAATTATTAATTGTTAATTGTTCGTATTCGAATATTGACAGAAGAAAGGAAATCATAGTATGAACATGGAATTCATCGGCAAACTGCCTATTCCTCAGGAAATAAAAGCACAGTACCCCGTTTCAAGCGAGGCGGCAAAGATAAAAGAACAGCGCGATAAAGAAATAGCGGACATTTTTTCGGGCAGAGACAACCGTCTTATCCTTATAATCGGACCGTGCTCCGCCGACAACGAAAAGTCCGTGCTTGACTATATTTCCCGTCTTGCGGAGATAAGAGAAAAGGTCAAGGATAAAATTTTCATAATTCCGAGAATTTACACAAACAAGCCTCGCACGACAGGTTCGGGCTACAAGGGCATGCTCCACTATCCCGAGCCCGGTGACAAGCCCAATCTCATTAAGGGTGTTATCGCAATTCGCCGTCTGCACATGAAGGCGCTTGCGGAATATGAATTTTCGTCTGCCGATGAAATGCTCTATCCCGAAAACTACCGTTATCTCAATGACCTTCTGTCATATGTAGCGGTCGGCGCACGCTCCGTAGAAAATCAGCAGCACAGACTCACTTCAAGCGGAATTGATATTCCCGTCGGCATGAAGAATCCCACAAGCGGCGATATCTCCGTCATGATGAACGCCATAAAGGCCGCCGGCACGGGTCACACCTTCATTTACAGAAACTGGGAGGTCAAGAGCCACGGCAACCCCTACGCCCATGCGATTTTAAGGGGCTATGTCAACAAGTTCGGTCAGTCGCACCCCAATTATCATTATGAAGATTTATTGGGGCTTTGCGAGGAGTTCGCCAAAGAGAACATCCCGAACCCCGCAATCATAGTCGATACCAACCACTCGAACTCCGGCAAGAAATATCTTGAACAGGTGCGTATCGCAAATGAGGTGTTAAATTCCTGCGATTACAACCCCGATATTAAGCGTCTTGTCAAGGGCTTTATGATAGAAAGCTACATTGAGGACGGCGCACGCAAGCTCGACGAACCCGGCTACGGCAAATCCATCACCGACCCTTGCCTCGGCTGGGAAAAGACGGAGAGGTTTATTCTTGAGACGGCGGAAAGGCTGTGACAATTAGCAATTAGCAATTAGCAATGAGCAGTGGAAGGGGCCGGGGACCGGGGGTCGGGGAACGGTAGTAAGATTCCGGTGGCCGGTGATCAGTGGCTTCGCAGCCATTAAGATTGTGTTTAAATGATAATTTTATCTTTTGCGAAGCTTATAAATCCAAGACACGCAGTGTCTTCCGACATTATGCATTCTGCATTCTGCATTCTACATTTCTTAGGTTTTTCTTTCGGCTTGAATTTTACTTTACGCCTACCCCTTGCGAAGCTTATAAATTCAAGACACGCAGTGTCTTCCGACATTATGCATTCTGCATTCTGCATTCTACATTT
>CAZTWO010000224.1:0-2806 GCA_964617965.1 uncultured Ruminococcus sp. | reverse complement strand
CAATTCTTCTTAGTATCATTATGCTTTTTACGGTATTGCCGTTAACGGTATTTGCAGAACCTGAAGCGGAGTACAAAACCGGGGACATTATCGGATTTGGCTCCTATCCGCAGACCGAGGTTATCGATGAAACACTAAAAAACAAACTCACAGCGGAAGCAGGTGACACCGATAACAGTAACTGGAAAAGCTACAACTACTACATAAAAGGCTCTCAGAGTGACTTTATGAAGTACTCCGACATCGAGCTTGACGGCGAAATATATCGTGGCGTGTATTTTACTTTATACCGTCCGGCAGATCCTCAAAGTAGTGGCGAAAAAAGGAGTAGTTTTCAGGACAACAATGGCTATGATGTCTCTACAATTTATTGGTTCAAATATGAACCTCTTCTTTGGCAGATTCTTTCGTATGATGCGACAAGTGATACTGCAGTTGTATTAAGCAAGTCTGTAATAGACTCGCAGGAATACTGTGACATCACAAACGATCGCACAATAGCGACCGGCGACATAATATATCCCAATAACTATGAACATTCAAATATACGCAAGTGGCTTAATGAAACCTTCTATTCCACTGCATTCACGAAAAGTGAAAAAACGGCAATAGTCGCAACTTTACTTGATAATTCCGCATACGGTGAAGATGATTCAACAAAATATGACAGCAATTCAACAACCGATAATGTATGGCTTTTAAGCTACAGCGAAGCTCAAAATGCAGACTACGGTTTCACAACCAACGAATTATCTACTGAAACTCGAAAGGCAAAGACAACAGACTACGCAAAATCACAAGGTGTAAATTCTTTTAATTTTAGTCTCTGGCGTCTTCGCTCGGCGGGCAGCAGCAGGTACAGTGCGTGCAATGTCGGCAGCGACGGGTACGTCTACTTCGGCAGCGACGTCTACATCACCGGCTACGGTGTTCGTCCCGCTTTAATGCTTCATCTGAAATCCGGAATCTCTCCATCTTGTATTCACAGTTTTTCCTATGAGGTCGTTTCGCCAACGTGTGATAATTCGGGATATACACTTTATACCTGCACAAAATGTAATGCGACAACAAAAGATGAATATACCAATCCCACAGGTCATTCTTTTACAGGCAACGCAAGAGTTAATGCAAACGGTGAATACACAATACATTGTAAAGCTTGCAATAAGTATCTGGTCCCCTCTACCGGCGATTGCTACTTGTTCGGTACTTATCCGCAGACGGAGGTTACAGATGAAACACTTAAGGGCAAGCTCACCGAAAATGCAGGTTCAACAGACAATTGGATAAGCTATAACTATTACATAGACGGTGTACAAAGCGACTATATGAAGTACACCGATATAGAACTTGACGGCGAAAAATATCGCGGAGTTTACTTTACTTCATGCCGCCCTGAAAATACGACCGGAAAGTCAACAAATCAGGATGCTAACGGCTATAATGTTTCTGTAATTTACTGGTTTAAGTATGAACCGATTATCTGGCAGATTCTCTCTTATGACTCCGCAACAGATAATGCAATTGTATTAAGTAAATTGGTAATCGATTCACAGGAGTATTACAACGATACAAAAGAGCGCATTATAGACGGAAAAACAGTCTATCCCAATAACTATGAGTATTCGAATATACGTGTATGGCTTAATAGTACATTCTATAATGTCGCTTTTTCAAAAGCAGAAAAATCTGCAATAATTGAAACTTTGCTTGATAACTCGGCATGTGATTCTTGGGTTGAAAAGTATAACAGCAACTCTACAACAGATAATGTTTGGCTTTTAAGTTATGCTGAGGCAAAAAATGAAGAATACGGTTTTACTGCAAACGATGAATCAACTGAAACTCGACAGGCAAAGACAACAGATTATGCAAAAGTACAGGGCGTACAGTGTTATTCAAATGATGCTTCTTGGGGTCTTCGCACGGCAGCTACTTTATATCTTTCTTCTTGTACTATTGATTGCGAAGAATTCGGAAAAATTAACTCCGTCGATGAAGCATATACAGTCGATAAAACAAAAACCGGCATTCGACCTGCTTTAACACTCCAAATCCCGTATGAAATCTCCGTATCATACAAACTTGAGGGTGGCGACTGGGTTGAGGATTACACAGCCCCCGACGGATATTCGCCTGATGAAACACCGCCGGCACTCCCGACAGCTGACAAAATAGTCAGAGATGGTTACACATTTGCAGGTTGGACCTTGACAACTGACACAGACACTGCAAAAGAGTATACCGCAACATGGACCGCCAACACCTACGACATCTCCTACGAGCTTAACGGCGGCACAAACGCTACTGCCAACCCCGCAACATACACATACGGCGTAGGTGTTTCAGAACTTTCCGATCCGACAAGAGACGGCTACACCTTCGTCGGTTGGACGCTTGACGGCAATGTTGTAACAAACATTTCCACAACACAGCTTGGCAACGTCACACTTACCGCACAGTGGGAAGAAATCCCAGTTGAACCCGACGACTCCGATGATTCTTCCGGCGGTGTCAGAATGTTCTATTGGCTCAAGTGGCTGCTTGAGTTCTTAAACAAGCTCATGACCAAAATGTTTAATATACTCGGCTGGGCTTGCTAAGACCTGAATTTACCTGATTAATTCATCATTACCCGAATAGCACATATTTGCCCTCTGCGGATTAATTTCCACGGAGGGCAATATTTTTTTTGTTTGCGTACCCTCAATTCCGGCAGCGGTTTTCTGTTTAATTATGAGAATTTGAATTCTCAGAAGGAGGAATCCACTGTGACGGATTTGCAGAAAGAAACAATCAGAGCGAT
>CAZTWO010000223.1:0-2826 GCA_964617965.1 uncultured Ruminococcus sp. | reverse complement strand
TGCATAATTAAGAATGCATAATGCATAATTTCGGAAAACGCTTCGCGTTTTGATTTATAAGCTCCGCAGGAGATTGGCTCTCCTTGAAGGGCTGAATTAAAAATCGGCGAAGCTATATAATCCAAGTCCGCAGGACTTCCGACATTCTGCATTCTGCATTCTACATTCTACATTATTCAGCCACTGCTCCTTGCTCCCTGCTCCTTGCTCCTTGAAATAACCGCCCTTGGCGTTATTTCATTGCTTTTCGGATTGTACATTGACAGTGCCCACCCGTGTCTCCATATCAAAAAAAGGAGCAAAAAAGTATGTTTGAAGAATTCAGAAAATTCGAAACAACCCTCGCAGGCCGTCCCCTCGTTGTCGAGACAGGCAAAATGGCTCAGCTTGCGGGCGGCAGCTGCCTCATTCGCTACGGCGAAACAGAGGTTCTGTGCACTGCCACAATGGCAGACAAACCCCGTGAGGGCGTAGACTTCTTCCCTATGTCAATCGACTTCGAGGAAAAGCTCTATTCCGTCGGCAAAATTCCCGGTTCATTCCAGAGACGTGAGGGCAAGGCAAGCGAAAAAGCCGTTCTCTCCGCTCGTGTTATCGACCGTCCTATCCGTCCTCTGTTCCCCAAGGACATGAGAAACGATGTCGGCATCGTCGCTACCGTTATGTCCGTTGACCCCGACTGCCTTCCCGAAATCACCGCTATGATCGGTGTTTCCGTCGCTCTTTCGATTTCTCCCATTCCGTGGGCAGGCCCTATCTCCGGTGTATCCGTAGGTCTTGTTGACGGCAAGTATGTCATCAACCCCACAGCCGAAGAGAGAGAAAAGAGCCAGATGGCCGTTACAGTTGCTTCAACCGATGAACTTATCGCCATGATCGAAGCAGGCGCAAACGAAATCGACAACGACACAATGTTCGAAGGCATTATGTACGGCCACAAAGAGAACCAGAGAATTGTTGACTTCATCAAGGAAATTCAGAAGGAAATCGGCAAGCCCAAAATCGACTTCCAGTCAAACGATCCCTCGCCCGAAATGTATGAAGCCGTTAAGGAGTTCGCAATTGAGGACGTTAAGGTCGCACTTGACACCGATGACAAGCGTGTCCGTGATGAGAGACTTCTTCCCATTTACGCCGCTGTTCACGAGAAGTTTGACGAGCAGTTCCCCGAAGAGACCGCAAAACTTGACGACTGCCTCTATAAACTTCAGAAATATATCGTTCGCCGCTGGCTTCTTGACGAAGGCAAGCGTGTTGACGGCAGAGGCATAGACGAAATGCGTCCCCTCAACGCTCAGATTGACCTTCTCTCACGTGTTCACGGTTCGGGTATGTTCACCAGAGGTCAGACACAGGTTCTTACCGTTACCACTCTCGGCACGGTAGGCGACGCTCAGACACTTGACGGCATCGACGAAGAAGAAAAGAAGAGATATATTCATCACTATAACTTCCCCGCATATTCAGTAGGCGAGACAAAGCCCTCAAGAGGCCCCGGCAGAAGAGAAATCGGCCACGGTGCTCTTGCCGAGCGTGCTCTTCTCCCCGTTATTCCTTCGGTTGAAGAGTTCCCCTACACAATAAGACTTGTATCCGAGGTTCTGTCCTCCAACGGTTCAACCTCGCAGGCTTCAATCTGCGGTTCGACACTGTCACTTATGGCGGCAGGCGTTCCGATTAAGGCTCCCGTTGCCGGTATTTCCTGCGGTCTTGTTACCGAAGGCGACCGCTTCATGACAATGGTTGACATTCAGGGTCTCGAAGACTTCTTCGGCGACATGGACTTCAAGGTCGGCGGCACAAAGAAGGGTATCACTGCCATTCAGATGGATACCAAGGTTCACGGTCTTACTCCCGCTATCGTTAAGGAAGCATTCGAAAAGACATATAAGGCTCGCTGCAAGATAATCGACGAGGTTATCCTTCCCTGCATCGCAGAGCCCCGCAAGGAGCTTTCAAAGTATGCTCCGAAGCTCATCTCCACAAAGATTGATCCCGAAAAGATTGGCGATGTTATCGGCAAGCAGGGCAAGGTTATCCAGAAAATCTGCGCCGAGTGCGACTGCAAGATTGATATTGATGATGACGGCACCGTATTTATCGCTTCAACCGATCTCGATAACGCCAAGAAGGCTCTGTCGATAGTTGAGACTATCGCAAAGGATCCCGAAGTCGGCGCAATCTATAAGGGTGTTGTAACACGCCTTATGTCCTTCGGCGCATTCGTTGAAATCGCTCCCGGCAAAGAGGGACTTGTACACATCAGCCACCTCGACGTAAAGCGTACCGAGAAGGTTGAGGATGTTGTAAATGTCGGCGATGAGATAATCGTTCAGGTTCTTCCCACAGACGAACAGGGCAGACTTAATCTTTCAAGAAGAAATGCCCTTATAGCTGTTGAGGGACTTACACCCGAAAACGACATTTCCGATCAGGCTCGCCGTCCCGCACGCCGTGATAACCACAACGGCAACTTCAGACGCGACAAGAGATAAAATCTCAATACAGATATAAACAGACCGCTCTTACGGCACTTTGCCGGAAGGGCGGTTTTTGCTGGGCTTTTTCGTAGAGGTCAGCTTTTTTAATAAGTGAGCAAGGAGCAAGGAGCAAGGAGCAGTGGCTATATAATGCATAATGCATAATGCAGAATGCATAATGCAGAATGCAGAATGTCGGAAGTCCTGCGGACTTGGATTATATAGCTTCGCTGACATTGAACTTGCCTGTAAAAAAACAATTTTTGCTTTTGCGGAGCTTATAAATCAAAACGCAAAGCGTTTTCCGAAATTATGCATTATGCATTCTTAATTATGCATTGTTCTG
>CAZTWO010000222.1:0-2827 GCA_964617965.1 uncultured Ruminococcus sp. | reverse complement strand
TTCTTCGCTCTCTGCCTGTCATACGTCCTGTATTTTATTGCTTCGGACACATGCTTTACGTCAATTTCTTCCACGCCGTCAAGGTCGGCGACTGTTCGTGCAACTCTGAGTATTCTGTCATACGCACGGGCGGACAGTCCTAATTTATCAAACGCGTTTCTCAGAAGCTCCAGTGCGGCGGGTGTCGGGCGGCAGAACTCGTGTGTCTGTGCCGCAGTCATTTTGGCGTTGCACGTCGTGGGTGTTCCGGCAAAACGCTTGGCCTGAATCTGTCTTGCCGCATCAACACGCTTTTTTATCTCGGCTGAAGTTTCTTCGTTGCCCTTTTTGGCGTTAAGCTCGTCGAAATTGACGGGCGGCACTTCAACCTGTATGTCAATTCTGTCAAGAAGCGGACCCGAAACACGCGCGAGATATTTTGCCGCCATGCCGGGCGAACAGCTGCACGGATGTGTCGGATGCCCCAAATATCCACACGGACACGGATTCATTGCCGCAACCAGCATTATACTGCACGGATATGTAAGCGACCCGGCAACACGGGAGATTGTAATTTCCCCGTCCTCTATCGGCTGACGCATTACTTCAAGCGCCGTTCTCGAAAACTCCGGAAGCTCATCGAGGAACAGCACGCCGTTGTGCGCGAGTGATATTTCACCGGGACGCGGCACGGAACCGCCGCCCGCAAGTCCCGTTGACGAAACGGTGTGATGCGGTGAACGGAAGGGACGGCTTCTTACAAGTCCGCTCTCTCGCCCTAAAAGCCCCGCTACGGAATATATTTTTGTTGTGTCAAGCGCCTCTTCAAATGTCATGTCGGGCAGAATGCTCGGAAGGCGTTTTGCGAGCATGCTCTTGCCCGAACCCGGAGGGCCTACCATCATAAGATTGTGTCCACCTGCGGCGGCAGTCTCAAGCGCACGCTTAGCGCCCTTCTGCCCCTTTACGTCCGCAAAGTCCAGAAGCTCCTCGGGAGCCGCCGGGACATATGCGATTTTATCGACAGGCACAAGCGTCTCGGTCTGTTCGGTGTCGTTTTCGCCGCCCCACAAAAAGTTCAGCAGCTCTTTAACGTGGCGTATGCCGTATACGTCAATGTTGTCCGCAACACTCGCTTCGGCAATGTTGTCATACGGCACAAACATTCTTCTGACGCCGTTTTTTCTCGCTTCGAGCACCATCGGCATAACGCCTCTGATTGAGCGAACATCACCCGCTAATGACAATTCGCCCACAAAGCAGTAGTCTTTAGGCGGGCTCGGCAGCTTTTTGAGTGCGGACACGAGGGCGATAAACACGGGCAAATCGTAAATCGAGCCCTCTTTTCTTACGTCCGCAGGGGCTAAGTTTACGGTTATGCTGTTGTTTGAAAAGCCGAAGCCATTGTTTTTAACAGCTGCCCAGACACGCTCCTTCGCTTCGCTTACGGCGGCATCGGGCAGACCCACTATATCAAAACGGTATTTGCCGGGGGTAAGATAAACCTCGGTTTCAACCGGGAAGGTGTGCAGACCGAAAATTCCCACACTTGTTACTTTTGACAGCATATTCCTATCTCCTCTTGTTTTTTTTATCGGAAATTACACTGCTGAAGTGTACGGATTATTGACATTATAATAATCCTCTTGTGCTCTTTATCTATCTTCTTTTTGTGTATATCCTCTGTTGGCTCATACTGCTCAAAAAACTGCTTCAGAGTTTCAAAAGCCTTTTCAAAATCAAATTCCAGCAGGGGATAGAGCCTGTCAACCTTTGACTTAAGCTCATATAAAAGACTGCTTAATTTATATGTTTGGTCGCATTTATAGCCCATACGCCCCATAAGAAGCTCAATGGCGGCGATGAACATATCCTTTTCGGTCGGGCGTTCGGTGTTCGCAATTTCCGCCAGAATGTATGAACAGCCTTCAAGCTTGTTGACACGGTGAAGCGAGAGCATCGGCATAAATTCGAATTGTGCTTCGGACAGTGTCAGAACAGATGTGAAAATCTGTGCTGCTCTGTCAATTGTGTCATCGGTGTAATCGGGGTCAAATGTGTAGTATTCGCCGAGATATCTGCCGTATTCCTTCATGCAGTCGTCATAGCCCAAGTTCATTGAGAAAGAAATGGCGTCTTTTTCGAAATTCAGAAAAGTGCCCAGGTCTTTTGACGGCTTAATGTAGTGTACCCACGGATGACGGATATATCCCATATGGACTTTATCTGTGTTGAGGTCAACTGCGGTGATTTTTTCCGCACCCAGTTTTATTGCCATTGAAATTGGGACATTGTCGTACCAGCCGCCGTCAACATACTGCTCGCCGTTTATTTCAAACGCCGGAAAAACGGGGAAGGCGGCAGTTGACGCACCTATCCAGTGCCAGCCGTTTTCTTTATCCTGCGCCATGTCGCTTTTGTAGACCTCGTGCGGTTCAAAAGACGGATAGCGGCAGGTCATAAGTCCGAAATCAACATCGGATGAAAAGAATTTATCGGGATTGTAATAGTGCTCGACCATGTCGTAAAACGGCTTTACGTCTGCACCCTTGCCTTTAAAATATGATTTCGCAAAGGGGAGAATCTTTTCACGCTGTTCAAAAATCACACCGAAGGATTTTTCGAAATTCATTCCGTTGACCATAACGGAATCAACGTCAAGATTTTGCCACATTTCCGTTGCGGCTTCAAGGTCATGCTGAACATAAAACGCCGCGTTTATAGAACCGACGGAAGTGCCCGTCGCAATGTCGAAGCTTTCGCCGAGCTCATTCAGTGCGCGCCATACGCCTATCTGATACGCGCCCTTTGAGCCGCCTCCGGCAAAAACGATTGCCTGTTTCATACT
>CAZTWO010000221.1:0-2828 GCA_964617965.1 uncultured Ruminococcus sp. | reverse complement strand
CCATTGCTGAGCCCATACTTGCTCCCGAAGAAATAACATTTAACCACTGACTTCCCGGAATCATGTTTACAAGACTCTTCATAATACCGTCAATATCAAGAGCATTTGTCGCAAGTGCAGTGGGAACCGACAGTTTGCTGTACTCCAGAATCTGATATTTAAGTATATCCGTATCGGCAAGCGAATAAAGTCCCGTAGCATTTGAGCTTATATTGAAAAATGTATTGCTCAGTACATCGGAGTTTTTCTCGAGATATGATTTAAATGTATCATTAACATAATCTGCATTTTCCGAATCCTGGTTAACCGCAAGCAAGCCAAAACGGTCCTTCAAAAAAGAATCCCAGTCTGCCAATGTCGAATCTGCGGCATTAGACATCATTTCATCATATATGGTAGACGCACTGTTTACGCGTGCCGCAGTAAGAAGCGCACCCGCCAAAGTGGTAAACGGAACCATAAGAATTGCAAGAAAAATCGATATTACACCCTTTGTTCCTTTTATCACATTTATTTTTGAAAATACCCTTTTTCTGTGTTTCATAAATCATCACTCCATCAGTTATATACATGATTGTATGTTGCCATCAGTTTTTTTACTAATGTAATACCGGACTTTAAAACTTTACCTACAGCACCGGTCGCAAAAGCATTATCACTCATGACATGATCCTGAAAATCAACATTGGAAATATAATCTATCTTATCCGTGCAATCTGCCCGTGCGGAAGCTTTATAGGTAAAATCCCTGTCCATTCCCATAAACTCAAGAACAAACCCAAACGGAGTATTAAATGTACAAACAGTCTCAAGGTCCACATGTTTTCGCAGTGCGGAATCCGAAACAAATTTCAGAGTCACCTCAACATCACCTATAACACCGTTAAAATTGGTTTTTTCAAGGCAGTATTTCACATATTTTGTTGCTTTGTCAGTGTTAAGTGCAACAACATTATCACTGACCTTCCAGCGATACAGATCGCGATCTTCCAGATCCTCGGGTTCAATATAACCTATAATCAGATCACTCTTCGGATTTGAATACGTATCCGCAATTTTCAAAGCCGCATCATTCGTAATCGCAGTTACAACATATCGCTGATAGTATATAAAGCCTATGCCCAAAATGAATACAAGCGTAATCATTGTTACAATCATAACAATCATACCCTCGAGCATGACTTCGCCTAATTCATCTTTAAATGAATTTTTCTTCATGACATCCACCTGACTGCTGTTAAAATAATAAACAAGATAACGGCACATGCCGCCCATGTATATTTTATAACGGTTTTACCGTCCTCCGGCATGCCCAATGCATCAACCGAACAAACCGCCTTTTTCGGATTTTTTATATAGTAGAATGTGGTTTTCGGCGGAAAAGAATGATTATAAAATGTCTGAACCCGAGAATATTCTTTTCCGTCAACAGTATATTTATATACGGCTTCGAATTTTCCATCGTTGTTTGCGTAAGGAGTGGCATTTGGAATCAACGTTGCTTCAACAGTCTTGTAATCCCCTGATTTTGCATGCTTCTTTCCGACAAACGGAGCAACAAAAATGCCATACAACGCCTGCACAGGCAGATACAATACAAGCGCAAAGACAAAACCTGCCGCAACCGAAACAATTACACTGAACAAAGTAGACATTACACAAACCTCAACGCAATAAAGTAGTAAGAATCGGGTACATTACCAACCAAGGCACAGCCCGATGATGAAAAATATCCGGCATAGCAGAACTGTGCATCTATAACGAGCTTATTCGAGCCGTTTATAAAGCCCCACTTTATGTCTTTTTCGGCATTTTGCTGAACGGAAACCTGCGTCGTTTCCTCAGCCGCCGTTGTCTGTTCGACTGTTGTCTCCGGTACAGTTGTATTTTCGGTTACAGACTCTGCCGCAGTCTCCGCACCGGCCTCACCGGCAGTTGTTTCTTCTGTCGACACGGTTGTGTTTTCGGCAACAGCGGTCTCTTCTGCCGTTGTATTTTCTTCGGCTGTTGTATTTTCTTCGGCTGTTGTCGCCTCTTCTTCGGCAACCTCAACGGCAACAGCGGCAAGACCGGAAGAAAAGCTCTTTGCCTGCTTATACGCAGGTTCAATTACAACCTTGCCGTCGGTGCCGACAAATCCCCAAAGACCGTTTTCGCCCTTATAGGCAATCGCACTGCCGTAATAGCAATCCATGTCGGCAGCGGCAAACGAGTTAAGCTCCTTGCCGTCACCGTCGTACATATGATAAGCACCGTTTGCAGACGCAATCATCACATTATTATAGATATATTCGCCGTTATCATAGAGCTTTACATCGTCAAATGTCTTGTCACCTTTCTGTTTTCCCTCGGTGTCAATAAAATGCCATGTGCCGCCCGTTTTTACAAGGGCAATGCCGTTTGCGAACGTTGAAGCGTCCTCATATTTTTCAAAAACATATGTGTCCTGTTCGCATGAGAAATACTGCCATGTGCCGTCCTCAAGTTTTACGGGAACAAGACCGTTTGCGACAGCACGAGCCTCCGAAAACTCGGTTGTAATATTGTTCTGCACAACAAAGTTGCTGTCATAAAGACGCTTTTTGCCGTTTTGAGTAAAAAACACAGCACTGAGAGTCGAACTCGCAGGTGTTATATATTTATAGGCACATCCCGCATAATCCTCCGCATCGGGTCCGATTATGCCGTAAAAATCATAATTTTTAACGGTATAGTATCCGTTCGGAGTTCTGCAGAATTTTGCATAGCTCGTTGACTTGGTATTGTATGAATACATAATTATATCGCCCTGTTCGGTAAGTCTGTCGCTTTTTGCACCGTTTTTGACA
>CAZTWO010000220.1:0-2835 GCA_964617965.1 uncultured Ruminococcus sp. | reverse complement strand
GTTAATCTTCGAGAATGAAGGCTAACCTTTTGCGTAGCTTTATAATCCAAAACGCAAAGCGTTTTCCTTCATTATGAATTCTTAATTCTTAATTCTTAATTTGTCCGCTTCCGGCACCAACCGACCCCTACACTTCAACTGTCAATAAAAAATGTAGTTGACACATCGAACTTATAATGCTATAATCCGATTGCATAAAAATTGAATATGGTTCCGATTTATTCGGATGATGGAGGCGCGGTGCTTTACAAGTAGCTTTCGCAGGACAGGCAGCACAGAGAGTGAAAAGATTGACCGCCGAGGCGTGGGGATTTGCCTGATGAACCACAGCCGGGACGTTGCAGAATATGTAACGTACTGTCACAGTTTGTATGTGGAGTGCTGTCATGTTTGTTGTCGTTATGACATGGTTGGTATGAATATACGAAGCCATGTCTTTTTTTATTGGTGCTAAACGGATTTTTTAATGCAGAATGCGTAATAATGCAGAATGCATAATAATGCAGGATGCATAATAATGCAGAATGCGTAATAATGCAGAATGCATAATAATGCAGGATGCATAATAATGCAGAATGTAGAATGCAGAATGCAGAATGTCGGAAGTCCTGCGGACTTGATTTATAAGCTAACGCAACAATCAAGTTGAACTTCAGAAACAAAGACTTACCTTTTGCGGAGCTTTATAATCCAAAACGCAAAGCGTTTTCCTTAATTATGCATTATGCATTCTTAATTATGCATTCTTAATTATGCATTGTTAAGCTTTTTCCGACTGCTGTTTTTCAGAACAAAATTCCCGTTGAGCATTAAAACTATCATCCCGTTTTAGGAGGAGTTATTGTGACAAAAACGAAAAAAATCATCCTTGCGATCGCCTGTGTAGTTATCGTAGCCGTATTGGTCTACGCAAAAGTTTCCGGCGGCTCGCTCTCAACCGTCGGCTGTACCGACTGCAGCGGCACAGGTATTGTTGACGAAATCGCCTGCGAGACCTGCGGCGGCGAAGGCGTTGTAAGAGCTTCTTTCTGGGCTCTTGTGCCTCCCATTATCGCCATCGGACTTGCGCTTATTACAAAAGAGGTTTACTCCTCTCTGTTCATCGGTATTCTTGCAGGTTCAATCCTCGGTGCGGACTTCAAGTTCACAAAGACCATGGACGTGCTTGTAAATGACGGACTTATAGAAGCCGTTAAGGGCACAGCCGGTATATTCATCTTCCTTGTTGTGCTGGGCGTTATCGTCGCTCTGGTAAACAAGGCGGGCGGCTCGGCGGCGTTCGGCAAGTGGGCGCAGAAGCATATAAAGACACGCTCCGGCGCTATGCTCGCTACATTCGCTCTCGGTGTTCTCATATTCATCGATGACTACTTCAACTGCCTTACAGTCGGCTCGGTTATGCGTCCCGTTACAGACGGTCATAACATTTCCCGCTCCAAGCTTTCATATCTTATCGATGCCACTGCGGCACCCGTATGCATGATTGCTCCCATTTCTTCATGGGCGGCGGCTGTTTCGTCCTACGCCGAGGACGGCAAGGGCATTGAGCTTTTTATAAAGGCCATTCCCTTTAACTTCTATTCGCTTCTTACATTCGTGTTTATTATAGGCATAACTCTCATGAATTTTGACTACGGTCCGATGAGACTGCATGAAGTTAACGCCAAGACAAAGGGCGACCTTTACACCTGCGGCGAAAAAGCCGAGGTTGAAGAAGATAACCCCTCATCTAACGGCAAGGTTATCGACCTTGTTCTGCCCATTATCGTTCTTATCGCCGTATGCGTATTCGCACTTGTCTATGTCGGCGGCATTTTCGACGGCTATAATTTTGTTGACGCTTTCTCAAACACCGATGCGTCCGTCGGTCTTCCGTGGGGCAGCATTATCGCTCTTGTATTTACAATAGTATATCTCTGTGCAAGAAAACTTGTCACATTCAAAGAGGCTATGGACTGCATTCCCAAGGGTTTTATCGCAATGGTTCCCGCCATACTTATTCTCACATTCGCTACATCCCTTAAGAACATGACAACCGTACTCGGCGCAAAGCCCTTCGTTGCCGATGTTATGACAAGCGTCGCAGGCAACCTTCAGAACTTCCTGCCCGCTATCATATTCCTTGTCGCATGCGTTATCTCGTTCGCTACCGGCACATCATGGGGCACATTCGGTATTCTTATTCCGATAGTTATAGCAATATTCCCGGAAGGCGCAATTCAGACAATCGGCATGTCCGCATGTCTTGCGGGTTCCGTATGCGGCGACCACTGCTCACCCATTTCGGATACGACAATCATGTCTTCCGCCGGCGGTCAGTGCAACCATTTAAATCACGTTTCGACTCAGCTGCCCTACGCTATGTCCGTTGCGGGAATTTCATTTGTAATGTACATAATCTCGGGCTTTGTTCAGAAGGCATATATCGCACTGCCCATAGGCATTGTGCTTACAATCGCTTTCCTGTTTGTAATGAAGATGATTATGGTTAAGAAGTACGGGAAAGAGAATGTTTAATTAGCAATTAGCAATTAGCAGAGAAAGGGGCCGGGGGTCAGGGGCCGGGGACCGGGGACTGAGGAAGTCCTACGGACTTGGATTATATAGCTGACGCAGACTTAAAAGACCATTCTAAAACAGGTGGATTTTATCTTTGCGGAGAATGACATCACACTCCACTTCGTGTTTTCAAGGAGCAAGGAGCAATACAGTTAGCAAGGAGCAGAGAAAGGGGCCGAGGGTCAGGGGTCGGGGACCGGGGACTGAGGAAGTCCTGCGGACTTGGATTATATAGCTTCGCCTTTTGCGGAGCTGACACCACACTCCACACTCCAC
>CAZTWO010000219.1:0-2861 GCA_964617965.1 uncultured Ruminococcus sp. | reverse complement strand
TTTTTAAACTTGATTTAAATATATTAGCGTGTTATAATAATATATATTTATATATATATTTTTTGGAGAAACCAATGGACACATTACAGGACTTTTGGAAAGAAGTTCTTTCCTTATGCAAATCGCAGGTATCGGAAGTCATATATAACACATGGCTCACACCTCTTCAGCTTGTAAAATTCGAAAACGATACCTTTGTCTTCTGCATAAATTCCGAATTCAAGAAAAACATTATCTGCGAAAAATTTCTGGGCGTAATCGAAAGCTCCTTTGAGCAGCTCATGGGCTTTCCCGTCAAGGTTGATATAATAGTCGATGCCGCATCCGCAAACGACAATTCATTTATCCCGACAAAGCCTGCCGAAACAAAGCCCGCCGTTACTTCATCCGAAAGTCACGAAGAAAAATCTTCATCCGATGACGCACCCGACACGCTTAATCCTCAGCTTAAAGCCGGATACAAGTCATTTACATTCGATAACTTCATAGTGGGCAAATCAAATATGTTTGCCTATAACGTATCCGTCGGCGTAGCACAGAACCCCGGCACTCACACAAACCCGCTTCTTATTTACGGCCGCTCGGGGCTCGGCAAAACTCACCTTATGCTTGCCATATTAAACGAGATAAAGCGTAAAAATCCGAACTACGTTATTATTTACACAACGGGCGAAAACTTCATGAATGAAATGGTCGAGTCAATCGCCAAGAAAACACCCGATAAATTCAGAAACAAATACCGCAACGTTGACGCACTTCTTATGGACGATGTACAGTTCATTCAGCGAGGCGACGCGGTACAGGAAGAATTCTTCCATACATTTAACGCCCTTTATCAGAACAATAAACAGATAGTACTTACATCCGATGTGCCGCCCAGAGAAATGGAGGGCATCACCGAACGACTTAAGACAAGATTCGAATGGGGCATCACAGCCGACGTTCAGCCGCCGGACTTCGACACAAGAAAAGCCATTATCCTAAGAAAATGCGAACAGCTCAATGTATCACTGTCGGACGAATACGTCGAAATGATAGCCCACCGCATAAAGAACAATATCCGTCAGCTTGAAGGCATAGTAAAAAAGATTTCCGCGATGACAACAGCCTTCGGCACTCCCATCACTCTCGAACAGCTTAAAGAGATAATGGATGACGTAACGGGCGACGGTCAGCCGGTAAAGGTCACGGTCGAGAAGGTTACGGAGTATGTCGCTAAATCATTCGGCGTTACTCCCTCCGACCTGAAATCCGACAAGCGTCAGAATAACATTAACACCGCTCGTCAGATAGCAATGTATGTTCTTAAGGAAGTAACCGATCTTACTTTGCAGGAGATAGGTGTATACTTCAACAAAAACCATTCAACCGTTATTCACGCGCTGACTGCGGCTCAGAAAAAGATGGACGAAATACCGAGCATAAAGGCCATAGCAATGGCGTCTATAAACGAATTTCAGTCCAAATAAATTACCCCGGCTTTTAAACAAGTTTTCACTTTTGAACAATCGGCTTTTAAACAGATTCAACATCCCGATTTTGCCCGTTGTTTAAAACAATTTCTTTTTAAAAAGTTTTCAAGACTCCGTTTTATGCCGTTTTCCGCTTAACAGAGCCGTTTCAGACACTTTTAAACACTTTCAACACCCTCTACTACTACTTCTATTTTTAAACTCTCTTATTTTACCCGAAAAGGGGAAATCCGAAAAAATTACTCAAAAGCCGCATACCGATAAAAATGTGAGTTTCCGAAAATTCAATGTCGGTATAAAGCTGAAACAAAGGGGATTTATTATGAGAATAATATGCAATACAAATGCTCTTACAGATGCGTGTCTCAATGTCGGCCGCTGTATTCCGAATAAAGCCGTCATGCCTCATCTTGAAGGTATACTTATAAGCACAATATCCGAAAATAAAATAGAGCTTTGCGGCTATGACCTTGAGCTCGGCATTACAACGCAGATAAATGTCAAAGTCGAGCGCGGCGGCAGCATAGTCGTAAACGCCAAAATGTTCTGCGACATGCTCCGCAAAATTCCGAATGACACTCTTATAATAGACTGTGACGAGAAAAATAAGGTTACAATAAGCAGCGGCGACACAGAATACAGTCTTATAAGCCTTAATCCGACAGAGTATCCCGAAATTCCCGAGGTTACAGACAGCATACCCTTCAATATATCTCAGGTTGTGTTAAGAGAAGCGGTAAAGCGTACGGTTTTCGCAGTATCAACCGATGACACAAAGGCGGCTCACAGAGGAATAAAATTCACTCTCTCCCCCGGTGAAATGAAGCTTGTCGCTTTGGATGGTTTCCGTCTGGCGATAAGAAGCGAGTTTGCCAACTATGAGGGCGACACAAAGGAATTTGTTGTTCCCGCTAAAACAATGAACGAAGTCATAAAGCTTATAGACGACGAAGACGGCTTTGTAAAAATGTCCATTGCGTCAAAACATATTGTTTTTGAAATAAAGGGATACAATATCATTTCAAGACTTCTTGAAGGTGAATTTCTCGATTACAGAACGGCAATCCCCGCCACAATCACAACTGAAGTCAAAATCAATCTCAAAAATCTTATAGATACGATAGAAAGAACATCGGTTGTCATCACCGAAAAACAGAGAAGCCCCATCAGAATGATGATTAACGAAGACGGCGTTATAAAAGTATCGAGCATAACGGCACTCGGCACTTCCGAAGACAAGACCGAAGCTTTTGTCACCGGCAAGCGTCTTGAAATAGGCTTCAACAGCAGATATATTCTCGATTCACTCAGAAACATAGAGGACGAAGAAGCGGTAATGTGCTTTAACGGCCCGTTTGCCCCGATGGTGATTAAACCGACAGATTATTC
>CAZTWO010000218.1:0-2864 GCA_964617965.1 uncultured Ruminococcus sp. | reverse complement strand
AATGGGATAATTTTGAAAAATGTGAAAAAAATCGAAAAATTTTTGAGACAAAACAAAGGTTTTCGGTGTATACTGTATGCAAAGCAAAAAAACACAAAACACTTCATCTCAGGAGGGATAACATATGGGCTTATCTTCAACATTAAGATCGATGCTGATAGCTCTTGCAAGAAATAAAGAGAAGCCGATGACGCTTGATGAGGCTGTCGAATACTTTAAGGGCGAAACCGAAAAAAAGGCAATGGACCCCGAAAAGCCGGAAGAGTTTTATAATGACTTCTGGAACGGGCTCGCCCAAAGAAACAAGGACGTAAAAAATATTACTCCCAAATTTAAGGATAACCCCGAAGAAATGAAAAACCGCGCGGCTTATTCGAAAAAATGCCGTGAAGCGATGTTCGAGGCCATGAAGGACGATGTCGAACGAGTTGAGACCTTCGCCGCGATAGCCGAAGAAATCTACGGCAAAAATTCGGGAGTTGATTCCGCACGCTGGATGCATTCTCTTATTCAGATACCTGCCGACGGAATAGATAAAGACGCCTGCCGCAGACACAACGAAGAGGTTGTGGCTTTTGCCGCTCTTTGCGAAGGAATCCCCAAGGGTGAAGGAAAAGCCGCCGAGAAGTTTATTGAGGTTCGCACAAAGCTTCTTATGAACGGTGGTATGACCGAAGACGCCGCACGCAGTCAGGCTGAGGAAGAGTCCCAAAAAGGTCCCGAGCATCTTTTTGAGCTGGCTTCCGAGCTGGTTGAAGAGGCGTTCAGAAATAAGCAGGAAATTCGCAAGGCCGCCAATGACATTGTCAGCGGTGAAGCCGAAAATATGCCCGGCGGACTTACGGCGGCGTACAGAAAAGTCATGTGCCCCGCCAACAACATAATGTTCGATTCGCATGATGCTTTCGAAAATCTTAAGCTGTTCGGATTTAAGAATGCGGATTATCTTGAAAGCATAAGAAGAAACTGGGAATTTTCGTCTTTTTCCGCGGAAGAGATGATTGTGGAGCTTGTCGCAAACCCGTACTACGCGGTATGCGATCCCGCCGAGCTTCAGCACGTAAACATAATGAACGGTTTCGCAAAGAAGCAGGTTGAGCTTCTTGACCTTGACGGCAAGCCGTATATGGTTGAACAGAAAGAGCCTGTCACGGATGAAGATAACAATCCCGTAATGGATAAAGACGGAAATCCTACATTTAAGGTTACCGGAACCGCCCCCGTAATGTCTGCGGACGATGCCCCATCCGCCGAGGTCTCCGACGCCGGTGTCATTGTTACGGATGTCAATGGCAGACAGGTTAATCGTTACCCCAACTGTATGTCTCCGTATAAGAGCGAATTTACTACGGGTATTATGAACGCCATGTTCGCCCTCTCGGAAGAAAAGACATCGGATCTTAAGGCAAAGTACGCATTGAAGGATGCCGGCTCTGCTTCGTCCCCCGAAGGAATGTTTGTCTATACAAACGGTCGCGGCCGCACACTGATTGCCTATAAGGGAGATGTAAGTCTTGACGGCGGCATTAATGTCAGCGTCAACGAAGATGTTCCCGGCAAGCTGTTTTCATTGGAATACGCCGATGACCTCAGAACGCTTCACGATAAGAGCCTTAAGCAGGACAGACTCGGCCACAGCTCTTCAAGATACCGCAACATGAAAAAATCTCTTAAGGAGCTCGAAAAGATACATATTGACGACAAGCCCACAAAGCAGCAGCTTGCTGATGCCGAAAATAAGCTTAAACAGGCTCTCAGTTACGCCAATGTCTATATTGAAAGCAAAAAGGGAATTGAGTTCGAGAGAAATGAAGTATACCGCAAGACCCGTCTTTCTTTCGCTGAAGATCTGAAGCGTTTTGCCGAAAAAAAGCTTAACGCCATAAAGCTCATAAGAGAGAATGAAATAACAAGACGTGATATCCGTATAGCGGAAAACGATGAAATCCTCGAGACGTCCGCCGGCGTTAAAGTCGACACGGGCAGAACGGCATTTGAACGCTATGTAAAGGCCGAAGACGACGCATTTGCCGAAAAAGAGCGTGCGGCGGCGGAAGAAAAGAAGCGTCAGAAGGAGCTTAAGGACGCTCAGGAGAAAAAAGAATACCTTGAGCACTGCAAACAAAACTGCGCCGTTATAAACAACATGGTTGCAGAGGTCTCAAAAGACGGCATGGCAAAGAAGAGCAACGAAGAAGCCGACAAGGAGCTTGCCGAATTTATCGCGAGCAATGAAAGCGTTTCAGCCAAAACCAATGACGAAAACGAAAGAGCCCAGGCTAACAAGAACATTATCGCCGGCAAGGCACTTCAGCAGATTATCAGTATGGAGGGTACTGCTTTAGGCGATAATCCTCCCTTCAGAAAGATTGTTAACGGCGGCAAAACAGCTCAGGCTGTGGAATTCCTTCAGGGCTCAAAGGAGTACAGAAATATACTCGGCACAAAGCCGCTCAGTTCAGAACGCTCGCTTGATTCGGCACTTCAGTCCTATGATGCCGACAAGAGACTTGCAAGAGAAATTATTCTGAGTGTACGCACCGTCGCCCAGGAAGAAAAAGCCAACGAAAAAGCGGCACAGCCTAAGAACGCCGCTGCCGAGCCTCAGAAAGAAATGCAGAAGGTCAATAAAGAGCCGGCAAAGGCTCCGCAGATGCATTAAAAGTTAGCAGTTAGCAAGGAGCAGGGAAGAATTAAGAATTAAGAATGCATAATTAAGAATGAAGGAAAACGCTGAAGCGTTTTGGATTATAAAGCTTCGCAAAAGACAAAATTACCGCCTAACATAAGCTTATATCTCTGCGAAGCTTATAAATCCAAGGCACGCAGTGCCTTCCGACATTATGCATTATGCATTATGCATT
>CAZTWO010000217.1:0-2935 GCA_964617965.1 uncultured Ruminococcus sp. | reverse complement strand
CTTCCGGCACAAAGTGCTCTGTCTGCGGCGAGATAATAGTTGCTCCCGAAAAGATAGACAAGCTTGAGCATACATGGGAAGTAGTTGAGGAAGGCTACCCCGCAACATGCACAACAGACGGCAAGACAACTTCATTTAAGTGCTCTGTCTGCGGTGCGACAAAGGGCGGCAACGTTCTTAATAAGAGCGGTCACTCCTACGGCACATATGCCGAAATAGCCGCTACATGCGAAGGCCCCGGCAAGCAGTTCAAACGTTGCGGCAACTGCGGTGCCACAACTGTAACGGAATCAAATCCTCTCGGTCATAACTACAAAGAAGTAGCGGCGGTTGCGGCTACATGCACAACAGCCGGCACTACTGCAGGCGTTGTCTGCTCACGCTGCGGCGACATTCAGAGCGGCTGTGAAGTAATTGAAGCGACCGGTCACAAATGGGTAGAAAAGACAGTTGAAGCCACATGCACAACAGACGGCAAGGTATACAATGTCTGCTCGGTCTGCGGTGCAGAGGGCGAAACAATTGAAACAATCCCCGCACATCATACAGAAGAAGCTGTTGCCGAAATAAAGGCGACATGCACACGCTCCGGTTACAAAGCAGGCACAAAGTGCTCCGTATGCGGTGAAATCCTCTCCGGCTGTGAGAGAACAGAACCCGCTGCACATACAGTAATTGTATATCAGCCGGCAATAGATGCAACCTGCAATACTATCGGCTGGACAGAAGGCACAAAGTGTGGTGTATGCGGACTTATAATCAAGAAGTCCACAGTTGTCGCAAGACTTGCCCACACATATACATCATGGACAACAGTAGCTGCTGCCGATTGCGTAAGCGGCGGCAGAATGGAAAGAGAATGCACAATGTGCGGAGCTACTGAGACAATGACACTCCTCCCGAAGGGGCACTCATACAGCGGTTACGCAACTCTCTATGAACCCACATGCACAGAAACAGGCTGCAAACAGCGTATATGCAAGAACTGCGGCGAAATTGAAGATGTAGCAATTGAGGCAAAGGGTCATGTAAAGAAAGCTGTATCCGAAGTTGCAGCTACATGCACGGCAGACGGACATACCGCCGGCGTTAAGTGCAGCACCTGCGGCATTACACTTGAAGGCATTGAGACTCTTCCCGCAACCGGTCATACATGGGAAAAGACAAGCTCCGTCGAGGGCGACTGCGAGCATGACTCCTATGATGTATATACCTGCGCAACCTGCGGTGAAACAGAAAACCGTATAACAAAGTACTGCACAGGTCACGAGAGTGAAACAGCTCCCACATGCAAGCAGAGATGCGTTTGCGATATCTGCGGTCAGGAATACGGCGACTACGGTGATCATAACTACGAAGCTGTAACAACCGCTCCCACATGCACAAAGGAAGGCTACACAACATACACCTGCACATACTGCGGTGACAGCTACACGGCTCTGCCCACAGCGGCAACAGGCGTACACACCTATGTTGAAGTCAGTGTAGAAAAAGAAGCTACATGCACCGAAGACGGCACAAAGGTTCTCATGTGCAAGACCTGCGGTGCAACAGTCACCGAGACTATCCCCGCAAAGGGCCATAACGTAACAGAATGGACCGTTGACGGCAGCAACTGCTCCGGCACATGCGCCGAGTGCGGCGAAGTCGTAACAAGACCCGCAACAGACTCCGACTACACAGTATGCGATCGCTGCGGACTCAAGCACACAAGAAGCACAGGCCTCTTCAAGTACAAAGGCGTGTTCTGCTCCATCAGATACTTCTTCCGTCAGATTGCTAAGCTGTTCAAGAAGTAAGAGACAAGAGCGTTAAGCCCGAAATAAATTAAAAAAAACTCCCCGGATGCGGCGTTGGCTGCGGATGGGGAGGTTTTTTTGTAGTGTGAAGAGTGGAGTGTGAAGTGTGGAGTTGTGCTGCATAGTGTGGGGAGTGTGCAAGGGGCGAGGATAAAACAGGTGCTTGTGCCGAGAACAGCTACAAGCACAGCAATAAGAATCACGCTGATTTTCTTTCTCATCGAATTTCCTTTCCGAAAAGCAAAATGCCCGCCTGTTGCCAAGCGAGCATTTTACGATTCTGTCGTTTAGTATTCAGAATTTAACAGGAAGTCGGCAATGTGCATCGTCTTGATGCCCTCATAGTTTCCTCCTGAGAACTCATCCGTTGTGAGGACATATTTGGGGTAGTTGTCGTGAATTTCAAGCAAACGGTCATATTCCCTCTTTTCCGTTTTTTGAGAATGAAGCTCCTGCGTCACCTGTACATAGAGCTTTTCGTTTTGTCGTACTGCCACAAAATCGATCTCGCCGCTGCCGGATTTGCCGACATTGACGGTATACCCTCTGCGGCAAAGCTCCAAGTATACAATATTCTCAAGACCGGATGCCACGCTGTCAGCGTTGTAGCCGAGAACACTGTATCGAAGGGCGGTATCTGCAAGATAGAATTTCTCCTGCGTTTTCAGGATTTCCTTACCCTGCAAATCAAAGCGAGAGCAACGGTGAAGAAGATACGCTTTCTCCAGCTTTTCCAAGTAGCTGTAAACCGTTTCGTTGTCCAGCGCACGGTGTTCCGCTTTCAGATAATCCGAAATGGATTTTGCCGAGAAAGTGTTGCCCACATTGTTAAAGGTGTACTTGACCACCCGTTCCAACTGGTCAACCTTCCTCACCTGATTGCGTTTTACAATATCCGAGAAGATTGTGGAGTTGTAAATATCCCGCACGATGGTGTAGACCTCATCCTGAGAGTAAGCCTGCAAGTGCGTTGCAGGAAACCCGCCCAAACGCACATAGTTTGCAAGCTCGGCTTTCGGTTCTCCAACCTCGGTATATTGGCTTTTGAACATCAGGTATTCGCCAAAGGACAAGGTGAAAATGCGGAAAGACACATACCGTCCCGTCAGATAAGTCGAGATTTCAGAGGACATCAT
>CAZTWO010000216.1:0-2974 GCA_964617965.1 uncultured Ruminococcus sp. | reverse complement strand
ATGGGAGCGTAATCGTTAAGAGCCTTAGCCATGGGAGCAAGGCAGTTTGTTGTGCAGGAAGCAGCGGAAATGATCTGATCATCCTTGTCAAGTGTCTTCTCGTTAACTGAGAAAACAATTGTCTTAAGGTCATTGCCTGCGGGAGCGGAGATAACAACCTTCTTTGCGCCTGCGTTGATGTGAGCCATTGACTTCTCTTTTGAGCAATAGAAGCCTGTGCACTCAAGAACAACGTCTACGCCGATTTCGCCCCAGGGAAGATCCTTAGCGTCCTTCTCTGCATATATCTTAAGCTCTTTGCCGTCTACTGTGATTGTGCCCTTCTCGTCGTCTGCGGATACAGTGTGAAGGCCTTCGCCTATCTTGCCGCAGTAACCGCCCTGTGCGGTATCATACTTAAGAAGATGAGCAAGCATTGAGGGCTTTGTGAGGTCGTTGATGGCAACTACATCGTAGCCTTCTGCGCCGAACATCTGACGGAATGCAAGACGGCCGATTCTGCCGAAACCGTTAATAGCAACTTTAACTGACATTATTTATTCCTCCGTTTATTTGGATCACGGCTTTTGCCGCACCCTTAATTTACCATTGTTTATTATATACAATTTTTTCGGTAAATCAAGCGGTTTGTTAAAAGTTTAACCTTAAAACCATAATGTTTGGGAGTGTCAACGAATTTTTTGTGCATGTTGTCCGAAATTCTAAACAAATTTTATATATCCAAAACCCGACTTTTTTCATTTATCGTAATTTTACAGCTTGATTTTTATTTGGACACAACTTATAATTATTTTTGGGAGTTTATACTCTGTAAAATAATAAAAGTCCCGATACAAAGCACAGTGCATAACAAAAGAAAACGCCAAGGCGGTTTGGAGTATACGGGTGCCGCGACGAGGCGGCTATGCCGCCGAGGAGCGGCGTGCCGAGGAGGCGGCTATGCCGACGACGAGGCGAAGCCGAGCGAACAGCGACAGCTGTGAGCGAGGCACGGGCCCGAGTGAGCCAAGTTTGTTCAGCCGCAGGCCCATGCGGCTTAACAAATGAAGGCGAACGAGGGGCACCCGCCGAGAGGCGGTACCCGTCAGTCCCCGCCAATCGGTATGCTCAGGTCAAAAAGCCAATCGGGGCTGATGGGTGCCCCGAGCGGCGGGTCAGCTCCGCCGACGGCAACATCCCGGCGACACCCCAAAAGCCCACACACCGCGAAGCTATATAATCCAAGACACGCAGTGTCTTCCTTAGTCACTGGCCACTGGATGCTGGATACTGGCCACTTTTTCATTGCTCACTGCTAATTGTTAATTGTTTTTCCGGAGGTTTATATTATGAAAAAAATCTTGTCTCTCTTCCTCTCGTCTCTCCTTCTCCTCACCTGTCTCACCCCGGCATACGCCGAGACGACATCGTGGTTCAAATCCGAATGTGACGACCCCGTCATCTATATTTCGGGCGACTCGCAGAAGCTTTACTACGATAACGATTCAAAGGTCTTCTGTATTGACGACGTCGGCAACCTGCTGACCGCCGACACCGAAAACGGGCAGACAACAACCGACAAGGTCCTTGAGACAACCGCGACTATTCTTAAACCCTTCATTCTTGAGGGCATCCTTTTAGGCAAGTGGGACAACTACTACGCCGCCGTCGAAAAGGAAATAACGGAAATGTTCGAGCCTGTCCGCCTTGACTGCAACGGCAATGTCCCCGAAGACTCCGACTGCGGTTTAAGCCGGGAGCAGAAAAACAGTAACGCTTGGAAGCAGAGCACATATATCACAAACGCAAACGGCAAGTTTGAAGAGGGCACATACAAATTCGAGTATGACTGGCGTCTTGACCCCATAGAGAACGCGGAAACGCTCAATACATTTATAGAAAACGTCAAAAGAGTAACCGGACGCAGCAGAGTTTCCATTGTCAGCAAGTGTCTCGGAACAAATGTTGTTCTTGCTTACATTAATGAGTACGGCACCGAAAGCATTAAAGGTCTCGGCATAGGCGTTGCGACCTCAAACGGCGCGGACTTCCTGAGCGGCGCTTTAAGCGGTGACTTCAAGATTAACGGCGCAGGTCTTGTAAAGCTCGCAAAGGAGCTTAAATATACAGGCAACACGGATGTTCATCCTCTTATAACAGCAACCGTTCAGATGCTTCAGTCCACAGGTGTGCTTGACACGCTTGACGAAGTCACAAGAGCGACCGTTTACGAAAAAATAGAATACGGCGTTATTCAGGCACTGGCAACCTCAACCCTTATGACATACCCCTGCTACTGGTCGGTTGTTTCGGTTGATGATTTCGACGACGCTCTTACATACTGCTTCGGAGAAGAAGGCAGTGCAAAGAGACAGGAGTACGCCGGACTTATAGAAAAGATAACATATTATAATGAGACGATAAAGAAGCACACGTACGACATTATGGCAAAGGTTAAACAGCCCCGTGAGGACGGCACAACCCCCAACCTTATCCTTATTTCAAAGTACGGCACGACAATAGCCCCCTGCGTAAAGGATGAGACAATTCTGGCGGACACTTATGTTTCCGTCAAAAACTCCTCCTTCGGTGCGACGACATCCACAATATACGATACGCTGTCGGATGAATACATTGCCGAGCGTGAAGCCGAGGGCAAGGGCAAATATATTTCCGCCGACAAAAAAATTGACGCATCAACGTGTCTGTATCCCGATTACACCGTATTTATCAAGAACTGCTATCACGGCGACTACTGGACGCAGGAAAGACAGCTTGTTCTGGGTGTTATAGATGCCGACACGCAGTTCACTGTTGACAATTTCGAATATTCGCAGTACATTGTCGCCGACTATTCCGACAAATCATGGGAGAAGATGACAGCCGACAACTGCGAAAAGGGCGATATGTGGGACGCGGACGAAACATATGACCACCCCACAACATTCCTCGAAAAAATAAAAGCCTTCTTCAAATCAATCTTCGCATGGTACAA
>CAZTWO010000215.1:0-2974 GCA_964617965.1 uncultured Ruminococcus sp. | reverse complement strand
GGAGCTTATAAATCAAAACGCAAAGCGTTTTCCGAAATTATGCATTATGCATTCTACATTCTACATTCTACATTCTACATAGTCTTCTGTTTCCGGCTTTTCTTTGTATAAAAATCGTATCGAAAAAAATAAATTATTGACGAACTGTAACAAATCTGTTAACATATGAGTATGAAGGAAGAAGGAGAAATATTATGGTAACGGCAATTAACGCAATCAACAAAATTTTCTGCGGTCTTATGTGCATTCTGCTTACACTCACGGGTATGCTTAACGGATTTTTCAATTCCGACAAAACGGAGTATACGGATCTCGGCGGCGTTGTGGGGCTTGAAAGCCTTGTCCGTGCGCAGGGCATGACAACCGACGGCGAAAATATAATTTACAGCGGCAAATCCGCCCTTGAAAAGGTGTCGTCCGACAACAAAACCGTGCTTGCGATAAATACCGAGGCTATTCCCTCCGAGCTTGCCGACAGCTACGGCATAAAGCATATCGGCGGCATAAGCTATGCAGACGGAAAAATATATGCTGCTCTTGAGGACTCAAAGGTGTGGAAGCACCCGATTGTAGCCGTATACGATGCCGAAACACTTGAATACACGGGCGTGTTTTATGAGCTCTCAACCGACAGACATACCCGAGGCATTCCGTGGGTTGTGGCCGACGGCGAAAACGGTATTCTGTACGCAGGCGATTCTCGCAACTGTAATTCCGTTATGAAATATGACCTTGATACAATGGAGTTTCTGGGTGAACTTACTTTCTCGCAGGAAATTGAGAAAATTCAGGGCGGCGAATACTATAACGGCACACTCTACTTCGGCACAAATGACACTACCCGTGCGGTGTATTCCGTAAATGCCGCTGACGGTACTGTGCAAAAGCTCTTCGGCCGCATCACATACGAGTATAAATATATCGACAACTTCGGCGGCGAAGGCGAGGATGTCACCGTTATGACCGTCGACGGCAAGCCCATGATATGCACACTGCAGATAGGTGTGACTTTTACGGATGCCACACTCAGAGGATACGAAATCAATTAACATTCGGCTCACCCCGACAGTTAATCGAAAATAAAAACAAATATGAAAGAATGTTACCGCCTTGGCAAGAATAATGTCAATGCTGATGTCACTCATTATGTTCTTTATGCCGTTTTTCAATATGCCGGAGTTTACTCCCGACACCGAAAACGAGACAACGTCCTACACCAACATTTTTGTTCACGGTCTGTCCGGTTGGGGCAGCTATAATCTTGCCGATAAGGTCGTGCCCTACTGGGGTATGTTCGGCGGCAATCTTATGACATATCTCAGTTCGAGAGGATTAACAATTAGCAATTAGCAGTTAGCAATTAGCAATGAAAATAAGTATCCGGTTTGCGGGCTTAGAAAAAGAGGAAGGTTTTTAATGATATATCGCTATTGCGATATGATATACGATAAATCGTATGATATATTTGCTGCTGGGATGTGATATAATATCCGTTCCAATCATATGCCGTTAGGCTTGTATCACCGCACGAAGTGCGATATCATATCGAAGATATATCACCCGTTCCGCAAGGAACGGATATCATTGAAAAAAGCGTCCCTGTGGGACGCTTTTTTCCTGGCTGGGGAGGCGGGATTCGAACCCACGCATACAGCAGTCAAAGTGCTGTGTCTTACCGCTTGACGACTCCCCAATGGACAGTATGGAGTTTGGAGTGTGGAGTGCCTGCAAAGAAATAACTTCAACTTAAACTCTTTTTTTTCTGTTAAAAAAAGCCGCAAAATCTATTGACCTTGCGACTTTGTATGGGGTGGGTAAACGGATTCGAACCGTTGGCCTCCAGGGCCACAACCTGGCGCTCTAACCAACTGAGCTATACCCACCACATAACGCGTCACTGTCTGTGACACGCTGAATATTATACTTGATAAAACATATGTTGTCAAGCATTTTTTTATTTAGTTTTTTGTTATCGTATGAAATTTGTTTTTTGGAACGGCTCTGTTTCGGGCAGACCGTATTTTTCTTTTCCGAGCTTTATGCTCTTCATAAGAAACGCCATATTTCTTGCCAGTGTACGCATACTCTGAAGCCCTTCCGCGTCCTGTGCTGCTTCTCCGGGGGCGCCGCCGTGTATGCTGTTCCAGTACTGACCGCTTGCGACAGGCATTCCCGAAATCGTAAAGAACTTGTTAAGCTCGTCAAATGTCGATGACAGACCGCCGCGTCTTGCCGCCACAACTGCACAGCCGACCTTCATTGTCTTGTCAAAAGGAGAGGAGTAAAACAGGCGTGCCAGAAAAGCTGTAAGCGTAGCATTTGCCCCGGCATAATAAACGGGACTGCCCACAACCAAGCCGTCGCACTCTTCAAAAAGCTTTGCCGCATCATTTACTTCGTCATCGAACACGCACTTGCCGAGAGTTCGGCATTTACAGCATGCGATACAGCCTCTTATGTCCTTATTTCCTATATTCAGAGTTACACACTCTATATTTTCCGCTTCAAAAATCTTCTGCATTTCCTTAAGAGCTATGGAAGTGTTTCCGTTAACTCTCGGACTGCCGTTTATCATCAGAACTTTCATATTTGCCTCCCGCATTAAAAATTAGCAATTAGCAATTAGCAATGTGCAATGATTGAAAGAAAATGCCGAGTGTTTCAGATAATAAAGTTTTGCAAATGTTTGTCCCTAAACCGGTAGAAAAACTGTACAACTTTGTGAACCCGTGTTTATCGGACCTTTCAGTATTGATGCCGATACTGCTCCTTGTTCACTATTTGCCTGCCTCCTGCGAAGCTATATAATTCAAGGCACTCCGTGCCTTCCTTGATTTATCGGATTGTCGGACCGCTGCCGCCGGTCCTCATTAGTCGCTACGCCAAAAATCATTCACCGGATGATTTTTGCCTGTTAGATTTGGATTGTCGGACCGCTGCCGCCGGTCCTCATTAGTCGCTACGCCAAAAATCA
>CAZTWO010000214.1:0-3050 GCA_964617965.1 uncultured Ruminococcus sp. | reverse complement strand
CCGCTCCTATCTCGCTTCGCTCGCTCGTCGCGGCATGCCCTCGCTTCGCTCGGGCGTGTGGCTCGCTCGCCTTGCTCGCTCGCCCCACTCCCCTATCCCAAATAATTCCCAATTGTCAATTCCTAATTATAAACAAAAAAAGCGTCCTGCCACCCGACAAGACACTTTTTTATCATTATCTAACCTCTTGCGAAGCTATACAATCCAAGACACGAAGTGTCTTCCGAAATTGCTAATTGCTAATTGCTAACTGCTAATTTCTGACTGCTCCTTGCTCACTTTGTTTTTTGCTTTTTCTCTGCCTTAGCCACTTCTTTTTTTGCTGCTTTTTTCTTCTCCGCCTGTTTCTTTTTACGCTGTTCAGCTTTGGCTTTTTCGGTTATTTTGGCGAGTGTTTCCTTTGTCTTTTTGTTAAGCTCGGCATACGCTTTTGAAGACACCGGCATATCGGCGGTTTCGGCTTTTGTCTTTTTGTCCGCATGCTCTGCCAGAGAGTTTTCGAGCTTTTCAAAATCAAGAGGGATAAACTTTCTTCCGGCAGTTTTGCACTTCGCTTCATAGATTTCGTGAAGATCCGAATATCCGACCAGCTGTTCTTCACGGCGTGTTTCAAGCGTTTTGAGGAAGTTTACGACAGCCGCCTTGCGAAGCCTGCCGCCGTCCGTCTGCTGTCCGCCTATATCGTTCTGACGGTTGGAATTGTCGGTATGACTGTCAAGATATTCTCTGCAGGCACAGTATGCCTTCTGAAGCTGATCATAATATGAAAAGAATTTTCCGCCCTCCGCAAGAAAAGCTGTTGTATCAAGAACATTCTGCCACAGCTCCTTGTGCGTGCTGTGTACATCCGCGCTGTTTGCGACAAGAAGCTTCACATACCCGAATGCGAGATAGTCGTCCTTCATCATATATGTGCCGTCGTCGACCGTGCGGGGCTTTTCTTTTTCGGGAATGTTTACTTCTTCGTCATCATCAATAAATGTGTTGTCGGCATTCTCTTCCTTCTGCGGTTCGTCTGCCTTGCCGCAGACCTCGGCCTTAATCGACTTTCCGGGTTCGGTTTTGTTAAACTCATCGGCGGTGAGATTATTATCCTTCTCAAACGCCTTTAAGAACTCATCACACCATTTTTTTGCAATGGCAACCTTTTCCGCTAAGTCCTTGTCGCTCCTCGTGTCCGCCGGGAAACGGCTCTCGGCATCGGTTTCTTTTATGCCGTTAAAACCGCACCTTCTGTAAACCAAATAGAGCTCGTCATATGCGACTCTGAGCTTTCTCGGTGTTATCTCTCTGTTGTTCTTTCTGTCTTCGGCATATACATTGATATAGCAATCAAGCATTTCAAGCTTCCCGGGGTTGACTATATCCAGCTGTTCGGCTGTTCTGCTTGTCTCGGGATTGCTTTGCAGTGTTTTCTTTATTCCGTCAAATAAAGCGCACCTGTCATCATACTCCTGTTCATACGCCGGTTCCCTGTTTACGGCGTCAAACATTTTGTTAAGCTTGTAGGCGTTGTTCCACCTTGACGGACTTAAATTGTTTTTATCGAGAATATCACGGACGATTTCCTTCATTTTGTCGGGATTTTTCTCGGCAAAATCCTTCCACGCATCGTCGTGAACGCTGTTGAATTTGCTTATAATCCGGTCAATTACTTCTTCGTCTGTATATGTCTTTTTCTTATTGATAACGGCACGCCTTATGGGAGCGATGTCAATCATCTGATAGCCGCTTGTTCTGACGCTGTTTTTGCCGACATTAAAGCACAGAATCTGATTAAGTCTCGGATTTCTTTCGTTCGTCTTTGTGCCGTCCCTGAGTATCACATCAAGAGAAACGGTATTTTCTATGCCCAGAATCTGGTCGTAGTATGTAATCGACCTTTTTTCTTTATTGACACCGATAAGCGTAACCGCATGGTTTGTGTTGGTATAAACCGACAGCGTTACGATCTTTTCTTTATCCTTTGACCATTCGTCAAGCTTTGTGAGAATATCATCCGAAATATCGCCTATCGACTCGTTCGCCTTTTCGGTCAGCTCTTTCTGATAGGCAAAATCGGTAAAATTCTTAAAAGCGGGACCGAAAGCCGACATTACCGTTACGGGGTTGCCCGCACCTAAATTTTTATCGTATTTAATAACGCCCTCAAGCTTTTGGGCCTCCTCGGGGTTAGCGAAAATTCTGTCGGAAATTTCCCCGGGGTTTGCGAGACCGCTTATAAGCAGAGCCTTTACCACAATGTTTACATCCATTGAGCATTTTTTAAAATCCGAACCGGAGTTAACTATTACCGTTCTGTCCATCTCGATATCATACGGACGGCCGTTGCGGTAAAGATGAACGGTTATGCGGTTATGCTCGGGGTCATCGGTTATAAGCTTTTTGAACGCTTCATTGTTATGCCTTATAAGCCCGTACAGCGGCGCGAGGATATAGCACAGCCCGTAACCGGTGGAGTCCGACTGCTTTACTATACTCTCAACCTTTTGGACATCCGCCCTAAGCGGCTCTTTTTTAAGGCTGTAAAATAATTTATCAGGGAAATATATTTTTTTACCCATAACTTTAGGCACATCCTTTAGTTAAATTCTTCCGGCAGGCTGTTCACGCTGCAAGTGGACGGTATCCGGTATCCGGTGGCCAGTATCCAGTGGCCAGTATCCAGTGGTCAAGGAAGGCACGAAGTGCCTTGAATTATAAAGCTTCGCAAAGCCGCATGCCATTTATCATAGGCTTTCATGTCTGCGAAGCTCATATAAATCCAAGTCCGCAGGACTTCCTTAGTCTCTGGATACTGACCACTGGCCACTGACCACTATACTACTCCATTGCTAATTGCTAATTGCTAATTGCTCATTCTTCTTCAGCTATGACCCTTCCCATATGCACGCCCATAACCGACGCCATCATAAGACCTCTGGTCCAGCCCGAGGAGTCGCCGAGGCAGTGCAGTCCGCGAACGTTTGTCGACAGACGCTCGTCCATCTTTATGCGGTTTGAATAGAACTTGAGTTCGGGTGAATAGAGAAGCGTTTCATATGCGGCAA
>CAZTWO010000213.1:0-3056 GCA_964617965.1 uncultured Ruminococcus sp. | reverse complement strand
GGGAAGAGCTTTTTGAACTTGCCGCTGCCGAGAATGATTTTCATGGCTTCGCCAATGGGTGTCTCGCCGTAACGCAGTGTGTCAACGACAATTCTGTTTATGTCATTTCTGTTGCGGTACCATGTAAGCTGTCTTTTTGCGTAGCGTCTTGTTGAGAGTCTGAGTGCGTCAAGCGCCTCTATCAGTGACTCTTCGCCTTTAAGATAGGGTTCAAGCTCTTTATAGCCGATTGCGGCGGAGGCTGTGGAAGTACCATTGAGACTGATAAACTCTCTCGCTTCTTCTATAAGTCCGCTTTCAACCATTTTGTCGACACGCTTGTCGATTCTCTCGTAAAGAATGCCTCTGTCGTTATATTCTATTGAGATATAAACGGGGTCAAAGGGGCTTTCGGCACTTGCCTGACGCTCACGGCGTACAGACGGCTTTTCACCCGTAAGATAGTATATTTCAAGTGCTCTGAGAACTCTTTTGACATTGTTCATGTGCACGGTTTCGGCGTACTCGGGGTCAATCGTCTTAAGCTCGTTATAAAGCGGCTCTATGCCCTCATGGTCCTTGCGAACACGGAGTTTTTCACGAACGGAATAATCCTCGGGTTCGTCCTCGAACTTCATACCCTTAAGAAGGGAGTCAACATAAAGTCCCGTTCCGCCGCATACGACGGGGAGCTTTCCTCGGGCGTATATATCCTTTAATATGGGGGTTGCGTCCTCCACATACTGTTTTACGGAATAATTTTGATCAACGGGAACAAATCCGATAAGGTGATGCAGCACGCCTGCACACTCCGCCTTTGTGGGCTTTGCGGTGGCAATGTCCATCCCTTTGTATACCTGCATTGAGTCGGCGGAGACTACTTCTCCGTAAAGCTTTTTGCATATTTCGATAGCAAGCGATGTTTTGCCCGATGCGGTTGCACCGACTATCGCGACAACGGGTATTTTTTTGCTGTTGCTGTTAGTTTTGTCTGCCATTTATATTCTCCCAAATTGCTTTTCTATTTCGTGTTTTGACAGCTCATACATAACCGGTCTGCCGTGCGGACAGTACCTGATTGAGTCGTCACTCAGTAACAATTTTACAAATTCATACATTTCAAGGGGCTTTAATTCGTCGCCCGCTTTTATGGCGGCTCTGCATGCGGTGGAGTCCATTATCCACTCAAGCTTTTCGGGGAATGCCCTTGTGTTCCCCTTCTGCAGCTGCCCGGCAAGCTCCTGTACAAGAGAAGCTATATCTTCCTTCATAAGCTCAACGGGACACTCTCTTACGGCTACCGTACCGTCGCCGAAGTCTTCGATAAGATATCCGGCTTTTTCGAAAACGTCTAAATTTTCGATTACTGCGGCATATTCGGATGAAGAGAGAGTTACGGACACAGGTGACAAAAGCACCTGCGAGCATCTTTCGCCCGTGTTCTTTTGGGCTGAAATTCGATTGAAAATCATTCTCTCGTGTGCGGCGTGCTTGTCGATTATAAGAAGCTTTGTGCCGCGTTCGACAAGAATATATGTTTTGAAAACCTCACCCACAATGCGAAAGTCTTCGGGGCTGTCTTTTTTCGGCTCGTCTGCCGTTATGGCGATTTCGGGCTTTGTGTCTTCGGGTTCATCGTCAAATGTAATATTTATATTTGACGATTTTTTCCACGGAACATTATATCCCGTGTCTTCGGAAATTTTTCGTTCGCCGTCGGATTTTATCGGGTCAACCGCACTGTCGTTAAAAATCAGCGGTGCGCTGAAATCCGTTTTGGGTGCCGTAACATTCGGCGTATGAATTACGGGTGGTGTAAGCGGCGTTTTTGCCGTTTCGGTTTTCGGCTCTTCTTTGTGAAAAACCGTCTGCTTTTGATAAATATCGTTATTGACACTCTGAACGGGTGCGGATTTTGCCGGAGCAAATGTCATCTGCTTCGGGACATCCTCAACCGGTGCCAGAATATCATCATTTTTAAGCTTTATCTCGGGGCGTGCCGTGTCGCCTTTTGCAAGTGCGCTTTTTGCGGCGTAATAGACAACGTGGAAAATGTTCGATTCATCCGAAAAACGTATCTCCGTTTTAGCCGGGTGAACGTTAACATCCGTTTTTTCGGCATCGAGCGTCACGCTTAAAAAGCACATCGGGAATTTGCCGACCATGATTGAATTTTTGTACGCTTCATCAAGTGCCGGAACAGCCGCCGGGATACGCACGCTTCTGCCGTTTACGAAGAAATACTGCATATTTCTGTTGGGGCGGTTGTTGAGCGGCTTTGAGATAAAACCGTGCACGTCAATGCCGTTTGCCGAATAATCGCACGGCAGAAGAGCATCAAAAACCGCCTTGCCGAAAAGAGCGTATACAGCGTCTTTAAGTGAGCCGTTTCCGGGGGACGAGAGAACCTTTTTGCCGTCACGAATAAGCGAAAAACGAACCTCGGGATGTGCCAGAGCCGTTTTTGTTACGACATCGGCAACGGCTGTGCCCTCGGTGACATCCTTTTTAAGGAATTTCATTCTCGCCGGGGTATTATAGAACAGGTCACGCACCGTTATGGTAGTGCCTAAAGGACAGCCTGCCGGGGTAACTTCGCCGCCTTCGCCGCCTTCGACCGTGTACACAACGCCGTTATCACTGTCGGCACTGTGCGTCAGAAGAGTGAGCCTTGACACAGCCGCAATTGACGGGAGCGCTTCACCTCTGAAGCCCAGAGTAAAAATGGAATTAAGGTCATCGGCAGAGCTTATCTTGCTTGTGGCGTGACTGATAAATGCGGTGGGAACATCCTCGGGTGATATGCCGCAGCCGTCATCGGTAACACGAATATAGCGTATTCCGCCGTTCTGTATTTCAACGGCGACGCTTTTCGCGCCTGCGTCAACCGAGTTTTCGACAAGCTCTTTTACGACCGATGCGGGTCTTTCGACAACCTCGCCTGCGGCTATAAGCTCGGCAATGCTTTTCGGTAAAACGTTTATTTTCGGCATAATCTCACCCCTTTGACAATTAAGAATGTAGAATGCATAATGCATAATTTCGGAAGTCCTGCGGACTTGATTTATAAAGCTTCG
>CAZTWO010000212.1:0-3057 GCA_964617965.1 uncultured Ruminococcus sp. | reverse complement strand
ATTAGCAATTAGCAATGTCGGAAGACACTGCGTGTCTTGGATTGTATAAGCTTCGCCAAAGGTAAGTGCTTGTGATATGTCGGGGACTTTGTTTTCCGCTATAAGTAGTGAGCTTCGCTGATTGTGGGCTTTTACGGCGTTGCAGGGCTTTGCCGTACCGGCGGGCTGAGCCGCTCCTCGGAGACATCCCCTGCCTCCGCTTACCTTATAGAGTAACTGTTTTCTTTTTTCGTCGGCAGAGGATGCCGCCTCGTCGCGGCTGCCTGCGGCTTCGCAATTAAATTAGCAATTAGCGATTAGCAATTAGCAATGAATAAAAAGGTCAACGGTTTTGCTATTGCCCGCTTTTTTGCCGTCATGCCGCTTACGCTTCTGACGGCAGTGTTGCCGACGTCTCGTTTTTCCGAGACGTCGGTGCCCCTCCTCGGCGACGAATCGAGCAATGCCGAAATCAAGAGGATAGTTTTACAAGACGCTTGCCGCCTCGTCGGGGCAGCTGCTCCTCGCCTTGCTCGTCGCAGCGGCTGCCTCCTCCTCACGCTATGCCTGTCGGCATATCGTTCGTCGTCGGCTTCGCCTCGCTTCGCTCGGCGTTACGCTCGCTTCGCTCGCTACGCCCTCGCCTGTGGCTCGGGCTCCATCCCTCCTCCTTGACAAACTCCTTGACAAACTCTGGTTTCCCCTATATATGCCATATATACCATATATATTGTAATAAACTACATTTTAGCTCGTATTGGAAAAAGTTTGTCAAGTTTGTCAAGTAGCCTCAAAAATGGCTTAACAGAGCGGTTTGCGGCTTGACAAAGTGCTTGACAAACTCGCTGACAAACTTGACAAACTCACTGACAAATCTGACAAAGTCGCTGACAAACTTGACAAAGTCGCTGACAAACTTGACAAAGTCGCTGATAAACTTGACAAAATCGCTGACAAACTTGACAAAGTCGCTGACAAGCTTGATAAATTTGCTTTACTTATACTTCTCAAACAGCCTGAGCTTCTCAATCTGCGGCATTATAATCTTCAGTGCCGCACCCGTTACGCATCCCGTTACAACCGCCGAAATGACAAGCACCGGCAGATACGCAAGATAATAAACCGAACCTATTATTATGCACGCCGCCGCTGTCTGCCCTATATTGTGGCACAGCGCTCCCATGACCGATATTCCGATATATGACAGTTTTTTGCCTGCAAACCTTATAAGAAGCGCTGTTGCCGTGACGCTTAGTATACCACCCGAGAGCGATATAAACCCCGCAGTCGCACCCGACAAAAGCAGCTGGAACGCCGATTTTATCAGTGTCAGGCACAGCGCGTACCAAAAGCCCATAACGGAGCAGGCGAACATTACAACTATATTCGCAAGCCCCGGCTTTACTCCGGGCGGCAGGGGCAAGAGAGAAGTAACAACACTTTCTATATATGAAATCGCAAGCATCAACGCACCTAAGACGCCGGTTATCGTTATGTCGCGAACGGTAAACTGTTTTTTCTGAAATTTCATAAATTTGTCATCAGTAGGCGACGGCATCGTATGTGCCGGTTGAACCCGAACCGCTCGAGGTTAAAGTAATCATAACCCTGTTCGGAATACACACGGCACTCTGACCCGCTTTTGTAAGCAACCCGCAGTTTACGCACTGTTTTGATTTGCAGGTGGAACTCAGAAAGCGGACACCGTCTTTTGATATTTCTATTTCAACGCCGTCAACCGGCGAAAAAACCGTTGTTTCTTTGACCTTGTCAAGCTCTGCCGTCTTTATTTCTTCGCCGTCGTAAATTATATGTGCCGTCAGCGTGCCCGACGAAAACCGCATTATCAGAAGTGCCGCGGCGGACACGACAAGCAGAGAAAAAATCAATATAAAATCCCGTTTGTTTACGGGACTTCTGTCATTTTGAAACTGCTTCTTCATATGTGATTATATTATAAGATGATGTATTTGTAATTGTAAAATTTTGCGACAGTCCGTCTGTTACATAAACACTGCCGTCACTGTAAACAAACACCGCTTCCGCTCTGAATGCGTCAAGCCACGTGTTCGCCATGTCGTTTAATCCGTTTATGAACAGTGCGGTTGAGAGTGCATCGGCATTAAGCCCCGATGAACATATCACGCTCACCGAGATAAGATCTGTTTCAACCGGATAGCCCGTTGACGGGTCTATGATGTGATGATATTTTTTGCCGTTCTCTTCGAAGCATTTTTCATAACTGCCCGAAGTCGAACCGCACAGCGAAGAATTATCGTCCGGGGAGAGTGTAAGAGAAGCGAAAACGTCGTTCTCGGTGCCGTTCGGGTCACGCAGACCTATATTCCACCCCTTTTTGCCGGGTGCGGAATTTGTTACAAGTATGTTCCCGCCAAACGAAATACAGGCGGAAATATTATTTTCAAGCAGAGCGTCACGCATTATGTCGCACGCTTCACCCTTGCCGAACGCCCCTAAATCGAGCTTCTGATTTTTGCCGATTGAAATTGTTTTTGTGCCCTCGGCTATTGCGACCTCGTCAAGATTGACTGTTGCCAGAGCCGTTTTTATCTCTTCGTCCGACGGCACATGCGGATTGTCGCTCGTAAAGCCCCAGAGCTCGGTGACAGCCCCCATTGTTATGTCAACTTTTCTGTCAAGAGTGTTGCAGAGAAGAATAACCTTCTGCAAAAGTGAAATTGTGTAGTCATCGGCTATAATCGAGCCGTGAGAATTCAGAAGAGAAATGTCGGAGGCTTCGTTTGTGGCGGATATCGCATCGTCACTTGCTTTAACGCTCGTGCATATCTCGTCCCACAGTGTGTCAAGTGCTTCGGTGTCGGTGCCGTAGAGCTTTGCCGTTATCGCACTGCCCATGGCAAAGGAGGTGTAATCCTTCGATTTTGTCGACGAACAGGCGGGGAACAGCGAAATAAGCACGGCAAAAACGCCGATTAACGCAACAACTTTTATATAAATTCTGTGTTTTTTATTCATTGTAAAGTCTCCGAGAACTGCAGGATATAAATTGCCATTCAAATTATAACAACATTCGTGCGAATAGTAAAGAAGTTTTTT
>CAZTWO010000211.1:0-3092 GCA_964617965.1 uncultured Ruminococcus sp. | reverse complement strand
CTCCATTGATTTTTCCTTAAATACTGTCCGTTAGCCTTTCGATAGGCTTCTGCTTGCGCCAATCGAAAATTTCGATTATTTCTTCTGGCTGATAGCTGCCTGTGCTGCTGCAAGACGAGCGATCGGAACACGGAAGGGTGAGCAGGAAACATAGTCAAGACCGATGGAGTTGCAGAACTCAACGGATGAGGGATCGCCGCCGTGCTCGCCGCAGATGCCGCAGTGAAGCTTAGCATTTACGGGCTTGCCGAGGTCGAGAGCCATCTTCATGAGCTTGCCAACACCCTTCTGATCGAGCTTTGCGAACGGATCGTTCTCGAAGATCTTGGTGTCATAGTAAGCATTGAGGAACTTGCCTGCGTCATCACGGCTGAAGCCGAATGTCATCTGAGTAAGATCGTTTGTGCCGAAGCAGAAGAAATCAGCTTCCTTGGCAATCTCATCGGCTGTAAGAGCAGCTCTGGGGATTTCGATCATTGTGCCGACCTCATACTCGAGGTTTACGCCGGCAGCCTTGATCTCTTCGTCGGCTGTTGCAACAACAATGTTCTTAACGAACTTGAACTCCTTGACTTCGCCGACAAGGGGAATCATGATTTCGGGCTTTACGTTCCAGTCAGCGTGCTTCTTCTGTACGTTGATAGCGGCACGGATAACAGCCTTTGTCTGCATCTTGGCGATTTCGGGATATGTAACCGTAAGACGGCATCCACGGTGACCCATCATGGGGTTGAACTCGTGGAGAGAAGTGATGATGTTCTTTATAGCCTCAACGGACTTGTTCTGAGCCTTAGCGAGAGCTTCGATATCGGCTTCCTCGGTGGGAACGAACTCATGAAGAGGCGGATCAAGGAAACGAATGGTAACGGGCTTGCCTTCAAGAGCCTCATAGAGCTCTTCAAAGTCACCCTGCTGATAAGGCATAATCTTATCAAGAGCAGCTTCTCTCTCTTCGACTGTATCAGCGCAGATCATCTCGCGGAATGCAGCGATTCTGTCAGCCTCAAAGAACATATGCTCTGTACGGCAAAGGCCGATGCCTTCTGCGCCGAGCTCTGCAGCCTTCTTGGCGTCTCTGGGTGTATCTGCGTTTGTGCGAACCTTCATGGTTCTGAACTGGTCAGCCCAATCCATGATTCTGCCGAACTCACCGCCGATTGTAGCGTCAACAGTGGGGATAGCGCCCTCATAGATGTTGCCGGTTGTGCCGTCGATGGAGATGATGTCGCCTTCAACGAAAGTCTTGCCTGCGAGAGTGAACTTCTTGTTCTCTTCGTCCATGGCGATTTCGGAGCAGCCCGAAACACAGCAGCTGCCCATACCACGGGCAACAACGGCTGCGTGAGATGTCATACCGCCGCGAACTGTAAGGATACCCTGAGCGGCCTTCATGCCGGTGATGTCTTCGGGAGAAGTCTCAAGACGAACAAGGACAACCTTCTCGCCTCTCTCTTTCCATGCGCAGGCGTCTTCTGCTGTGAAAACGATCTTGCCGCATGCAGCACCGGGGGAAGCGCCGAGGCCCTTGCCGATGGGAGTAGCTGCCTTGAGTGCCTTAGCATCGAACTGAGGATGAAGAAGTGTATCAAGGTTTCTGGGATCGATCATGGCAACGGCTTCTTCGGGAGTTCTCATGCCCTCGTCAACGAGGTCACAAGCGATCTTGAGAGCGGCCTGAGCTGTTCTCTTGCCGTTACGTGTCTGGAGCATGAAGAGCTTGCCGTGCTCAACGGTGAACTCCATGTCCTGCATATCTCTGTAATGCTCTTCGAGAGTCTTGCAGACATTGTTGAACTGCTCGAAAGCTTCGGGGAATTTGTCAGCCATTTCGCTGATGTGCATGGGTGTACGAACACCTGCAACAACATCCTCGCCCTGTGCGTTGGTAAGGAACTCACCGAAGAGGCCCTTAGCGCCTGTAGCGGGGTCACGGGTGAAGGCAACGCCTGTGCCGCAATCGTCGCCCATATTGCCGAATGCCATGGACTGAACGTTAACTGCGGTGCCCCATGAATAAGGAATGTCGTTGTCACGACGATAAACGTTTGCACGGGGGTTGTCCCATGAACGGAAAACAGCCTTGATAGCGCCGAAGAGCTGCTCCTTGGGATCTGTGGGGAAGTCTGTGCCGATCTTTGCCTTGTACTCAGCCTTGAACTGAGAAGCAAGAGTCTTGAGGTCGTCTGCTGTAAGCTCAACGTCCTGTTTTACGCCCTTTTCGGCTTTCATCTTGTCGATGAGCTGTTCAAAATATTTCTTGCCGACTTCCATAACAACGTCGGAATACATCTGGATAAATCTTCTGTAGCAGTCCCAAGCCCAACGGGGGTTGTTTGACTTCTTTGCGATAACGTCAACAACTTCTTCGTTAAGACCGAGGTTGAGGATTGTGTCCATCATGCCGGGCATTGAAGCACGGGCACCGGAACGAACGGAAACGAGAAGGGGATTCTCTTTGTCGCCGAACTTCTTGCCGGTGATGCCTTCCATCTTAACGATGTACTCGTTGATTTCGGCCATGATTTCTGCGTTGATCTCTTTGCCGTCCTCATAATACTGTGTGCAGGCTTCTGTTGTGATTGTGAAGCCCTGGGGAACGGGAAGACCGATGTTTGTCATCTCGGCAAGGTTTGCGCCTTTGCCGCCGAGAAGCTCTCTCATGTTGGCATTGCCTTCAGAGAAAAGGTAACAATACTTTTTGCTCATATTTTTCCTCCGTATTTCAGAAAAAATCTGAATTTTTTGTTGTACATAATCCGGCAAAAGCAAAAGAGCCGGAGTAAAGTGTTCGTACGCACTTAACCTTACATATTATAGCAGAGTCACTTTGCGTTTTTCAAGTCAATTATATGATAAATAGCATAAAAAGATAAAAAAATTTTTGGGGAAAAGTAATAAAGAGGGAGTTATGAGGAGTATAAGGGCGGGATTATGCAGTTAGCAAGGAGCAAAACAGTTAGCAAGGAGCAAGGAGCAGTGTAATGTAGAATGCAGAATGCAGAATGCAGAATGTCGGAAGACACTGCGTGTCTTGGATTATATAGCTTCGCGAACTTTCAAGTTATTTTTCTGAAATGGATTTTATCTTTTGC
>CAZTWO010000210.1:0-3105 GCA_964617965.1 uncultured Ruminococcus sp. | reverse complement strand
CAATTATACCCGTAAGTCAGTCTGATGACAGCAAGCAGAACCTTTAATTCGGACCCGCTGAAGCTCTGCGAGAAAATCGCCTTCTGCAGATCGTTTGAAAGTTTTGTAAATCCGTTATCGAAATTTATCTTTGACATAAAAAATAACTCCTTCGTACTTAAATTCGGGAAACTTCCCTGTACGAAGGAATTATAGAACACTCAAAACTCAGATTTCGCCCCTAAAACGGCTGTTTTTGAATTTTTTTTCAATGCAGAATGTAGAATGCATAATGCATAATGTCGGAAGTCCTGCGGACTTGATTTGTTAATTCTTAATAAAAAAACACGCCAACATTTTTATTTTATCACATTCCACCTGTCCTTGTCAATCTTATATACAATTTTCTTTTTGTTTTGAAAAGTTTTGTATAAATGCACAGATAAAATGTTGTTTCTTCGTGAAAATTGCGAATTGAAATCGTGTTTTCGTTCTGGTATATTATAGTCAGAAAGGGTGATACCGATGTACAGGTAAAAGCCAAAACACCATAAGAAAGGATTGATACCGGTGTACAGGTAAAACGGTTCGGCAAATATTTTCGGTTTCAAAGGTTCGTATTCGGCAAAGACACTAACCAAAGCAAAATAAGAAAAAAGAAAAAAGAAAAATGCAGCCGCAGAAAAGCATAATTTTGAATATATAATTCTTATTCGCTAAATCAAAATCATCTGTCACTAAACCGAATCCCGTTAACAGAAAAGTTAACAACCTATCTGCTGATATAAACCGATACCCGTTAACGAAAGAGTTAACAACCTATCTTCTGCAATTAAACCGAATCCCGTTAACAAAAAAGTTAACAACAGCGTCCCGTTAACAATAAAGTTAACTATAACGTCTCTTCGATTTGAGTTACAACGCAAAGACCCACAAAAGCTTAAAACGCCGTATGCAATTTTCCGGCGATGAGAAATATCGGTTGAAATTGAGCTTGTTCCGATTCAATGAGTCAGGTTGACAGCCGCTGAGTGTAAGGACTTTCCGAGCTTTTGAAAAGGTCACTACCCCCGCAGACATAGATAGAAAATCAGAAAGATACGACAGACGAAACCGTAAAGAACCCCGAATCCCCTGACTCGATGTTAAAGTTCAGTCTTCTATTTACGCCAAGCATCAGACAATCTCGTTTTGAGAACAAAGAATTATAAAAGCGTGTGCAGCGGTTCGCGAATGAAAAAGGACAACATCGAAATCCGCAGAAAGCAGAGGTCAAAATGATGTTAGATATCAAGAGTCATCAGAAATGACCCTTGACTGCAAGAAAAAGCCTGTAAAGAAAGGCTGCAGTCAGGGGTCATTTCATTTTTTTCTTTTCTGAGAAAAGAAAAAATGAATGCATAATGCATAATGCAGAATGCAGAATTTCGGAAGTCCTTCGGACTTGAATTTATATGGCTTCGCAAGGGATAATAATTTCAAAACAGGAAGGAACAATATATATTCTTGACAAAATACAGATTATCACATAGAATAACACTGCCGGGGAGCGAACCGGCATAAACGGCAGGCGGCTAAATCCTTTAGGCCCTCAAAAGGGGGTCGGTATTATGATTACGATGCAACAATTTGTTACGCCTGAAATTCTGATCAACTACACGATCATGATCTTCACTGTACTGACTTTTGCATACACCGTTTTCTCGGATAACTCCGGTAAGCGTAAATAATACAAAAAGAAAAACCGCCCAACAGTCCAAAGTTAGCGGTTTTTTCTTTTTTATAAACTACTGATGAGGGCGTAGCCGTCTGCAACGGTTCGCTCTTCGGCTTTATTGTACAACATTCAGATGATTTTGTCAACATACACAGATAAAAAACATTATTCTTGACAAAATACGGATTATCACATAGAATAACACTGCCGGGGAGCGAACCGGCATAAACGGCAGGCGGCTAAATCCTTTAGGCCCTCAAAAGGGGGTCGGTATTATGGAGCAATTCGTCACACCCGAACTTCTGATTAATTATACGATCATGATCTTCACAGTTCTGACCTTTGCATACACCGTTTTCTCGGATAACTCCGGTAAGCGTAAGTATTACAAAAAGAAAAACCGCCCAAATGTCCAAGTCGGCGGCTTTTTCTTATAGCAAGAACTTTCGATGAGGGCGTAGCCGTCTGCAACGGTTCGCTCTTCGGCTTTATTGTATAACATCCCGATGATTTTGTCAACATATACAGATAAAAAACATCGTTCTTGACAAAATACGAATTATCACATAGAATAACATTGCCGGGGAGCGAACCGGCATAAACGGCAGGCGGCTAAATCCTTTAGGCCCTCAAAAGGGGGTCGGTATTATGGAGCAGATCACATTCGATACTCTGATTGAGTTTACAATCATGATTTTCGCAATTCTGACATTTGCCCACAGCGTATTCTCCGACAATAACGGAAAACGCAGATAATACAAAAAGAAAAAACCGCCAGACCCCAAATTCAGCGGTTTTTCTTTTGTAAAACTCTGTGACGAGGGCGTAGCCGTCTGCAACGGTTCGCTCTTCGGTTTTATTGTACAACATTCAGATGATTTTGTCAACATATGAAAACATATAAAAACAAATCAACAAAAAAAGGAGTCTGTCATGGACGACAATTATTTTTCAGCGGACCTCCGTTCAAAGCTTATTACCGCGGGAATAGAAGAAATAGAACAGCACGGAATAACCGATTTTTCGCTTCGCCGTGTTGCCGCAAAGTGCGGTGCTTCGTGTGCCGCTCCGTACCGCCATTTTGAGAACAAAAACAAATTTATTTCCGAAATCATAAAATACATAAATTCCCGCTGGGTGCTTCTTGAGGAACAGATTGAAGAGGTTTACGCCGGGGACACCGCCGGAATCATAACGGAGCTGTCAATGGCTCTTATTCGTTTTCGCCTGGCAAACCCCGAATTCAAGGCGGTTCTCACAATCGACTTCAACTCCCTCGACACCGAACAGCGAACGGAAATGTCGCATATGACCGAAAAAATCATCGCTTACATAAACAGATGGTGCGAGGAGAATAATTCCGACAAGGCGGATGAAAAGTCATATGTCATTCAGTCGCTCATCTACGG
>CAZTWO010000209.1:0-3111 GCA_964617965.1 uncultured Ruminococcus sp. | reverse complement strand
GTCCTGCGGACTTGGATTTATATAAGCTCCGCCGATTATCAGATAAAACGCATATTGCCGGCTCACATTTTGCGAAGCCTATAAAATCAAGTCCGAAGGACTTCCGAAATTGCTCATTGCTCATTGCTAATTGCTAATTAAACAGGTCTGCCATTGCCTGTTTTTGACCTTTACAATAAAACCTATAATATAGAATACATTCGGAGGAAGAAAAATGCTTACAAACAGAAAAATAGTTTTAACAGGTGCCGGAAGCGGCATAGGTCTTGAGGTGCTTAAGATTTTAGCCGCCGCAGAGGGCAACAGAATTTTTGCGGTGGATAAGGACATCAGTCGCATTAAGGATTTCGGCGAAAATGTCATTCCCTTTGAAATTGATGTTTCATCGCAGGCGGCCGTTGATAAAATTTTTGAAGAAGCGGATAAGGCACTGGGATTTATCGATATTTTCTATGCCAACGCCGGTTATCCGTATTATGAAGTTATCGATTATGTAAACTGGGACAGAGCCGAGAGAATGTTCGCAACCAATGTTCTGTCGCCCATTTATTCATATGAAAAATACCGTGAGTATCTGCACGGAATGCCCGGTCACTACGCCATAACGGTTTCCGCAATCGGCAAAATGGCTATGCCCGGATATGCTCTTTATTCCGCATCAAAATTCGCCATGCACGGATTTCAGCAGGGACTTCGCTTTGAGCTTCCGAAAAACATGAAGCTTACTTGCCTCTACCCCATAGCGACAGACACGGGATTTTTCAAGGCGGCAAATGAAAAGGTATTTGAAAAGCCGTTCCCGGTTCAGACACCTCAGCACGTAGCAAAAAAGATGGTTGAAGGGCTTGAAAAGGGTGCTAAATCCGTTAACCCGAGCAATCTGTTTACGCTCTCGGGCGTGCTGTTTGCACTTGTGCCTCCGGTAAAGTCGGTGTATCTGAAGCTGGAGAAGAATAAGCTGACGAGATTTGTAGAAGGCAAGGTCAGGGTTAAAAAATAAGTTTGCGGCTTGTTACAGAATTGAAGCGGTCGGAAAAAGCTTAAAAATGCATAATTCATAATGCATAATGCATAATGTCGGAAGTCCTGCGGACTTGGATTATAAGCTGACGCAAGAGGTGGAAAAATTACTTTTTGCGGGAGTTTTTTCGATAATATTTGAAGAATTAAAAATGAATTAAAATTTCTCCCCCGGCAGAAGGTACTGTCGAGGGAGTTTTTTATTTATTCTCTTCCGGCGCTTCGGTCGGTTTTGTTTTTTTGTGTTTGAACAGTTTGCCGAGATTGGCGGTGAATTTATCGAATTTAGCCCATTCCGCTTCGGCTTTTACCGCGTCGGCTTCAAGGCGTGCCTCCATGTTGTAATAAAGAAGGTCACAGCCGCATTTGGGGCAGGTCTGCTTAAGATAGAAAAAACCGAGCTTTGTGCCGCATTTAGGGCAGGTGTTGTCCATATATATGCCTCCTTTTATACTTCGGCTATAACTTCGCCGTCGGTTGCCGCACGGGAGCGTTCTTCACGCCGTTCGGCAAGCTCTTTGCGGATAGTGTTAAGTTTGTTCCCTTCAAGATCGTAAAATCTGTACGGGATAAGCGTCAGAAGCGACACTGTCGGCGGAATAATCGTCATGAGCGCCCACAGCCAGAAGCGTGTGTTGACTGTCGGGTTTTCTACAAGCGTAACTGCGCCGTCCTTTTCGGTCGTCACAAGTTTTATCACGGGAATGAGTGCGGTCGCCAGAGCCGTTGCGAGCGAGGAATTAAGCTTTGCACCGAATGAATTTAACGCAAATGCCATGCCTTCACTGCGCTCGCCGCTCTTCCACTCCATATAGTCGACACTGTCGCACAGCATCTTTGACGGGCAGATGTTTCTTATGCACCATACAATGCCGTTTGTGAACTGATATAGCCCCATCAGCGGCACGACAACAGCCGGGTTTCTGTATGCTTTTACGCCGCCCAGGAACACGACAAGGCTGACGAGGAATTTTGAGATATAAGAAAATCTTACAAGCTTTTTGGATGAAAATCTTTTTTCGAGTGACGGAATTATGGCGTACATGACATAGCCCGAAATTGTTCCGGGAATGCCTGCAATCGTGCCCCAGCTTGCGGCGTTCAAAGAGAACATATAGAAGTACTGTGCGAATGTATCCGTAATGCCTTCGACTGTCGCCAGAATATTCGCTATGACTATAAGCAGAAGCGGCTTGTTTCTGAACATGAACTTAAAGCAGTCGATAAGCTTCGGCTCATCGGAGTTCTGCACAACTCGCTCACGGCACTGTATGCCGCCGTTTAAGAACAGTCCCATGCCGACCGTGCCGGCGACAATTCCTATGCACATGAACAGGCTTTTTAAATCAAGGCTGATTTTGCCCTTGTTGCTCAGATCAATCAGAAAGAGAAGTATGGGCGAAATGGGTCCTGCCATTGTTCCCGAAAAAAGTCTTGCCGATGTTATGGCGTTTGAACGGTCAAGCGGGCTCGGTGAAATGGAAGCCGAGAGCCCGCCGAACGGGATATCCGCAATGGTGTACAGAAATTCCCATATGAAATATGTGACGCACATGTATACGATTTTGACAACGGATGAATCCACACCGGACAAAAACCGTGCGCCGCCGAAATACATAATTGTGGCAAGTCCGAGCGGGAACGGGATGAACAGTAAAAACGGCCGAAGCTTACCGTAGCGTGTTCTTGTTTTATCGACGATAACGCCCATGATGGGGTCGTTAATGGCATCCCAGAAGCCCATGATTGTTATCATTGTGGCAACGGCACTGCTCGGCACGCCGAAAACGGTTACAAGATAGAATGTCATTTGCGAGCGGATGGTGTTGTAGCCTAAAATCTGGCCGCCGCTCGCAGCACCGTAGGCGATGATTTCTTTTACGCCGACATAGCGTTTTTCTTCTTTGATAGCTGAATCCATATTATTCTCCTCTTTTTTTCGGTTAGCAGTCGTCTGCTTGCGAAACAATGCATAATTCATAATGCATAATGCATAATGTCGGAAGTCCTGCGGACTTGGATTATATAGGCTTCGCAAGAGGTGGGCTTTTTCGGCGTTGCGGGGTTTTGCCGTGGGCGGAGCTGAGCCGC
>CAZTWO010000208.1:0-3176 GCA_964617965.1 uncultured Ruminococcus sp. | reverse complement strand
GCGGCCTTAGAGGAATAATTAAAAAGTGCACACCCTTTTGAACTTTTACACGAAATGTCATAAGGGTGTGCATTTGGCATTAAAACAGGTCACTGTTTTCAGACATAAAACGGCAATTTTCGACGGAAAGTTGCTGTTTTTTTTGTTGCATTTTCAGATTGACGATTTGTTAATTTCAGACAAACATATGTGTTCTGTTCTGAACATTCTTGTCGACACGTACGGGCATAAGCTTGAAAGCGGCAAATACAGAATTTCAAAGGACGGAATATCGACAATTTTGGAATTTGAAATATAAATTTTCTGTGTTTTTCCTGCATATGGATAAATAAAAAACTTTTTATATGTTAAACCTATAAAACTGTCTGAGCTACGGCGGCACTTTGGGCAAAACGGTTGAGAGTCTCGAATATCACTTTGAAGACTGTCTTGCGGGGGATGTGAATATTCTCACCATGCCCAACTGGCATATATATAACAAAAAAGCCGAGGCAGCAGCGAAAAAAAATCGGCGTGGATTACAGTGTCTTTGTGTTGATAATAACGGAAAAGTGCTTGTGGATGAGGCGGTGGAGTGGAAAAACAGTTAGCAAGGAGCAGTGAAGCCAGAGCCGATTGGCGAGGGCGCAGGCGAGCGAAGCGAGCCGTACGCCGGAGGGCGAACGAACTGTCGTAAGGCAGGAGTGAGCACGGAGGCGAAGTCGCGACGACGCAAGGCGGAGGAGCGACACGCTGCGACGAGCTTTGCGAGGAGCAGCTGCCACGACGAGGCGGCAAGCGTTTTATAAGGGTGACTGTTTGACTTGGACATTGCTCGCTTGTCGTCGATGTTGTGGCACCGCCGGCTCGGATAGCGAGACGGCGGCAATTTTGCCGTAAGAAGCGTTAGCGTATTACGGCAGACACCCCGGTATTTGAAAAAAAGCTTGCATGTAATCGAAAAAATTTCCTCCTGCGAAGCTATATAATCCAAGACACGCAGTGTTTTCCTTAGCCACTGGCCTCTGGCCACCGGTCACTGACCACTGATCTGCAAAGAGGTTAGAAAAAAATCCCTCCCGTAAGCCATATGACCTGCGGGAGGGGTAATTTTTTTTATTTTGCCGCTTGCTTGGCGGCTTTTTTTGCGTCTTTTGCGTCGGAGGCGGCTTTTGCTTTTTCGTACTCGGAAAGCTTCTTCTTGAAAACCGCTTTTGCTTTGTCAAGCTTTGTGCCGAGTGCGTTTTTCTCTTTCTCACTGTCTGACAGCTCGATAAGAGTTATATAATGCAAAACCTCGTTCTGTGCCAGAATCATTTCTTTTTTCGCTTCAAGGCACAGACGCTTTTTGTTATAGACGGGTATCTCGACAAAATAGTCAACGCCTTCAATCGGTCTGTGATGCTTCTTGTCTCGTACAAGACCTATTATAAGCAGTGTGCCGCAAACAACTACAAGCACCATCGAAAGGGCCTGAGAAATGCGGATGTTCGTGCTGCCTATATAAAGGCTGTCGGTGCGAAGTCCTTCAACGATTGAACGCTCCAGACCGTACCACACGCCGTATGTCAGAAAAATCTGACCGGAGAAGCGGCGGTGCTTTTCGCATATCCACCACAGCACAAAGAAACCTATTATGCACCATATTGACTCATACAGAAAAGTGGGATGCACGGGCTTTGACGGATCAATTCCCGTCTCGCCTGCGTTTACAATCGTCTGAAGATACGCCTGTGTCTTTTCGCTGAACATACCCCAAGGCAAATCGGTGTTTGTGCCGAAAGCCTCCTGGTTTGCGAAGTTGCCCCAGCGGCCTATGCCCTGTCCCAACAGAAAGCTCATGCCGCACAGGTCAAGCAGATTTCTTATATTGACACGCTCTGTAATGCATACGACGAGAGCGGCTAAAATTCCGCCGATAAGTCCGCCGTAAATGGCAAGTCCGCCGTGCCACACCGCTAAAATTTCGCTCGGGTGTGCGGAGTAGTAGCCCCATTCGTTGAATACGTAATAAAGCCGTGCTCCCAGTATGCCGAAGAGTGCGCCCCAGATGAGGATATCGAGCATTTTGTATATGTCGATTTTCCATACATACGCTTTTCTGCCGCCGAAGAGAACGGCGAGAGTAAAGCCGAACGCGATTATAACTCCGTACCATTTTATGGTAATCGGGTTTGCGAGAAACGGCAGGTCAATTTCACAGAATACCGACGACACATTAAATGTTTTCGACAGTGCGGTAAATGTGACCTGCACGGGATCGGTAAAAAATTTCATATGTCTGAATATTTGCGACCGAGGGGTTAGCCTTCGTAGTCGTCTTCATTCTCCCAGTTGTGCCATACAGCCTGAATGTCGTCGTTCTCGTCGAACATCTCAAGCATTTTGCCCATCTGAGTTATGGCGTCACCTTCAAGACGTGTGTATGTGGTGGGAACATATTCCGCCTGTGCGGATACAACGTTGTAGCCAGCCTTTGTGAGAGCGTCTGCCATATCGGCAACCTCATGAACACCTGTGCGAATATCATAAACGGACTCATCGTCTGTTACAACATCCTCAGCACCCGCTTCGAGAGCGAAGTCCATGATCTTCTCTTCGTCAACATCCTCTGCGTCAACAAGAACAACACCCTGACGGTTGAACATGAACATAACAGAGCCCTGCTGACCCATATTTCCGCCGTATTTGTCGAAATAGTGGCGAACATCGCCTGCAGTACGGTTGCGGTTGTCGGTAAGAGCCTCAACAACAACGGCGACACCGTTAGGACCGTAGCCTTCGTATATAATCTCTTCGTAGTTAGCGCTCGATGCGTCGCCTGCGGCCTTCTTGATGATACGGTCAATGTTGTCATTGGGAACATTTGCCGCCTTGGCCTTTGCTATAACGTCCTTAAGCTTGGAGTTGCCTGCGGGGTCGGGGCCGCCTTCTTTAACGGCAACGGCAATTTCTCTGCCGATTTTGGTAAAGACCTTCGCACGCGCGTTGTCGGTCTTTTCCTTTTTTCTCTTAATGGTACTCCATTTGGAATGTCCGGACATTCTTGTTCATCCTTTCGTGATTTTTGTTTGTTTTATGCTCGTAAAATACAACACAAAATTTTAGCATACTTTCGGCGGTAAGTCAATCGGTTAAGAAGAGCAAAATGATAAAGGAAGGCTTGAGGATTTTAATTATTTTTAACAAAAAAGGCA
>CAZTWO010000207.1:0-3197 GCA_964617965.1 uncultured Ruminococcus sp. | reverse complement strand
CATTCTGCATTTTATATATAAAATATTTATGTAAAAGTTTTTGAAACGGTTGATTATATTTTCGCATTGTGCTATACTTACTTGTATTTTGAAATAATCAGCAAAAGAGGTAAATTTACGGTGAAAACTTTATCATCAATGACACGTGACGAACTTATCGCATTCGGCAAAGAAGCCGAAAAACACTATAATGAGCTTATGTCCGAAAAAATAAACATTAACATGGCTCGCGGCAAGCCGAGTGCAAAACAGCTCGATTTGTCCGAACCGCTTTTTAATCTCACTTCAGCCGAGTGCGGTTATTTTTCCGAGGACGGCACCGATTGCCGCAACTACGGTGTTCTGTGCGGTATCCCCGAGTGCAGAAGACTTTTCGGTGAGCTTATGGGCATGCCCGCAGACAATATTATCGCATGCGGCAGTTCGTCCCTTAATCTTATGTTCGACTATTTTTCACAGTGCTATTCTCACGGTGTCGCAGGCGAAAAGCCCTGGAGCCAAGTTGACGGCTACAAGATAATCGCCGTTGTTCCTGGGTATGACAGACATTTCGGTGTCGCACAGTATTTCGGCGCACAGCTTGTAAATGTCAAGATGACAGCCGAAGGACCCGATATGGATGCAGTTGAGGAGCTTGTAAAAGACCCCACTGTCAAGGGCATGTTCTGTGTTCCCAAATATTCAAATCCCGACGGCATAACATATTCCGACAAGACAGTCGAACGCCTCGCTGCCATGAAGACAGCCGCAAAGGACTTCAGAATCATATGGGATGAAGCGTACATAATTCACGATCTCTATGACGAGCACGACGAGCTTGCCAACGTTTTCGAATATGCCAAAAAATACGGAACACAAGACAGATTCTTCGCCGTTGCATCCACTTCAAAAATCACATTCCCGGGTGCGGGCATTTCCGCAATTGCCGCAAGTGACGCAAATATAGCGGAAATCAAAAAGCGTCTTACTTCTCAGATAATCAGCTATGACAAGATAAATCAGCTTCGTCACGCTTATTTCTATAAGACTGTTGACGACCTTAAAGCTCAGATGAAACGCCACGCCGAAATCTTAAGACCGAAATTCGCAAAAATGTGCGAGGTGCTCCATAAGGAGCTTGGCGGTCTCGGTATCGCATCATGGACAGACCCCAAGGGCGGCTATTTTATAAGCCTTAATGTTGACACGGGTTCCGCTCAGTATGTCGGCAAGCTCTGCAAGGAGTGCGGCGTAACGCTTACGGGTGTCGGTGCGACATATCCCTACGGCAAAGACCCCGACGATGCGAACATAAGACTTGCTCCGTCCTGCCCCACAGTCGAAGAGATAGCAAAGGCGGGCGACGTTATCTGCACAGCCGTTAAAATGGCGGCCGTGAAAGAACTGCTCGGAGAATAAAAACAACAGCGGGAGGTGCTTTGTATGTTCAGAATAGGTCACGGTTACGATGTCCACAGGCTCGTTGAGGGACGGCGTCTTATTTTAGGCGGAGTCGACATTCCCTACGAAAAAGGGCTTTTGGGTCATTCCGATGCCGATGTTCTCACTCATGCCGTGTGTGACGCGCTTTTAGGTGCCGCCGCCCTCGGAGACATAGGAAAGCATTTTCCCGATACCGACGAAAAATATAAGGGTGCCGACAGTATTTTGCTTCTTAAGCATTGTGTAAAGCTCATCGGTGATGCCGGCTGCAAGGTTGGCAACATTGATGTCACGCTGATAGCGCAGGCACCTAAAATTTCGCCGTACATTGAAGAAATAAGAAAGAATCTGGCTGCTGCACTCGAAACGGACCTGTCGAATGTCAGCGTTAAGGCGACAACGGAGGAGGGGCTCGGATTTACCGGTGAAAAGCTCGGTATTTCATGTCACTGTGTCGCATTGTTAGAAAGAATTTAATCTTGGTGGTGTAAAAAATGATAGCCGAAACAATAAAAACATTTCTTCTGCAGCTTAAGGATGTGTTTGTGAATTTTAATTTCTTTTCAGACACGCTTGATATCCTTGTGGTTGCATTGATTGTCTATGCGATTATCGTGCAGATGAGAAAGACACAGGCCATACAGGTTGTAAAGGGCATTGTGTTCCTCGCTGTAATCTACGGTGTTGTATCACTGCTCGGCATGAGCACAAGCACATATTTCTTCAGCAAGCTGTTCAGTGATATTCTTATCATCTTTGTAATTCTGTTCAGCGGAGAGATAAGACAGGCACTTGAGCTTATCGGCAAACGCAAAATCGGAACAAAGTTTTCGTTTTTCGAGCAGTCCGAAGAGAGCGTTGACGTTGATATGATAAACTGCGTATGCAGAGCATGCGGTGCAATGGGCAGAAACAAGGTCGGTTCGCTTATTCTCATTCAGAGAGAGACATTTTTGGGCGACTATATGAAGCAGGCAGTGCCGATTGACGCACAGATTACATTTGAGACGCTGTGCAGTATATTCTATCCCAAAGCACCTCTTCACGACGGCGCCGTAATACTCAAAAACGGCAGAATTGTCGCCGCAAGATGCGTGGTTCCGCTTAAGAATGACCGTGAGATTACCGAAAACGTCGGCACACGTCACAGAGCCGCACTTGAAGCAAGTCTCAATTCAGACTGCATTGCGGTTGTTACAAGCGAAGAGACGGGCACAATTTCAATTGCCGTTGACGGTCAGCTTATAAGAGGCTTTACCGACAGCGAGCTGCGAGAAGAACTCGGCAAATATCTTCTCTCCGACAACAGCAAGAAAAAAGACAAGCAGACCGAAAAAGAGAATAAGAAAAAAGCAAAAGAAGAGAAAAAGGCCGCCAAGAAAAACAAAAAACAGGCAGAAAAGACTGAAGAAGCAGAAGACGTAACCGTCGTTGAAAATACCGAAACGGCAGAGCCCGAGCAGGTTGCGGCACCCACAGAGCCCGAAGATGTCGAAGCGGACACCGCACCGACGGAAGAACCCGTTGAATCTGAAAACACTTCAGAAGAAAACGGCGAAACCGAGAACGGCGCTGCCGACACAGAACAGACAGCCGACGAAAACGAAGCAAAGGAGGACGACGAAAATGACTGATGAAAAGAAATCAACTAAGCAGAGTGAATCATTATTTTCTCGCTTCCTTGAAAACAATAAAAGGGCGTTTGTATTCTCGATTATAGTTGCCGTTGTCTGCTGGTGCATAGTTTCGATGTTCCAGACACAGGACACCGAAAA
>CAZTWO010000206.1:0-3203 GCA_964617965.1 uncultured Ruminococcus sp. | reverse complement strand
TTTGTCGAAATCGCCATTCGGTTTGTATGGTCAATTCGGTTGACACGGCGGGCTGTTTTCCGTTACAATTACAGTGAAAGTTTTTATAAAACCAAGGGGGATTACATTCATGAAACATTTGCGAAAATCAGTATCCGTTCTGCTGACAATTGTGATGCTGTCGGCGTTTTTGCCGATGTTCGCAGCTGCGGCACAAAGCGGTGCACCCGAAATCGAGCAGGATTATCTCATAACCGCCGAGGACGGCAGAACACAGTACTGGGTTGACAGTGACGGCAATGTTGTCGACTATATGTCAAACGACACTTTGGCGAAATCGTCAAAATCCGGCATCCGTTTTAATATGGCGACCGACATTCCCGAAAAGTATGACGCAAGGGATGACGGCGTTGTTACGTCCGTAAAATATCAGGGCGATTACGGCACCTGCTGGGCGTTTGCTGCCACATCATGCGTTGAGACGTCGCTTATCAAGCAGGAAATTGCGGACAGCAGTATAGACCTGTCCGAAAGTCATCTTGTATGGTTCGCCAAAAACAACAAGACGACCGACACGACCGACCTCACATACGGCGACGGCGAAAGCTATACCGATGCAGCTACCGCTTTTAATGTCGGCGGCTCATGGATGGACAGCGCAAGCACATACGCACGAGGCACGGGTCCCGTTAATGAGTCCGATTATCCGTACGCGGCGACAATGTTTAACGAGAGCGAACGCTATAATGCCGAGTACAGAGTTACGGATTGCATGGCAATTGCGAACAATTCATCAAATACCACAAAAATCAAGCGTAATATCATGGAATACGGCAGTGCGAAAATCAGCTATTATTCCCATACATATTATTACAATGTAACAAGTGAGAACGGCTCGGCATATTATTATCCCGATACGGCTAAGACCGCGGCAAGTGTTGAAGCGACCGAGACAAACCACGATGTTGTCGTAGTCGGCTGGGATGATAATTACTCAAAAGAAAATTTCATGACAGGTTATCAGCCTTCAACTGACGGCGCGTGGCTTGTAAAGAACAGCTGGGGCTCGACAAACTATCATATGAAGGACGGCTATTTCTGGCTGTCATATGAAGAGAGCGAGGTTGCCGATTTTACGTTCTATAAGGCGGCGGCAAAATCGACATACGATAACACATATCAGTATGACGCATACGGCTCCTATACAGCGATGTCGGTAGCTTCCGGTGCACCGATATACGGTGCTAATGTGTTCACGGCAAAGGGTAATGAAACGCTCAATATGGTCGGATTCTATACAAGAGCCGGCGTGCTTTACACGATTTCAATCTATAAGCTGGCGGACGCAGAAGCATCACCGACTTCGGGCACGCTTGTATCCGAAACCTCCGGCGCGGCACTTTATTACGGCTATCATACGGCTTCACTCAAAACAACGGTTGATGTTAAAAAAGGCGATGTCTTTGCGGCTGTCATAAAGATTGAGTCGTCAAATGCCGACAGTGCGAAGCTTATGTGCGAGGGCACGTTCTATTATGACTCGTCAATTAAAGATTACGAGAGCTATATAAGCTTTGACGGCTCGGATTGGGAAATGATAGACGCCGACAGCGGGTATTACAAAACCACCGGCAATGTATGTCTTAAGGTCATGTCGGTTGACAAGACGGGATGTACGCATAATTACACGTCCGTTGTGACATCCCCCACATGCCTTGAGGGCGGTTATACTACATATACATGCACTCTCTGCGGCGACGCATATACAGCCGATGAAACGGATGCGAAGGGCCATACACCTGTCACAAAAAAGGGCAAGGCGGCAACCTGCACCGAAACGGGGCTGACAGACGGCACATATTGCTCGGTCTGTGAAGCTGTTATAACTGCTCAGCAGGTTATAGAAAAAACTGAACATACACCGGTAACCGTACCGGCACAGGCTCCCACATGCACCGAGGACGGCTATGAAGCGTGGAGCTACTGCTCGGTATGCAAAACGGTTCTGCTCGAAAAAGAGACAATAGGCAAAACGGGACACACTTCTGCGGTTCTTAAGGGCAAGGCGGCAACGTGTACCGAAACGGGTCTGACAGACGGCACATATTGCTCGGTCTGCAACACGACGCTTACCGCACAGCAGACAATTCCGATGGTATCGCACAGCTACGGCGAAGCGGTAACGGTTAAGGCGGCGACCTGCACCGAAACCGGCATTGCCGAAAAAGTATGCAAGGGATGCGGCGACAAACAGAGCGTTACACTTGCAAAGACTGCTCATACACCGGAGACGGTAAAGGGAACAGCCCCCACATGCACAAATACGGGGCTTACCGACGGCACACGCTGCTCGGTGTGCGGCACGACGATAAAGAAGCAGGAGACGATTAAGGCAACAGGTCATAATTATTCGACCGTCAATACCGCAAAAGAAGCCACCTGCACAGAGGACGGTCTTATTGAAAAGGTCTGCAAGTGCGGCGACAAGCAGAGTGTTGCAGTTGCGAAAACAGGTCACAAGGACGCAAACGGTGACGGTATCTGCGACAGCTGCGGCACACAGCTTGAACAGAAAAATCCGTCTTCGAGCTGCTCATGCAACTGCCATAAGACAAGTGGAATTGCAGCGTTCTTCTGGAAAATTAAGCTGTTCTTCATAAAGATTTTCAAGGTGCAGCAGGATTGCAGGTGCGGAGTTAAGCATTACAATTAGCAATTAGCAATGGAAGGGGCCGGGGGCCAGGGACCGGGGGCCGGGGGGCTTCGCAAAACAATTAGCAATTAGAAATTAGCAATTAGCAATGGCTTCGCAAAAGGTAAGCTTATTTCGCATTGCAGGGCGTAGCCGTACCGGCGGGAGCTGAGCCGCCTGTCGGGGCACCCGGCTGTCCGGTCGGTTGGCTTTTTGAAATATGCAGACTTTAATGCCGGACAGCCGGGTACCGCCTCCGGGCGGCTGCCCCTCCCTCGCTTTCATTTGTTAAGCCGCATGAGGCTGCGACTGAACAAATTCAGCTCGCTCGGGGCTTTTGCCGTAATACGCTGACGCTTCTTACGGCAGAGCATGCGGCTCATCGCCGCCCCTGCCCTTGGCAGGGCCGCCTCTTCGCCGCCGTGCCGCTCGTCGGCGGCGTATCCGCCTTCTCGCGGCTTCACCAACCGCAAAGTCCGCTAAGCTCCGTCCCGTGCAGGGGCACGGGACATCCGCCCGCTCCCTTGCGGTT
>CAZTWO010000205.1:0-3212 GCA_964617965.1 uncultured Ruminococcus sp. | reverse complement strand
GGGGAAAACAGGGAAGGCACTGCGTGCCTTGGATTATAAAGCTTCGCAAGTGATTAGACTTATAATAGAAGTTCAAGTTTAATGTCTGCGAAGCCTATATAAATCAAGTCCGCAGGACTTCCTTAGCCTCCGGCCCCGGCCCCTGACACCCGGCCCCCGGTCCCTTCATTGCTCATTGCTAACTGCTAATTGCTAATTATGAGTTGCCTTCCCCTATTGAAAAAGCCCGAAAAAAATTGTATAATGGTCTTATTGTATTTCAGTCCCTTTGCAAAAGGAGAATACCATGGACAAAAGATTAGAAAAAATTCTTCCGCTTGTGCAAAAGCCCGCGCGTTATATCGGCGGCGAGCTTAACAGCGTGATAAAAGACAAAAACAGTGTGGATGTCCGCTATGCATTCTGTTTCCCGGATTCATATGAAATAGGCATGAGCCATCTCGGAATAAAAATCCTCTACGGCATCGCTAACGACCGTGACGACACATGGTGCGAGCGTGTGTTCGCTCCGTGGCCCGATATGGAAGAGAAAATGCGTGAAAACAATATTCCGCTCTACGGTCTCGAAAGCGGCGACCCGATTAAGGATTTTGATCTTATCGGCTTTACACTGCAATATGAGATGTGCTATACAAACATTTTAAATATGCTCGATTTGGCGGGGCTTCCCGTTCGTGCGGCTGACAGAAAATCGCTGTCCCCGATTGTTATGGGCGGCGGTCCGTGCGCCTGCAACCCCGAGCCCGTTGCCGACTTTTTCGACCTGTTTCTTCTGGGCGACGGCGAGGACGAGTCAAACGAGATAATAGACCTCTATAAAAAGCACAAGAAAAACGGTTCGACTAAGCAGGAGTTTCTTGCCGAGGCCGCAAAAATGCCCGGTGTGTATGTTCCGTCGCTTTATGATGTTTCATATAACGATGACGGCACACTTAAGGAAGTTACCCCTAAGGGCGACGCTCCCGCACGTGTACATAAAAGAGTGGTAAAGGACCTTGACAAGGTTTATTATCCCACAAAATTTGTCGTGCCGTTTATAGATGTTGTTCATGACCGTGTGACGCATGAGATTTTCAGAGGGTGCATCCGCGGGTGCCGTTTCTGCCAGGCCGGCTTTATCTATCGTCCGATAAGAGAAAAACGCCCCGAGACCATAAACGAGCAGTGTAAGGAGCTTATCAAAAACACGGGCTACGATGAAATTTCACTCTGCTCGCTCTCTTCCTCCGACTATTCGCATATTCAGGAGCTTCTCACCATGCTTCTTGAGTGGACACCCGGCGAAAAGGTAAATGTTGCTCTGCCCTCTCTTCGTGTTGACAACTTCCCCGAGGAGCTCATGAAAAAGCTTCTCACCGTTCGCCGCTCCGGGCTTACATTTGCACCCGAGGCCGGTACTCAGCGTATGCGTGACGTTATAAACAAGAATGTCACAGAGGAAGAAATGCTTGAGACAGCCCGCACCGCATTTTCGGGCGGATACAGTGCCGTTAAGCTCTATTTCATGATAGGACTTCCCACCGAGACCGATGAGGATGTCGAGGGCATCGGCATTCTCGCAAAAAAGGTTGTCGATGAATTTTACGCCTGCCCCGACAGACCGAAGGGCAGGGGAGTTACAGTCGGTGCGTCCGCTTCAAGCTTTGTTCCGAAGCCGTTTACGCCGTTTCAGTGGGAACCGCAGGCTACCCCAGAGGAGCTGAAAGCAAAACAGGAGCATCTTAAGGCTACCGTGCCGTCAAAAAAGATTTCTCTGGCGTTTCATGATATCCCCACTTCATTTCTTGAAGGCGTTCTCGCGAGAGGCGACCGCCGTTTAAGCGCCGTTATAGAGGAAGCGTGGCGTCGAGGCTGTAAGTTTGACAGCTGGGGCGAGATGTTTAAGTTTGATGTCTGGCAGAGAGTGTTTGATGATTTGGGTGTTGACCCACGTTTTTACGCCAACCGCCGCCGCTCGTTCGATGAGGTCCTTCCATGGGATCATATCGATTTCGGCGTTACAAAAGAATTTCTTATGCGTGAAGCGAAAAAAGCGTACACTGCCGAGACCACACCGCACTGCCGTATAAAGTGTGCCGGATGCGGCTCAAATAAGCTCAACGGAGGCAAATGCGAATGTTTAACGAAGTAAGACTGTGGCTCTCAAAACAGGGACTGTTAAAATACGTATCGCACCTTGATATGTTCCGTCTTATGCAGCGTGCGGTTCGCAGAGCGAATATACCGCTGTGGTACACGGAGGGCTTTAATCCGCATCCGTATATTTCATTCCTGCTTGCTCTCTCGCTCGGAGTTGAGGGCAAAAACGAGCCTGTTGACATAAGAATAGTTGAAGATATTTCTCTTGATGAAATAAAAGACCGCCTGAATGCCGTCATGCCGAACGGTATAAAAATCGAAGCCGTAACAAAACCCGTTGACAAGCCCGCTTTAATCGCCTACGGTCAATACACCGCCGTTTATTCCAAGAATGAAATAACGGAAGAAGAGCTGTACAATGCCCTTGTTTCGGGTTCGCTTACCTGCGAAAAGAGCGGCAAAAAGGGCAATAAAAAAATTATCAAGACAGTTAACGTCAGCGAGCATATAAAAAAATTCACCCTGCACACAGAGGGTGAAAATGTTGTGCTTGATGTAATTCTGCCCGCCGGAAGTGTGTTTAACCTCAATCCCATTCAGCTCAACACCGCTGTTTCGGGTTATCTCGGACGGGAGATTGCCGCTGATACCGTCATAAGAGAGTGCCTTCTCAAAGAAGACCTCACACGATTTGTCTGATATGTCCGATAAAAAGATGACCGCTGAGGAGCTTAAAAGCTTTCTGCCGGTTTATTTCGACGAAAACAGCGGCAAACCGTTTCCGCTCACCGTTACGGGCGGCAGTATGGCACCGTTTTTGGTCGAGGGGAGAGATAAAGCCTTTCTCACGCCCTTTGACGGCAGTGTCTCGGTCGGGGATGTTCTGCTGTTTTGTCACGGCGACAGGCTTATTCTGCACCGTGTCGCAGAAATTCACGACAACAAAACGCTGTCATTTATGGGCGACGCTCACACAGTCGGCGAAAACAATATCCCCGTGTCCGATGTTCTCGCTCGGTGCGATACAGTGCTGAGAGACGGCAAAATCATAAAAAAGAACAACCCCCTGTGGCACTTCTTCGCAATTTTGCCGAAGTGCGGGAGGGGGAGGAAGGCTATAATTAAGATGGCGG
>CAZTWO010000204.1:0-3242 GCA_964617965.1 uncultured Ruminococcus sp. | reverse complement strand
TTCGGTCACGGGCGTTATAGAATAAAAGTGTAAAAAGAAATTTTGAGAGGCTGCCGACGGCGGCTTTTCAAAAGCGAAGCAGTTAGCATATGCTAACTGAAAACGGAAAGGAGTACCCGCCATGCTTAAATACGGTCTGCTTGCAAAAGGGATTGAGTTGATGTGCTTTAAGCCTGTGCTTGAGACGATGAAGGCTGTATATCCCGATATGAACACGGACGACTGCAAAAAGAAAGTCCAAAATGAATTTAAATCTGAGGTAAAGAAAACACGACTGTATGTTTCATATCAAGGGCTCGTGTGCGGGAATGATTATCGGACTGCCGTGCTGTCTGATTGCCGGGGTTATGGCTTTAATTTTGGGATAACAGCATATTAACAGGCCGTTCGATTCGTAAAAACGGCGGTTCTGTTGCTTTACCGAAAAAATAAATTCGGTATTTTCATTGAATGGAGAAAAAAGGCTATTGACAAACCGCAATTTTTTGTGTAAACTGTTAAATGTTTATATGATTTAAAGGAAAAGAATATGTCCTCTGATCTTACCATCGAATCTGCACGACTGAAAACCGACGAAGAGCTGACCTGGCTTTTGCAGGAAGGCAGCAAAACGGCAATTAAAGTTTTGCTCGAACGCTATACTCCGTTTGTCCGCTCTTTGGCGTCACGGTATTACGGTGCGTCACTCGAAAACGATGATATTATTCAGGAAGGGCTGATAGCATTACTTTTCGCTGCATACTCCTACTCTTCTCAGAAAAACGCCTCGTTTAAGACCTATTCCGCCGTTTGTATAGCAAACCGCATAAGGACTGTTACAAAAGCGCAAGCAGCAAACAAAAACAGCATGCTAAACACATATGTGCCGTTGGAGGATGTCGACGCCGTATCTTATTCGACACCCGAGAGCCGATATATAGACTCAGAGCACACAAAAGAGCTTGTCATGTGTATGAATGACCTGTTGTCCCCTCTCGAAAAAAGAGTCGTGTCACTGTGCCTTGAAGGGTACACAAACAAAGAGACAGCCGAAAAACTCGACATAAGCCCCAAAGCGGTTGCGAACGCATTACAGCGTATTCGCGGCAAACTTAAAAAAGCGGCGAACAAAATCTGATCTCAGCGGTCAAACCGTTAAGATATATCAAAATCGTCTTAAGTGGAGAAACCACCAAGGCAAAAAAATTCAGCGAGGTAACGAAATGTACGAAGACAGAACACTCATTTGCAAGGATTGCGGCCAGGAATTTGTATTCACAGCCGGTGAGCAGGAGTTCTTTGCCGAGAAGGGCTTTACAAATGACCCTCAGCGCTGCAAGGACTGCCGCATCAAGCGCAAGAACGCTTCCAAAGGCGAGAGAGAATTTTTTGAGACCACCTGCAGCAACTGCGGCGGCATAGCAAGAGTTCCCTTTAAGCCCCGTGACGACCGTCCCGTTCTGTGCAGCGAGTGCTACGCAAAGTCAAAGGAATAATTATAGTCCGACTAAATTAACCCGAAATTGACGAATTAAGAGTCTGCTTAAGGCAGGCTCTTTTTTTGTCGTTCTGCTTTGCAAAACAACAAAAACAATTAGCAATGAGCAATTAGCAATGCATAAAAAAGGGTCGAACGGGTGAATGCACATGCAAAACAACTCCACACTCCAATCTCAATAAAGGCGAAGCTATATAAATCCAAGGCACACAGTACCTTCCGACATTGCTCCTTGCTCCTTGCGTTGCTCCCTGCTGACTTTTTTCCGCGAAGCAACTCCACACTCCAATCTCAATAAAGGCGAAGCCATATAAATCCAAGGCACACAGTGCCTTCCGACACTGCTCCTTGCTCCTTGCTAACTTGTTTTGCTCCTTGCTAACTGTAAAATTCCGCCCCACAGCTGACTCCCGTAAGGCGGTTTTTTGTATTACTGTTTTTTCAGTTCGTGCTCTATCGCCCGTTTGTGAGTCTTAGCAAAATCACTGAGCTTATATGATGTAATTCTCTGTTTAGCCAATATCGGCACGACAAATCCGTTTTTCGAGAGCACGGAAAGGCGATTTATAACAGTCTTATTTGTAACACCAAGCTCTTTTGACAGCTCAATCGGCGTAAATTCTCCGCTGCATTTTTTAAGCAGAAGCAAAAGAAGATCTTTTTCTTTTTGCCTGAGATATGAAACACTGCCCGTTATTTCATCCGACTCGGAGCTTTTCTGTATTTCACATACCTTTGTCGAATACAGCATAACCATTCTGAGAAAATAGTTTATCCATATTTCCGAATGCGGAGGGTTGTTACGCCCGGAATAATAAAGCGCGGGCAAGCCCATCTGAATTGAATTATAGTATTCGTCGATATCGTATGCGAAATATTCTTCAAGCGAACCTATTCCGTTAAAACCGTAGCCGTTAATATCAAGAATATAACCGGACAGCAGTCTTGCCGTGCGTCCGTTGCCGTCTTCAAACGGATGAATTGTAACCAGCTGATAGTGTACAACCGCCGCAACGATAAGCGGATGATCATCGGTTGTGTTCACGTACCCCACAAGCTCATCCAGTAGTGATGGAATATCGGCAGCCTCCGGCGGAATATAGTCGGGGTTGCCCGTTTTTGAGTCGTATACGGCAAAAAGCACACCGGGAGGCATAGGACCTCTCAAACCGATTTTTTCTTTTGATGCACCTTTTTCGACAAGCTTCTGCACTTCTAAGATAAGCTTTTTCGAAAACGGTTCTTTATTCTTTGCCGTTTCCTCAAGAAAACCGAGAGCGAGAAAATAATTTCTGACCTCCTGTTCGGGCTTTAAGAAGTGGCGGTGTGCGTCTGTTTCGATTACTTCATCGACCTGATTTTCGGTCAGCGGATTTCCCTCGATTTTATTTGAAGCGTATGAGCTTTTCTTCTTTGAATTTTTGCGAAGTCTGTTTGCGACATCGTACGCCAGCTTAACAGAGGATACATTATATCTGTTTTTGTCGATTTCGGTTATATATTTCAGAATTTCATTTGTAAGCATAACTTTAATCATAAAATCACCCGAGAAAATTATAACCGATTTTTGCAGAAAATTCCACTGTTTTTACACTGTTTTTACACTAATTTTCACTGTTTTTTCACTGTTTTTTATTCTCGATAAAATCTCAGTCGATTTTTATCTCGGAAATATTCTTGTATGTATTCTCCCCTACCTTGAGGTTTTCGACACCGTGGGCGGTTATTACTCTGTCACGTGTCACGTCAAAATAGTTTGAATAAA
>CAZTWO010000203.1:0-3258 GCA_964617965.1 uncultured Ruminococcus sp. | reverse complement strand
CAGTTCTCGACAGGCGAATATCTTACACAGTTTGACAAGACTTATGAGCTTGTATAATTTTTAAGAGCAAAACCGGCGTTGATGCAGAGATGTGTCGACGCCGTTTTTCAGTTAGCAAGGAGCAAGGAGCAAGGAGCAGTGACACGAGGCTTATAAATAAAGTTGGAACAACAGAGCAATGAAGAATGCATAATGTAGAATGCATAATGTCGGAAGGCACTTTGTGCCTTGGATTTTAAAGCTTCGCAGGAGATGAATTTATTTGACAATGATATTCTTATATAAAATTATAAGTGCGATAAATATCGGGATGTGGCAATTTACAATTAACAATTAACAATTAACAATTAACAATGTCGGAAGGCACTGCGTGCCTTGGATTTTAAGGCTTCGCAGGAGATAAATTTATTTGAAAGTGATAATCTTGTATGGAATAATAAATGTGATGAAAGTCAGAATGTTACTATTGGTAATTAGCAGTTAGCAATAACGGCAATTGGCGATAAACGATTACAAGAATATTTTTAGATTGACAAAGTGACGGTTTTAATCTAAACTGGAAGCATAAAAATTAATTCGGAGAGAAAATAGCATGAACAGGTTTAATTCACTTCTTAAATTCACTTCCGCAGTGCTTGATATTAAAAAGACAAAGCATGTCGGCGGATTTTCACAGGGCGACTGGATGGGCAAAATTGACGGCAAAAAGCTTATAAGCGAGCTGTCTATACCCGGTACACACAATTCGTGCGCATTATATGAGCCGCTTTATAACCTCGGCAAATGCCAGAATTATACGGTTTTTGACCAGCTTAATATGGGTGTTCGTTTTCTTGATCTGCGTGTGTATATCGAAAAGGGCGAGCTTTGCCTTGCACACGGAATTTTACCGCAGTGCATAACCCTTAGAGACGTTCTGACACAGTGCTATGCTTTTCTTGAGATACACCCGACTGAGAGTCTTATTATGAGCATAAAGAACGAACGCAGTGACAGCGATGACGATATTGCCGAATATCTGAACCGTTTTATTAACGATAACAGAGATATGTGGTATACGGAGAGTAAAATTCCGTCACTCGATGAATGCAGAGGGAAGATAGTGCTGTTAAAGCGTTTTAATACGGACGAAATCGACGGCCTTGACGGTTCGAAAGGCTGGAACGATAATGCTTCATTTATAATCGAGAAAGACAATTTTTCGCTATTTGTTCAGGACAGATACACCGTTAAAGCCGTCAGTGAAAAGACACTTGCCGTATGTGAATATCTGAGCGACTGCAAGAGCGTTTACCGTGGCAAGCCGCAGCTGTGCATTTGCTTTATAAGCGGGTGTCTGACGGGGCTTCCGAGGCCTCTTACCGTTGCCGAGGGGCTTAATCCGTTCATAACCGAGTATGCTTCAAACGGCAAAAAGAAATTCATGGGCGCAGTGCTTGTCGACTATACAAACGAGAGCATATGCAACGCAATCATAAACACAAATTTTTGATATCAGAGGAAAAGAAAAATGAAGAGAACGTTATGTGCCGTGCTTGTCATAATAAGCCTTATTCTGTCGCTTACCGGGTGCGGTGAAAACGGCAGGGCGGCGATGAATGAAGTATACGCAGAGTATAATAACCTTGCCGCTGACTGCACTTATATTAAGCAGGACGGCAAGGAAACTTCGTCTTTTTCGCTTAAGGGCAAAGAGGAAGAAAACTGCTATATTACTGTCGATTTAGGTGAGAAGAAGAGCTTTAACACCGTTGTGCTTAAAGAAAGCGGGCAGAATGTAACTCTTTTTGAAATTTACGGCTCAAATGATAAAGACACGGGATACGAGTTTCTGTATCAGTCCGACTGCATCGAAGGCGGTCACACCTGTTTTTTGGGTGACGTAGAGTACAGATACTTAAGAATTTTCGTGAGTGAATCATCCGACAATTTCAGACTTACGGATTTTGCCGTCTATGACATAAAAGACGAAAACGCGAAAAATCTGCGTGTAACAAGCTATCTTGTTGCAACCGGTGTCACAGAAGACACTGACTTTTCGGGGCTTGACGCAGTAACAGACCTTATTGTTATAAACATGGCAAAATACGACGCAAAAGGCAATATTTATTTTGTTGACGGCAACGGGAACGAAACGACCGAAGATAAATACGCCGAAATGCTCGAAATTGTCAAAACAGCCGTCGGAGACAGAGATATAAATCTTATCTGCGATATTTCAATGCCGTACAATGACAATCACGCTGATATAAATTCAATGATGAGCGATGAAAATGTCGATAATCTGTGTGCAAATATTGCCGCATTTGTTGAGAAATACGGTTTTGACGGCTTTGATATGGACTATGAATACCCCGAAAACAAATCGGAGTGGAAGCTGTACAACAACTTTTTAAGAAAGCTCGATAAGGCTATTCCCGACAAGATTATCTCCCTCGCAATCGCACCGTGGGATCTTCAATTCGATGAAGATGTAATTGAAATCATCGACAGAGTTGAAGTCATGCTTTACGATATGTTTACGGCACACGGGTATCATTCGATTTTCCCCGTTACCGCAAACGGAATTAGAAAAACGATTAAGGGCGGATTTTCGGCAGACAAAATCGATCTCGGCGTACCGTTTTATTCCCGTCCGACAAATAGACTCGGATATTGGGGCAATTACAACAGCTTTAAAGACAAACTTGACAGATACACAAATCTTATCAGATACAACGGCTTTGACCACAGCGGCAACCCCATGACCGCACCGCAGTATATAAATTCAGTTCAGATGATTTCCGACAAAACTGCTTTTGCGGTTGATGCGGGGCTCGGCGGCATAATGGTGTGGCACTTAAGCTGTGATCTGCCGTACGATAACGAGTTGTCGCTGTTCAGGGCGATAAACGACACGAAAATTGCAAAGCAGTAGGCAAAATGCCGTTAATAAGGGGCCGGGGGTCGGGAACCGGGGGTCAGGGGCTAAGGAAGGCACAAAGTGCCTTGGATTATAAAGCTTCGCGACATGTCAACAAACCACCCGTATATAACTGTTAATTCCGCAGATGCAGGCGCAATGATGCCTCACCTGCGGTTTTTTTTTGCGTAGTCTCGATTTTTTCTTTTCAGCGAAGCCGTATAATTCAAGTCCGCAGGACTTCCGAAATTGCTAATTGCTCACTGCTAATTGCTAATTGTTCTCCCCCCCCCGACCCCCGACCCCTGACCCCCGGCCCCTTTTGCATCGACATCTTCCCCCTTCTGTGTAGTTTT
>CAZTWO010000202.1:0-3345 GCA_964617965.1 uncultured Ruminococcus sp. | reverse complement strand
GCGACTAAAGAGGACCGGCGGCAGCGGTCCGACAAACCAAAATCAAGAAAACGCTAAAGCGTTTTGGATTATAAAGCTACGCTGACGATTAGATTGCCGGTTTTATATCAGCTTTAAATTTTGCGAAGCTTATAAATCAAGTCCGAAGGACAAAACAATGCAGAATGCATAATGTAGAATGCATAATGTCGCAGACAAAAATCATCCGGTGAATGATTTTTGGCGTAGCGACTAAAGAGGACCGGCGGCAGCGGTCCGACAAACCAAAATCAAGAAAACGCTAAAGCGTTTTGGATTATAAAGCTACGCTGACGATTAGATTGCCGGTTTTATATCAGCTTTAAATTTTGCGAAGCTTATAAATCAAGTCCGCAGGACTTCCGACATTCTGCATTATGCATTCTACATTCTACATTAAAAAAGTGCCTTGCATAAACAAGACACTTTTTAGTTAACCTCTTGCGAAGCTTATAATCCAAGGCACTTTGTGCCTTCCGACATTCTTAATTCTTAATTCTTAATTGTTAATTGAGCAACAACTGCTCCTTGCTCCTTGCTCCTTGCTCCTTGCTCACTGATGAAAAGTCTTTCAGACTTTTCAGATCTGCCCTGCTTCTTTAAGCCACTCCACCGTATCCTTCAGCGACTCTTCAAGCGATCTCGGGCTGTATCCCAGATCCTTTGCCGCATGCTCATAAGAGAAATTGCAGTTCGAGCAGAGCTTTCTTACGGCGTAGCGTGTGAAAATCGGCGTTTTGTCCGCAAGCTTATAATACACTTCCATTGCGGGAGCGGCAGCATCTATAATACCCTTGCCGAGCTTGATTTTCGGCGGCTTGTTTCCGCAGACCTTTGCGAGTGTCGTTATGAAATCGTCAACCGTGCATGCCTTGCCGCACAGAATGTATACTTCACCGGCCTTGGCCTTGTCGCCTGCCGCAATTGTACCCTTCGCAACATCACGGACATCAACAAAATTGTATCCGCCGAATGTCATTGTAATCGGGAATTTGCCCGTTGAGAACATTCTTATCATACTGCCGACGCTTGAAATCTTGAAATCATACGGACCTATGCACGCACTCGGCTGACATACAACCGTTTCAAGTCCGTCAACACCGTTATTGTCAAGCACAAGCTGTGTCGCCCATGCCTTTGTCTTGCCGTATGTACCCTCCACCTTTTCGGGAGAGTATGAATACTTTTCGGTCATTACCTGATTATCGGGAAGCGGAATATATGTATCGACACTGCTCATATAGACAAGTCTCTTTACGCCGCACGCCTTGCACGCCTTTATGACGTTTATTGTGCCGTTGACATTTACGCTGTAAACGCGACCCTCGTGTCCGGGCTTTATCTCAACAAATCCCGCGACATGATAGACGGTATCACAGCCCTCAAATGCCGCTACGAGTGAGTTGTAATCGGTAATGTCCCCCTTTACCTTTTCGCACTTGAGATCACCGAAATAACCGGGGTCTTTTCTGATTAAGATTCTGACATCTCTGTCATCGTAGTTCTGCAGCTCCTTAAGAATTGCAAAGCCGACATGACCTGTCGCGCCTGTAAGACAGACTTTTCTCTTTTCCATAGGTTTTTCCTCCCAACAGTCATTTGATTGACTGTAACAGATTTTTTATGTAAATTTGCGAAATTACTTTTTATAAACCGCCGTCGGTGTCAGTGTACATCCGGGTTCGGCAAGCTCATTTAACGTATCGCCGACCTTTTCGACAATCGACTCTATTTTGCTCTTTTTCTTTTTCGGAATCGGCAGACGGTGAACAGCTGTCGCCGCAACTCGTCCGGTGTGCTTTACAATCTCTCGCACTTCATCGGGGACACCATTCATTGCTTCGCCGCCGTCAAAAACAGACAAGAACACAGGCAATATATAACCTAAAAGATTATCATTCTTAATATTCGCCGTCATGCTCTTAGGGTATCCGGCACCCGGCACAAGCGTATTTATTATGTGCGCCGCCCTGCCGACCTTTACATTCATCAAAAAATTAACACCTTTTTTTATAAGCTTATACTGCTTATCATTGGGGCTGAACTTAATTCCCATCGCACCCAACCTGTCGGCAAATTCCTTTTTATCCTTCAGCGCGCCGTTTAATATGTTCGTGACTATATTTGTCGCGTGCTCGGCAAAATATTCTCTGCCGCAAATTCTGCCGTTATATGTGAATTCGTTTATATACTCATTTGTGATTTTAACCGTGCCGCTCTCGGTATCTATATCGGCATATGTTATCGTCGCCGGATAACCGCACAGCGCGGACAGATTAAACTGCGTTATCTTATTTCCGTTCGGTGACACATGCTCTGTCGCTCTCATCATGTGCGAGTGCCCGACAAACAGCAGGCTTATGCCGCAGTCCGCCATGATATCCGCAATTTTTTCTCCGTCGGAAATACGCTGAGATGAATTTACAAGCGGAGATATACACGGCAGTGCGAGATGATGCTCGGCGGCTATTATCATATCCCCGGCTTTTTTCGCCTTCTCGGCTTCGGTTTTCACCCATGCGATATGCTCGTCCGAATAACCCGACTTGCCGTTTACGCCGTCGCAGTCATCATTTATCATCATAAGCCGCACACCGGGTGCGACAGAAAACACACGGGAGAAAAATCCGATTTTCGTCTTAAACGAAGAAATCTCTTTTTCTTTTCCGAACGGCAGATACATTTCGTTCAGCTTTTCTTTGTCCGCCGTCTCAACATCGTTATATACGTTTTCGCCGTCATAGCGTCTGGGGTTATTATCCGAGCACCAGTCATGCGTTGAAGTTATGGGATAAACCGGAATGCTTTCGTTAAGTGCCGTCAGCTTTTCGACAATTTCCGAGTGCGAACACATTTCGCCGTCATTTGTCACGTCGCCGACGACAGCGACCCCTGCGGCACCGCTTTTCTTTATAAGCTCAAACGCAGCATCCGTAACGGCGGCGGACTCCGCCAGACATTTCTGATCCGAGCCCGAACGCAGCTCGTACGCCCTGCCCGAAACACCAAGAGAGGAAGAATATAAATGTATATCCGCGACAAACGCTATTCTTGTTGACATTCTGCTTCCTCCGTTTAGGTTTTGTTAGTTATATGTTAAATAATACCAAACAATTTATTACAAGTCAATGAACAAAACAAATTTTTTATAAATATTATTGTATTTTCCGCATAATGTCAATTTGACAACACGGGGAATTTGGAGTATTATTAAAATACGTCTTTTTATATCCTTATATAATCCGAAGCTCGACAAAACTATTAGAATGTAGAATGCAGAATGCAGAATGCAGAATGCAGAATGTCGGAAGTCCTGCGGACTTGAAT
>CAZTWO010000201.1:0-3353 GCA_964617965.1 uncultured Ruminococcus sp. | reverse complement strand
ATAATGAAGGAAAACGCTGAAGCGTTTTGAATCATAAAGCTACGCAAAAATTACATCTATCTATTCTGATTGATTGTTGCACTGCCTTAAAATTTTTTAGTGAACAAGGAGCAGTATAATGTAGAATGCATAATGCATAATGCATAATGAAGGAAAACGCTGAAGCGTTTTGAATCATAAAGCTACGCAAAAATTACACCTATCTGTTCTGCTTAGGTCTTATGTCTGCAGAGCTTATAAAATCAAGTCCGCAGGACTTCCGACATTCTGCATTCTGCATTCTACATTCTACATTAGCGTCACGGCCCCTTATATCATTGCTAATTGCTAATTGTCCCAAACCCAATCGCCTCGCTGACCGGGAGCGAAAATACTATTCCTCCGGATTTTGTTTCGGGTCCTGCTTTTTCGAGGACGGCACGCATAATGTCCGCTTTTCGCACGGTCGGGGTTACTATGAGAATAACTTCTTTTTCTTTGGCGATTGAGACATTATAGAACTTTTCACTCTTTTTGTCGCCCGTGCCCTTGCCGTGAATGACCGTGCCGCCCGTAGCGCCTGCCGAGCGTGCAGCGTTCATTACGGTATCGGTACAGCCCTCGTTGCCGATTACGATAATAAGCTCTGTCGGCGTATTAAGCTCGGGTTTTTCTTTATCTATCGGTTTGTTGTCGTTTAAGTATGCCAAGGTTTTTCCTCCTCCTACGCTTTTTACGGGAATGCTGACGGCGATACCGTGACCGGGTACACCCGTGTACAGTCTGCTTCTGTGAAGCTCAAAAAGACGCTCGGTTTTTTCTTTCGGTGCGACTGTGACAAAAATAAGCTTGTCAACGGATTCTATTCCAAGCAGATCGAGCATACTCTGAACCGCCGTGCCCTCACCGTGAAATACGGCGGCGACAGGCAGAGACAGCTCCGAATAAAGCCCCTTCATTATTTCTTCAACACCGTGGTTGACTATTGAAATCACAAAATTCATACGGCATCCTCCCACAGTTCAATTATATCGTAGTCGCCGTAAATTTCGGCAGGCGTTTTGTCGTCCGTTCTGTGCTCGAAAATGAAGCCGACAATCTGAATTGATATTAGCGGCATCATGGCGACAAGCGCGACAACACCGAATGCGTCACTAAGAATATCGCCGCCGAGCGCCGAGCTTGCGCCCATTACAAACTGCAGTATAAATGCCGCTGTCATGGGGCCGGATGCAACGCCGCCCGAGTCAAAGGCAATTGCCGTATATATGTCGGGGACGAAAAATGACAGAATAAGAGCGATTGCGTACCCCGGGACTAAGAACCACATAAGTGAAATTCCCGTGAGCACTCTGAGCATTGACAAACCGAGTGCGAGACTGACTGCAACCGACAGACTTATTTTTATTGCCTTGCCGGGGATCGCTCCGGCACTTACTTCTTCTATCTGTTTTTCGAGTACGGCAACAGCAGGTTCTGCGGATATGATGAACCAGCCGATAAGCATCGCCAGCGGAATAAGCAGATATTTTGTATTGCCCGTCGCAAGCTCCCTACCCAGAACAGAGCCTAATGGCGAAAAGCCGACATTTACTCCGGTCAGAAACAGAACAAGACCGATATATGTATACAGAACGCCTATCAGTATTTTGCAGAATGTTCTTCTTTCGAGTTTAAGCAAAACAAGCTGAAAAATGAGAAATATCACCATTACGGGCAGAAGCGACATTGCCGTTTCTTTCATATATGCGGGTATGGCCTTAAGATACGCCGCACCGATTTCGGCTGTATTTCCGAATGCGGCGACACTCAGGTCCGCAACGCCGTCCTTCTGCGGATAGAAAAATCCGAGAATGAGAACAGACAGGATAGGCCCGACAGACGACAGCGCGACAAGACCGAAGGAGTCCGCTTCGGCGTTTTTATCGCTTCTTATGTGTGCAACACCCATACCGAACGCCAGAATAAACGGCACGGTCATAGGTCCCGTAGTAACACCGCCCGAGTCAAAAGCGATGCCCAAAAATGAGCTGTCCGTAAAAAACGCGAGAATAAACAATAATGCGTAACAGACAAGAAGCATATATCTGAGTTTTATGCCTGTGATGATACGAAGCATGCACATCGACAGAAAAAAGCCGACACCGACACCGACGGTCGCAAGCAGAACGGTTGAATTTATGTGCGGTACGGTGTTTGCCAGCACCTGCAAATCGGGTTCGGCGACTGTTACGGCAAAGCCCAGAAGAAAGCTAACCGCCAATATAAGCGGCAGTTTTTTTGTGCTTGTGAGGGCTGTGCCTATTCTGCTGCCGATACGGCTCATTGCGGTATCCGCACCCAACGAGAAAAAGCCCATGCCGACAACAAGCATCAACGCACCTAAAAGAAAGCACAGCAGAAGATCCGTATCAACAGGCGACACGGTGAGACACAGAACGATAACGATTATTACAACGGGCAAAACGGACAGCGCGGATTCTTTGACTTTTTCAAGAACCACGGTCTTTTGACCGGTGAGGGAGATGGATTTTATGATAAATTCTCCTTTCTTTTTTAGTTTAACGGGAAATTACAGTTGGTGTTATCCATGGAGCCATCAAGTTATCAGGGAGCACGAAAAGTTAGCAAGGAGCAAGGAGCAGTGTCGGAAGTCCTGCGGACTTGGATTATATAGGCTTCGCTAATGATTGGCTTTTTTTTGTAAAATAACTGATTTAGTGTAGAATGTAGAATGCATTCTACATTCAATTGCACTGCTCCTTGCTCCTTGCTAACTCTGTTTGCTCCTTGCTAACTGTATTATAAAACAATACATTTAAGGGGCAGGATAGTCAAAATTATTATATCATATTTCCCTTAAAAAAATATATAAGAAAAATAAAATTTTTGAAAAGAAAACGGAGATGCCGACAAATGACATCTCCGAAACATTTATTTAATGTAGAATGTAGAATGCAGAATGCAGAATTAATGAAAACGCCAAGGCGTTTTGAATTATAAAGTTCCGCAAAAGATTAACTTACCAATTATCAGCAACTTTAATGTCTGCGAAGCTTATAATCCAAGGCACGCAGTGCCTTCCGACATTATGCATTATGCATTATGCATTCTACATTCAATTGCACTGCTCCTTGCTCCTTGCTCCTTGCTAACTTCCATTGCTCCTTGCTAACCGCTAATTGCTAATTTCTATTTGCTTCTGCCAAACAGCTCATTTATTTCCCTGAAATACTCCTTATCCATCTGCCGGATTGTGTCCGCCGTGGTTCTGAACCTCCAGTTAAGCTCGGGGACACCGGGAATGTTCATGCGGGCATCGTTGCCGAAGCCGCACATATCCTGAAAGGCTATCATTGCCGTGTTTGCCGAAG
>CAZTWO010000200.1:0-3364 GCA_964617965.1 uncultured Ruminococcus sp. | reverse complement strand
CTCGCCGCCCCCGGCTCGCCTTGCTCGCCGCCCCCGGCTCGCCTTGCTCGCCGCCTTCCCTATAATCACAACACTAATTACCTAATTCTTAAATTTTTATAGTGCAATCCCAAATCATATGTGTTAAAATAAAAATATGCAATTTCTGAGACAAAACGCATTCCTCGTGTGTATACCTATTGAAAGACAAAATTTTTTTGTTTCTCACGGATTTTCATTTAAGCATATAACCGGCGGAGCTTATATAATCCAAGGCACGCAGTGCCTTTTTAGCTTTGGTTGTCGGACCGCTGCCGCCGGTCCTCATTAGTCGCTACGCCAAAAATCATTCACCGGATGATTTTTGTCTGCGACACTGCTCCTTGCTCCTTGCTCCTTGCTCACTTTATTTGCTTAAACCTTTAAAAAATATACAAATGTTTTGGAGTGATCTTATGAGTACAGTTACAACAATATCCGACCTTTTCGGTGCCGTCTATGCCGAATTAAAACGCCGCAAAAACAACGGCCCCGTATTTGAAAATTACCCCGGTGTCACAATAGAAGATGCCGAGAAAAAGCTTCGTGTGGCTTTCGGTATTCCCGAGGGTCAGCCGATTGACTATGAAAGCACAGCGTATGACGCAATGTTCAGAGCCGGCAATCCTCTTCACGACAACAAAGAGATAGCGGATTATTTCAGAACAATTGCCTTCCGCAAGAGAAGACTTCCCGATATCGATTCTCCCGAATACAGGATGGAAGAAACGCCGGAGTTTTTGGCACTCAGCGACGACGAAAAGCTCATAGCACAGGCAAAGCACATTGTTCATGTCGTGTACAACAAGCAGCTTGCAACAGGCGTTGATGAAGAGATAATTGAAAATAGACTTAACGGATACAACGCCAACGAAGACGAACCTCATAAGCTGAAGTTTGTGCCCATCGGGGAGCGTGAAACGCGTCGTGAAAAGTCTCGGTTGATGGGCGATGCCATAATGGACTGCGCCAGAAACCTGTTCGACCATACCGAGAATACAATGTTTCACCGCTCCACCGTTACTCTGCTTAACTACGACACGCCCGATAAGCCCGATCCCGAAAATGAAATCATAGTGGATATGTTTACGCACTATGACGAGCGTGATAAGCAGGAACAGCATATTGAAGGCGTGCTTAACAGAAGATGCGCGAAAAATCCCAATTTGCCCCGTGAAGAGGTCAGAGCCGCTCTCGAAAATGAGATTAAAAATGAGTGGCCTAAAAAGCGCGGGGAGATTGCCGTTAAGCGTGTAAAGGAAGTCATAGCACTCTATAAAAAGAGAAATGAAATGACCGACATTTCGCTTCCGATAGACGAGCTTTGCAAAAATTTCCGTGCACTTCGTGATGCCTCAAACATATCATATGAAATCCCCAATTTCAGGAATCTTGTGCCCGAGTTTATGGAGATTACGGATGATGAATTAAAGCTCTTTGCGGAATGCGAAGAAATGCAGTCGGAGCTTGCTTCCGCCTATGAAAAGCTGGCATCGATTGCCAATCCCTGTTATGCGCTGTTTGATGTGGATGAGCTTGCGTATTATAAGGTATACGATATTGCCACCGACGGCAAAGCCGGCATTGAGGGCAAAAAGCTTACGACGTATAAGGATTCTCTTTCGGATTATTCCGTTGACAGTGCGTTTGTTGAACGCTACAAAAGAATGGCCATTCTTGATGATTTTAATGATATTGCCGCCGAATACGGTCTTGAACTTCGTACGGGTGATGATGTCGTGCCGCAGTTTGAAACAAAGCGTGTAACCGAAAGCCGTGACGAATTTGCAAATGAACCCGGTGCGAATATTGACGAGATTATGAACAATTCGCCGATTGCCATGATTCACGGTGACAGAGTGGTTATTGTGTGCCGTGAGTCCGGTGCGAGCATGAAGCTTGAATGCGACAAACCCGAAAAGCTGTTTAATTCCCGCTTTAAGCTCAAGACGGATTATATGAACGATATGATGCGTCACGCCGACCCCGGTTATATTCATTCATCTCCTGAGTTCAGAGATATGAAGGAGCAGTATGAAAAGCTTCTTGAGCTCGGCACTCTCCCCGAAAATCTTCTTGCCGATACAAAATCCGCCGCCAATGCGATAAACCGTTTCCGCCGTGAGTACGCCGCTCTGGTTGCCAGAACAGATGATTATCTTGCTTATAAGACCGTAAAAAATCCCAACGACCTCGAAAAAAGGCGTATTGAGATGGCAAAAACGCTTAAGGAGTTCGGCAAGCTGAAACTTGAACAGCTCAATATTATAGAAAGGGCTGTTGAGACCTATAAAAATTACGGCACACTGTCACCGGAAGACCGCAAAAAAGCAATCGACAGAGAAAATGACATCGAGAAAAAGCTCGGCAATAAAATTCTCGCACGAAGCAAAATGTCCGATTATATAAATTTCTGCTCATTGAGATACAGCGATGTTCCGTCGGTCAAAAATTATTTCGAAAGCGTAAAGCCCACATTCGAAGCTTATAAAAACGATCTGAAGCCCTTCAGTGAAACAAGAGTGCCTCAGTATGACCCCACACAGCTTATCGGCGCTGTGATTGTCGGCAGTCTTATCAAGAAAGAGAGAGCCGAAAACAACGGCAAAGAAAAGGGATTGTACGAAACCCTGTTCACGGGAGCCGATACCGAGGCATATGTCAGAATGCTCGGCAATGCCGCTTTGTCGTATGCCGATAAAAAATATCCCGGTATACTCAAAAAAGACAACAACGGAAATTATCTTCAGATGTCAATTGAGGACTTCAACAAAATCACGGATGATAAGTTCGTTAAGGAGCTTGTCGCTTCTGCGGATGAAGTCATGCAAAGAAGACCCGAGATAACAACTCTTAAGGATCTTGCCGGCAAGTACCGTGACTGTATCTCCAAAAAGGAAGGTGTGCCGTTCTCACCTCTTGAAAACGCAATGCGTGATTATGCCAACGAGCATATTCTGCCGGGTGCCGCAGAATTTTTCGGTACGCTTGCGAACGATAAATCAGTCAACACCTTCAGCGGATGCGATCTTGTCGCCGACTGCGTACTTTTAAGAGTAATGCAGCTTGAATATGTCGCAGAAAATATCAATCACCCCGGAAATATCGAGCAGATTATGCGTGACCCAAAAAAGACGGTCGGGCTTAAGAATATCATAACGCAGTCCGAAGGCTACAACGCCCTTATAAGCAAGGCATTCGCTCCTGATGAAAACGGTGAAATTCACGCCGACAGGCTTTATAAGGCCCTTATGGACGGCAAGGAAGTTGCAAATATCGCGAAAGGCGTTTATATGAATGTTATGACAGCCGGCAAGGCTCCGCAAAACGCCGTTCCCGCCGCCGA
>CAZTWO010000199.1:0-3376 GCA_964617965.1 uncultured Ruminococcus sp. | reverse complement strand
TCGAGTGCGATTTTACGAAGTGACTTTGTGTACATATCGGTCACATCAAAGAAACGCGGACCGAACTCGTCAATATTTTTTCCGCACAGTGGACTTGAGCCGTTAAGCTTAATGTGGTCGGAAATAATCATCACATCGCCCGGCTTATACGAAGTGTTAACCGCACCTGCGGCATTTGTTATAATGGTCTTTTTTACACCAAGAAGCTTAAACAGACGAATGGGTGCTGTCAGCTGTTCGAAGGCGTAGCCCTCATAAAAGTGAAAGCGTCCCGACATGCAGATAACCTTTTTGCCCGATACCGTGCCGAATATAAGCTTGCCTGCGTGAGACGCAACGGTTGATACAAGAAAATTAGGTATATCGTGATAATCAATCTCTATTGGATTTTCGATTTTTTCAGAAAAATCACCGAGGCAAGAGCCGAGAATAACGGCAATTTCGGGAGTGTCATTTATAATGCTTTTAACATAATCGGCACTTTTGCAAAAATAAGAATAATCATATTCCATGCTTAAAATTCATCCTCTCACATAAATGCTTTTATTGCAGAAAGTGAAGTTACGGTAAAATCTGAAAATGAACCTCTTGACGGGTCTTTGCCTGCCGCATTAAACCAGCATGTCATAAGTCCGTATTTTTTGCCGCCGGAAATATCGGCTGAAAGAGAGTCGCCTATCAATATGACTTCATCTTTTTTAAGATCGCCGACTCTTGCGAAAAACGCATCGAAAAATGCGTGCGAAGGTTTGGATGCTCCGAGCATTTCGGAAGTGTAAATTCCGTCAAAGTACTTGATAAGTCCGCCTTTTTTAAGTCTGTTTTCCTGCTGAGCCTGCAAAGCGTTGCTGACAGCGTAAATTTTGTATTTTTCGTGAAGATACATAAGCAAGTCTCTTGCGCCGTCAACTTCCTCGGTGCTTTCATGAAGAAGCTCTCGGAAACGACTTTCGATAATTGTGCCGTCAAAAGTAATGCCAAGCTCTTTGAATATCGCATTAAATCTGTTTGCGACAAGATATTCAAATGTAATCTCATTTTTTTCGAGGCGAGACCAGAAACCGTTATTTACTCTGCGAAAAACCGGAAACATACTGCTGTCGTACTTCAGTCCGTTTTCTTCCATCGCGATTTGCATTGCCCACGCGGCACATTTATTAAAGTCGAGAATAGTGTCGTCAATATCAATAAGAACGGCTTTTATCATCTGAGAACCTCCGAAATCTTATAAACATAATAACAGGTGCGGACATAAAAGATATTATAAATATGTTAATAGTCCGGACCTGTTAATATTAGTTTGTTTTGTTTTACCTGCTGAACTCAATTTTCAAAATCTTAGCACGTTTTTTATCGGTATCCCTGCGAGCTTCGCTTGTGATTACGCCCATAATGAACATGCTCATGCAGAAGAACGAAGGAAGCGGATAGATGAACGGCTCAAGATTATATTCAAGCACTACCATCGAGAATATAATAAAGATAAGAAATTTGAGTCTTGTTTCGACCTTTTTTGATAACAGCATTAATATGCAGTTCTTTATAATGATAACTGTGAAAATGCAGAAGAACACAAAGGGGATAATTCCGCCGTGATCATAGATATACAGCCATATATTATGGGGTGTGCCGTATTTTGCGGAATGCTCTCCGCCGCCCATGTATGTGAGCGAGAAGTCTTTTATAACCTCCCAGCCTGCCTGCCAGCGAGGTGAATCAAGACCCATATTGAGTATTCTTATAAATATCGTGTCGCCAAAACGCTCTGTAAGCTTATCTTTGAACACAAGTACAATCACAACGGCAAGAGCGCATACGCCCACTATACTGCCGGCGGTGATAAGTGCCGCCTTGTGATTTTTCTTTACAAACCACAGGTACGCGAAAATTGTGCCGACAAGAAGGAACGGGAAAGCGAAAACAAGCGTTCTTGCACCCGACCATATACTGAACCACATTGCAAGTCCGATAAAACCGATGCCGAATATTTTGTATACAATCGGCTGAAACAGCACAGCATAGAGTCCGTATGTAAGCGGAATAACAAGCGACATCAATATAACCGTGCAGGGCTTTATTGTGTATTTGCCGTACCACAGAGAATAGAACATTCTGTGTGCTTCAAGGTCATGTGCATGGTTAAAGTGGAAGTTAAGAAGCGTCGCTATCATATAAATGACATACATCAGAGAAATAATGAAGAAAAACGTTTCGAGCAGTTTTCTTTTTGTCTCTTTGTCTTTATCGGGAAATGCGTTTACGCCGATATAATACATGAAAAACGCGTGGGCGAAAATGTACGTCTGATAGACAAGACTTTGCTTTGTGTTATAAACGGACGCACAATACGAGACGCAGAATACAAGAAGAAATCCCGCGGCGTTTTCAAATATCATGGTGTTTCTTGTATAGAAGCGATATATGCAGAATGCACCGAATGCGAATGTCGGTCCCCAGAACACGGCATGAGGAATTTCCCATACCATTGTAAAGAGAAACAGCAGACAGCATACATAATAATACACTTCAAGAATTTTGTCTTTTTTCTTAATCATAAAGCCTCCGTAGAATTTTCAAATATAAAATATTTTAATCCTCTTGCAAACAAAAAGCAAGTGATATATACTAAAAAGTAAAGAATAACCAAAAAAGGAGTATGTTAAACCATGGATTCAATAAAAGTAAAATCAGGCAAAACACTTATGATAGCCCACAGAGGCCTCAGCGGAATTGAGCTTGAAAACACAAACGCCGCATTCATTGCCGCCGGCAACAGAAGCTATTACGGAATCGAAACGGATGTTCACAAGACATCCGACGGAAAATTCGTTGTATTCCACGACGACAACACAGGCCGCCTTTGCGACACGGATGTAATTGTCGAGGACACAGACTTTGAGACGCTTCGTTCTCTTAAGCTTCACACATTGGGCGGTGACGATACACGCCCCGAGCTTCGCATTCCGACACTTAAGGAATATATCAACACCTGCAAGAGATACGAGAAAATCGCTGTGCTTGAGCTTAAGAATGAGTTCACAAAAGAAGAAATCGGCGAGATTGTCGGTGAAATAAAAGAAGTCGAATATCTCGATAAGATGGTATTCATTTCTTTCTGCTTTGAAAACCTTGTTCGCCTTCGTGAGCTTGTACCCGGTGCCGTTGTGCAGTTTCTTATCGATGATTATGACGATTCGCTTATTGAAAAGCTGTCGTCACATCACTTCGACCTCGACATAAAGTACACTTCCCTCACGCCCGAAAACATGAGAGCACTTCACGCCGCCGGCATAAAAATCAACTGCTGGACATGCAACTCAAAGGATGACGCCGACATACTTATAATGAACGGCATTGACTACATAACATCAAACAT
>CAZTWO010000198.1:0-3576 GCA_964617965.1 uncultured Ruminococcus sp. | reverse complement strand
AGAGATGAGATATAATTGCATCAGTATACCATGGAATGAATAAATATGCAAGACAGAATTGAAATTTTCAAAGAAATACTTACTGAAATGAATAGATGTGAACACGGAACAAGGAGCGGGGAAAAGGAGCAAGGAGCAGAAAAAGGAGCAAGGAGCAAGGAGCAAGGAGCAGTGTCGGAAGACACTGCGTGTCTTGGATTTATATAGCTTCGCAGACATTAAAGTCATAGATAAACACAGGGTTAAATTTTAGCGTAGCTTTATAATCCAAAACGCTTTAGCGTTTTCCTTCATTATGCATTCTTAATTCTTAATTCTTAATTGTTTACGTATGAGTCCGCCGCAGAGAGTCTTTTCTCATATGCCGAGGCCAGAAGGGACAGATTTTCGTCAAGGGTTTCTTTGGCTTCGATTGATTTGAATGTGTCGGAGTAGGTTATTTTGCCGTCGGAGAAATTTCGCTTGATGGCGTCGCCGTATTTTTCTTTCATGGAATAGAGTGTGCAGTGTGTCTCTTCGGTCGTGATGGTCGAGGTAGTTGTTTCCTCGGTTTCGGAAAACGGAACGGTTGTTGTTTCTTCTGTTACGGTCTCGACGGTCGTTTTTGATGTTGAAAAATCGGCGGATCTGCAGAGCGAATAAAGATTTGAGCTGTATTTTTCAAACAGCGGTTTAAGGAGTGATGCAAAATCGGAATTGTTTAAAAGTGACGAAAATACATCGCTTTTTTTGATGCTTTCGCTGACATCGGGAATGTTCTGTGACGGCAAAAGTGTATCAAAGACCACGGGAATATGTATGCTTATTTTCCCGTCGTCCTCATAAAGCAGGGCGGTTATATCCGTTGAAGTCGGCAGTCCGAAAATATATGACAGCAGAACAAAACGCGAAAAACGCTCGGTGTCAACGGTATTGAGATTTTGATTGTTAACGGCCTCCCACAGCTTTTTTGAAAGCTCGGCGGTGTCGTTAGATGCTTCATACGGCGTTTCTCTTACAAGATAAGCTCCGATATATTCGCCGTCTATATAGACATCCGCTATATCATAGCTCGTCGCTTCGCTTATGCCGATTGTCTTTGCGCATTCATAATACAGTGCTGTGCGCAGCATGGTCGGGTCATCGGCACACGGGAGGAGCAGAACGGAGTTCCCGGCAACCGAGAACAGTCCGTCCCCGTTTGGCAGAGTGAGAGTATAAGCGGGCTTTTTGGTGTCCGTTGTATACGTTTCGTTTTCGGTTAAGCCGACATTCAGATTGTCATAAACATCACTGCTGCCGCTTGCCGCTCCCATATCGGCACGCCCGTTTTCGTCTGTTGCAAAATACAGAACAAATCCGGAAGTCTTTTTTATCGAGATAGTCTCAAGTGCTGCGTTTATCTTTTCGGCGTAGCTGTCGGTTTCCTTTTGTGATAAAAGATCATACTGCTTTACGCCGTAGACTTTTGACTCTAATTTTTCCTGTATGGACTGCAGTGTCTTTACGCCCGTGCCGTCATAGTATTCGTCGAGGTAATCCGGAATTCTGGCGAGAGCCTCATCAAGTGCCGTTTTATCTTTTGCGTCCGTTTCGAATGAATAGTTGCATACGGAACACAGAAAGCGGCGTTTGCCGGTGTAGGTTATGCTCTCGGTGAATGTATGCCCGGTCGCAGGCAGAACCTCGGTTTTTTTGTATCCGCACGATGTGCAGACATATGTCACTTCGCCGTCATCAAGGCAGGAGTTCGCTTTTGTTATCAACTCTTCGCCGAAGGTATGATCTTCGGATACGGTTAAAGTCGCGTTGTCGCTTGTTACCGTTTTGCCGTTTCGGTCGGTCACGGTACAGCGGTAAACGTTGCCGTTCATCGACATATCGACAGCCAATGTCAGCGTGTCGCCTATATTGCCCTTGATGGGCGTTGTCGTGCCGTTTTCGGCGGTGTATTCCCATGAATATTTTAGTCCGTTGCCCTGCGCCCTGACTTCAAAAACTGCGGAATAGCTTTTTTCGACAGTCTGACTTGCGGGGGACGAGAGCAGCTTCAGTTCAACCTCGGGTGCGAAAAATCGGTCATAGATTTGCTCACGAAGCAAAAACGCACCTATGCCCACGGCAACGATGAGTGCCGCAGACACAAGTGCGATTATAAGTTTTTTGCGGGATTTTTTCATGGAAACGCTATAATCAGATTTCAAATGAGCAGTTATAGTCGGAAATGCCGCTGTTGCCGACGGTTACTTCTACGCTGTGGCGAAGGTCAACCTTTTTGCCGCTCTTTTTTGACATTATCTTTTCGACGGGAGCAAGAACCGGGCGAAGTCTGTCAATGACACCCATAATTACATCATATTCGGGAGTGCCAGGAACATACGGCTGATCTCCGACAAAAATGTTGCGGACAATTTCGGTCAGAAGGGTTCTCAGATGCTCATCCGCTATTGTGCTGGGGCAGTAAATGTGGAACAGGCGGCAGACGGAGGCAAGAGTTGCGTTGTCTATCTTTTTGCCGACGGTGTTTAGCACCTTGCTAATGGCCTTGCCCTTAGGCAGACCGATTTTGCGGCAGAGCCGGTCGGTGTCGCCTGTCATGCAGTCAAGCATGGAGTTTATCATCATGTCAAACTGATTCTGGAAATACTCTTCCTGTGTCATCCCCTTGAAATCCCATTTGAAATCGGGAGTCGGCAGAGTTTTTATATCTATTTTGTGTGCATCCGTAATGGTCACGTAACGCATTGAAGCAGGGCAGCCTATAAGCGAGCCGGTGCATACGTCCCAGAAAATGTCGCCCGACGGTGTCACGCGGTTTTTTACGGACTGGTTGTGCATGTGACCCGTAAAGCAGAGATGCACGCCCTCGGAAGCGAGAAGATTTACAATGTTTTCGGCGTTGCTCATAACTGCACTGCTTATATGACCCAGAACGGGAGAGCCGGGAAGAAGCGGAAAGTGGGTCATCGCAATCATTGTCTGTCCGTCCTCACGCGCCTTTTTTGTCTGGCGGAGAATCCACTCTATTTCACGGGCGGGGAATGTGTCGGGGCAGGCACCGTTGCCGTCGCAGTTAAGTGCCAGCAGACGCACGCCGTCGGTCAGCTGCGTAACATATGACAGTGACTCACGGTCAACGCTTAAAGCATCCGAAAAACCGTAGTCATAATACATATCGAAAAGCTCTTCACGGGGTGTGCCCTCGACCGAGAGTCTTTCGTCGCCCTTAAAAGCGAATGAATTGTTGCCGTAGTCATGCCCGGCGGTGATTACAAGAATACGCTTGCCGCTGTCTTTGAGCTTTTTGAGGAGCTTCAGAAACTGCTCGTGGCTTTTTCTCTCGCCGTTAAAGGACAGGTCGCCGGCAATTAAAACGGTGTCGGCGTCCTTGGCGTTCCCGAGCCACTCGAAGGCGGCTTCGTTTATCGCCTGGGTTTCGGCAAAGCATTTCTGCTCGAAATCCATAAAGCGGTCATATGCTTCGCCCGAACAGCCAAGCTCGGAAGCGAAGTAGTGGGTGTCGGTGATTACGTACATATTGAAGGTGCTCATATATTTTTTTCCTCTCTTTGAGATATGGTGATACTGTGGTCGGAA
>CAZTWO010000197.1:0-3578 GCA_964617965.1 uncultured Ruminococcus sp. | reverse complement strand
TTATAGCACAAAGGACGGCGGATGTAAAGAACTTTTTTCAAGTTAGCAAGGAGCAGAACAATTAAGAATTAAGAATGCAGAATTAAGAATTTCGGAAGACACTGCGTGTCTTGGATTATATAGCTTCGCGAATTATCGGAACACATGAATTTTTTTACTTGTTGAATGCTGAACTTCGTAAGAAAAATGTTATTGGGGTGTAGTGAAACTTCTCTGATGATAAGTCTTCGGTAATGCCGCAAAAAGCTTATTTTTTGCGAAGCTTTATAAATCCAAGTCCGAAGGACTTCCGACATTGTTAATTGTTAATTGTTAATTGTTAATTGGAAAAAACTGCTCCTTGCTCCTTGCTAACTCCGCGAAGCCATATAATCCAAGGCACTGTGTGCCTTCCTTCATTCTTAATTCTGCATTCTTAATTCTTAATTGTTATTCTGTGTCATTTTACACAAAACATTCCCCATTCCCTCACACAAAATTTATTCCCATAGGTTAAAAATATTATTTACATTTTATGCATTGGGTGCTAAAATGACATTTGGTGTGATTAAACGCCGAAAAGCACTCGGCGTTTTGTTAAACTCAGTATTTAATTTTAGGAGGATATACTATGGCAAGACAGAAAAAGACCATGGACGGAAACCAGGCAGCAGCTCACGTTTCCTACGCTTTTACGGAAGTTGCCGGCATTTACCCGATTACTCCCTCAAGCCCCATGGCAGACTATGTTGACCAGTGGTCCGCAAACGGTCTCAAGAACATCTTCGGCACAAAGGTAAAGGTTGCCGAAATGCAGTCCGAAGCAGGTGCCGCAGGTACTGTTCACGGCTCTCTTGCGGCAGGTGCTCTCACCACAACCTACACCGCATCACAGGGTCTTCTTCTTATGATCCCCAACATGTACAAAATCGCCGGTGAGCTTCTTCCCGCGGTTTTCCACGTATCCGCACGTTGTGTGGCATCTCACGCTCTTAACATTTTCGGTGATCATTCCGACGTATACGCATGCCGTCAGACAGGCTTTGCTATGCTCGCCGAAACCAACCCCCAGGAGGTTATGGACCTCGGCGCGGTAGCTCACCTTGCGGCAATCAAGGGCAGAGTTCCGTTCATCAACTTCTTCGACGGCTTCCGTACCTCTCACGAGCTTCAGAAGATCGAAGTATGGGATTATGACGATCTCAAAGAAATGTGCGATATGGATGCAGTCAATGCGTTCCGTAAGCGTGCTCTTAACCCCGAGCGTCCCGTAATGCGCGGTTCTCACGAAAACGGCGACATTTTCTTCCAGCACAGAGAAGCTTGCAACAGCTATTATGAAGCAATTCCCGGTATTGTCGAAGAATACATGGACAAGGTTAATGCCAAGCTCGGCACTAACTACAAGCTCTTTAACTACTACGGCGCACCCGATGCCGAAAGAGTTATCATAGCTATGGGTTCAATCTGCGACGTAGCCGAAGAAGTTATCGACTATCTCACCGCCAAGGGCGAGAAGGTCGGTCTTGTCAAGGTTCGTCTTTACAGACCCTTCTCAGCTGAAAAGCTCATTGAAGCTATCCCCGAGACAGCAAAGAAGATTGCCGTTCTCGATCGTACAAAAGAGCCCGGTTCTCTCGGCGAGCCCCTCTACCTCGATGTTGTTACCGCTCTTGCTTCACACGGCAAGACAGCAACCGTTATCGGCGGCAGATACGGCCTCGGTTCAAAGGACACACCTCCCGCGAGCGTATTCGCAGTATACGAAGAGCTTGCTAAGGACGCTCCCAAGGCTCACTTCACTCTCGGCATAAACGATGATGTTACTCATCTGTCACTCGAAGAGAAGCCCGCTCCCAACACAGCGGCAGAAGGCACAATCGAGTGCAAGTTCTGGGGTCTCGGCGGCGACGGCACAGTCGGTGCTAACAAAGACTCCATCAAGATCATCGGCGACCACACCGACAAGTTCGTACAGGCTTATTTCCAGTATGACTCCAAGAAGACGGGCGGTATCACAATCTCCCACCTTCGTTTCGGCGACAAGCCCATAAAATCCCCCTATTACATCAACAAGGCAGACTTCGTCGCTTGCCACAACCCCTCATATGTTGAGAAGGGCTACAAGATGGTCAACGACGTAAAGCCCGGCGGCGTATTCCTTATCAACTGCCAGTGGGACGAGAAGGAGCTCGGCGAAAAGCTCAATGCGGAAGCAAAGAGATACATCGCAAAGAACAACATTCAGCTCTACACCGTTAACGCTATTGACCTCGCCGCACAGATAGGCCTCGGCAAGCGTACAAACACCGTTCTTCAGTCCGCTTTCTTCTCACTTTCAAAGGTTCTTCCCGAAGAGGAAGCAATCGGCTACATGAAAGAGAAGGCCCAGAAGTTCATGAAGAAGGGCAAAGAGATAGTCGAGATGAACGAAAAGGCTATCGACGCAGGCGCAACGGCTTATGTTAAGATTAACGTACCCGCCGAGTGGGCAGATGCCGAGGATGCATGTGCCGCTCCCGCAAGCGAAGGTCCCGCAAAGCTTACAAAGATGGTTGACTCCATCATGAAACCCGTAGGACGCATGGACGGCGATTCACTTCCCGTTTCCGCTTTCGTTGATCACGCTGACGGCACATTCGAGCAGGGCGCTTCCGCTTATGAAAAGAGAGGCGTTGCCGTTATGGTTCCCGAATGGAACGCCGAGAGCTGCGCAAAGTGCAACAAGTGCGCTTTCGTCTGCCCGCACGCAACAATTCGTCCCTTCGCACTTGACGAGAACGAAGTTGCTGCCGCTCCCGCAGTTCTCAAGAAGTCTCCGAAGCCCATTGTAAAGACAAATTACACATATACTCTTGCGGTATCCCCGATGGACTGCATGGGCTGCGGCGTCTGCGTAGGCGTCTGCCCCACAAACTCCCTCAAGATGGTATCGCGTGAGAGCCAGGATGAGCAGCAGGCAGCATTCGATTACTGCGTAGCTAACGTAACCGAAAAGCCCGAAGTTGCTTCCGCCGCAACCGCAGTTTCCAGCCAGTACAAGAAGCCCCTGCTTGAGTTCTCGGGTTCATGCGCAGGCTGTGCGGAAACTTCATACGCACGTCTTATCACTCAGCTGTTCGGCGACAGAATGTACATTTCAAACGCTACCGGTTGTTCTTCAATCTGGGGCGGCCCCGCAGCTACATCACCCTACACCACCGACAAGAACGGCCACGGTCCCGCATGGGCTAACTCCCTGTTTGAGGACAACGCTGAGCACGGCTTCGGCATGATGCTCGGTCAGGGCGCTATCAGAAACGCTCTTATCGAGAAGGTTCAGAAGATTGCCGACGCAGATTGCGCTCCCGAGGAAGCTAAGGCAGCAGCTAAAGCTTACCTTGACACCGTAAACGACGGCGAAAAGAACGCAGCCGCAACAGAGGCTCTTGTTAAGGCTCTTGAAGGCGTTGACTGCGACACCGCAAAAGAAGTTCTTGCCGAGAAAGAATATCTTTCAAAGAAGAGCATATGGATCTTCGGCGGCGACGGCTGGGCATACGACATCGGCTTCGGCGGTGTTGACCACGTTCTCGCTTCCGGTGAAGATGTAAACATCA
>CAZTWO010000196.1:0-3740 GCA_964617965.1 uncultured Ruminococcus sp. | reverse complement strand
ATAATGGAAAAACACCGAGCGGTTAGGCTCGGTGTTTTCCCTGTGGAGATATTTATGAAGAAAAAGAGTGTGGAAAGCTTTTTTATTTTGATGAGATGTCTCTCATCTCTATGTCCTGATTTTATCACATACTTTTTTTAATTGCAAGCACTTTTTAAATTTTTTGCAATTTTTTTTCGATTTTTTGATTTAACGAGGATAGAAACGCAGCCTTGATATTGTTCCGTAAAAAAATCGGAATTTATATTCTCGCTTCGACATTTTTCGTTATTTTCTTATATTGCACTTATTCTGAATTTGATATATACTCAATATAAATTCACTAAGGAGTTTGTTTATGAAATCACTTGTTCTTGCCGAAAAGCCGTCCGTTGCGAGGGATCTCGCGCGAGTGCTCGGCTGCAATAAAAGCGGCGACGGCTGTCTTATCGGTGCAAAATATATTGTTACATGGGCATTGGGGCACCTTGTGACGCTTGCCGACCCCGAAATGTACGACGACAAATATAAGACATGGTCACTTGAGACACTGCCGATGCTCCCCGATAAAATGAAGCTTGTTGTTATAAAGCAGACTTCAAAGCAGTTTAACGCCGTGTCCAGGCTTCTCAAATGCCCCGAAGTCGGTGAAATTATCATCGCTACCGATGCCGGGCGTGAGGGCGAATTGGTTGCACGCTGGATTATAATGAAGTCCGGTGTAAAGAAGCCGATGAAGCGTCTGTGGATTTCTTCTCAGACCGACAAGGCTGTGCGTGAGGGCTTTAATAATCTGCGTCCGTCTGCCGAATATGATAATCTCTATCGTTCCGCTCAGGCGAGAGCCAACGCCGACTGGTATGTGGGGCTTAACGTCACCCGTGCTCTTACGTGCAAATATAATGACCGACTGTCCGCCGGGCGTGTTCAGACTCCGACCCTTGCCATGATTGTAAAGCGTGAAAAAGATATCCGTAATTTTGTCCCGAAGGATTACTATACCGTTCGCGGAGTTTTTGAGGGATTCAACGGCACTTTTGTCGACAAAAACGGCAACACCCGCTTTAATGACGAGGAGTTTGCTCGCAATATCGTAAAGCAGTGTACAGGTGCCCCCGCCACTGTGTCGGAGCTTAAAAAGACGTATAAGCAGACACCCCCTCCGGCGGCATATGACCTGACGGAGCTTCAGCGTGACGCCAATAAGAAATACGGATTTTCGGCAAAATACACGCTTGATCTGATGCAGAGTCTTTACGAAAATCATAAGGTTCTGACATACCCGAGAACCGACTCAAGATATATTACCGCCGATGTCGCACTGACGCTCAAAGACAGACTCAGGGCGATAAATTCGGGCGAGTACCGCACTATGGCGGGCAGTCTTTTAAGACAGCCGAAGCTTCAGACAAAATATATAGTAAATGACGCCAAGGTCACCGACCACCATGCGATTATCCCGACCGATGAGCCTGCCGATTTTTTCAGAATGTCGGGCGATGAGAAAAAGATTTACGATCTTGTCGTACGCCGCTTTATGGCGGTACTGTCCGCGCCTTACGAATATGACGAGACTGCGATAAAAATTACGGTCGGCAAGAGTATTTTTACAGCCAAAGGCAACACCGTACGCTGTGCCGGATGGAAAGACGCATACGACAATCTGTCCGATGATGACGAGGACGAGGATTTTGAAAAGCGTGCGCAGAATCTGCCGACTTTAAGTCAAGGCTCTCGCATAAAAGTTCGTGAAATAAAGGTTGTGTCGGGCAAGACAAAGCCGCCTGCGAGATATACGGAGGCAACGCTTTTGTCCGCAATGGAGCATCCGACGGAGCAGATAGACGACAAATCCCTTCGTGACGCACTAAAAGAGACGGGCGGTCTCGGAACTCCCGCCACACGTGCGGATATTATAGAAAAGCTGTTCGCAAACGGCTCGGTTGTCAGAAACGGCAAGGAGCTTCGCCCGACCCCGAAGGGTGAACAGCTTATAGAGCTTGTCCCCGAGGAACTCAGAAGTGCAATGCTTACGGCAAAGTGGGAGCAGACACTCGCGGATATCGGCAGGGGCAAGGCCGATATGAATAAATTTATTGCGGAGATAAAAAAATACGCCGCTTCTCTTGTCAGTGACGTTATAAAGAGCGACGCAAAATATCGTTATGATAATATGAGCCGTGAAAAATGCCCGAACTGCGGCAAATATCTGCTTGAAATTAACGGCAAGCATGGCAAGAGTCTTGTCTGCCCCGACAGGGAGTGCGGCTACCGAAAGGGAGTCAGCCGTACGTCAAATGCCCGCTGCCCCGACTGTCACAAAAAGATGGAGCTAAGAGGCGAGGGCGACAAGAAAATTTTTGTATGCACAAACTGCGGACACCGTGAACGCCTTGCAGATTTTCAGAAGCGATATGAAGAAAAATCCGACACCGCCGGACGCAGTGCAGTTGCGGCCTATCAGAAAAAGCAGCGTGAAGAAGAGAAAAAGGCCGCCGCCGCAGCTTCACCGTTTGCGGGACTTAAAGACATGCTTAAGGATAATTCATAAAGGATTGGGCAGTGAACGGAAAAAGCACCATTACTAATTAAGAATTAATAATTAAGAATGCATAATGAAGGAAAACGCCGGGGGCGTTTTGGATTTATATGGCTTCGCAAGAGATGAGTTTTCCTTAAAAATCGGTTTTCAAGTCAGCGGAGTTATATAATTTAAGTCCGCAGGACTTTGTATAATTAAGAATTAATAATTAAGAATGCATAATGAAGGAAAACGCCGGGGGCGTTTTGGATTTATATGGCTTCGCAAGAGATGAGTTTTCCTTAAAAATCGGTTTTCAAGTCAGCGGAGTTATATAATTTAAGTCCGCAGGACTTTGTATAATTAAGAATTAATAATTAAGAATGCATAATGAAGGAAAACGCCGGGGCGTTTTGGATTATAAGCTGACACAGAAGATAATATTGTTAAAGAAAAAATCCCTTTAATATTTGCGAAGCTTATAAAATCAAGTCCGCAGGACTTCCGACATTCTGCATTCTACATTCTACATTCTGCATTAAACAGTAACTGCTCCTTGCTCCTTGCTAACTTAGAAAAATACTTTGGAGATGAAATGTATGCGCTATTCCCTCGCCGTATTTGATTTGGACGGCACGATACTTGACACACTTGACGATTTGCATATAAGCCTGAATTTTGCTCTTGAAAAGCACTCTCTGCCCGGCAGGACGCTTGACGAAACAAGGGCTTTTGTCGGCAACGGAATAAGAAAGCTGATTGAAAGAGCCGTCCCCGTCGGCACATCAAAAGAAATGACGGACGAGGTGCATAAGACCTTTACCGAACATTATTCGGTCCACTGCGCCGACCACACGCACCCGTATGACGGCATTCACGAGCTTGTTATCTATCTTAAAAGCATAGGAATGAAAACCGCGGTTGTGTCGAATAAGGCCGACTACGGTGTGCAGTCGCTGTGCAAAAAATACTTTGACGGACTGTTTGATTACTGTGTCGGCGAGCGTGAGGGCGTACGCAAAAAGCCCTGCCCCGATTCCGTGAATAATGTCATAAAGACGCTCGGAGAGAAAAAGGCGTCAACTGTTTATATAGGCGATTCCGAGGTTGACATCGAGACGGCGAAAAATGCCGAAGTGCCGTGCATTTCCGTATCATGGGGTTTTCGAAGCACCGAAGAGCTCATAAAAAACGGTGCGGAGAAAATTGTTGATACGACGGAAGAGCTTAGGGCGGAGCT
>CAZTWO010000195.1:3024-3744 GCA_964617965.1 uncultured Ruminococcus sp. | reverse complement strand
ATGCTTTTTTCTTAAAGATATTGCGAATATCGAAATTCAGCACAAAGTTGCCGAGCTTCTTTTCTTCGTTCATCTTGTTGTAGATGAACTTTACTATAAGATAAGCGAGAAGTCCTGCGAGTCCGCCGACGATTATGCCGCCGAGGATGTCTGACGGGAAGTGAACAAACAGATAGTTTCTTGACGCGCCCATCAGAATTACGAACACAAACGCCAGCCAGCTTACGTTCTTTTTGCAGAAGAGAAATACGGGTGTCATTGCCGCCATTGCGGATGTAGTGTGACCCGAGGGGAATGAGTATTCACTCTCAAGTCTGCCGTTTACCTCGTTCCAATAGTCCTGCCAGTGCTGAGTGGTGGCGTACGGACGGGGACGAGCCACAATGTTTTTGATAGTGAGGTTCGTGAACACAGCGCCGATGATAATGCCGCCGAGCATGCCCGCGCCGACCTTGCGTGTCTTCTTGAACATAAGAAGAATGAGTGAAAGTAGGATAAGGAAAATTCCGTCTTCACCCAAAAGCGTAAAGTGTTTGAAGAAGAAGTCGAAAAATCCGCCTGCAGCACCCGAGTGCAGTTTGTAGTAAAATTCGAGTATTGCCGTGTCAAATGATGCGAAGGTGTTGTTAATCCACTGTGCCGCCGCAGTCATGTTTTCGGCAAGAACAATTGCAACCTGTTCCATAATTGCCTCCTGTTTTTTTCTTTATATTAGCATAG
>CAZTWO010000195.1:0-3014 GCA_964617965.1 uncultured Ruminococcus sp. | reverse complement strand
ATCAAGGCTATTTGTCTTTTCATAATGCAAAATGCATAATAATGTAGAATGCGTAATACATAATGTAGAATGTAGAATGCATAATGCATAATTAAGGAAAACGCTGAAGCGTTTTGATTTTATAAGCTCCGCAAGATATAAGACCATATTTATAATTGAGCCATTAAATCCTCGAAGTTTTCACAAATTAAGAATGCATAATTCATAATTAAAGAAAACGCTGAAGCGTTTTTGATTTTATAAGTGCCGCAAAAGGCGAAGCTTTATAATCCAAGTCCGTAGGACTTCCGACATTATGCATTCTACATTATGCATTCTACATTATACATTCTACCCTATGCATTGTACACCCATTGCTAATTGCTAACTGCTAATTGCTAATTGTTAGCTGCTAACTTTTCTGCCGCGAATCTTATCACGTGCATTGCCGTCATCTGCAGTTCGCCGAGGGTTATGCCCTCCTGTTTGCCGAGTGTTGCGAGAAGTGTGCCGTCCGGGACTTTTTTGCCCGCTCTCGGTCCGCCGGGCATAAGAACGTCTACACCGGCTCTTACTCTGTACGCCTGGTTTTTCATCGCAGGGAATTCGGGTGACGCACTTGACTGCATCCACCAGTCTGTCATTACAAGTCCGCCGTAGCCCCATTCTCCTCTGAGAATTGACGTTACAAGCTCATAGTTATAGTGTCCCCATACGTCGTTTATCTTGTTGTACGAGGTCATAATCGCTCTGGGGTGGGCTTTCTTTACGCAGATTTCAAAGCCCTTGAGATAGATTTCACGCAGCGCTCTCTCGGACACGATTGAGTTGTTTCTTGTACGCATCGTCTCCTGATTGTTGCAGCAGAAATGCTTGGGGCAGGCAGATACGCCCACAGACTGAAGCCCTTCGACAACAGCCGACGCAATTTCACCCGAGATAACGGGGTCCTCGGAATAATATTCAAAGTTTCTGCCGCACAGGGGATTTCTGTGAATGTTCATTCCGGGAGCGAGCAGAACATCCGACCCTCTTTCGAGCATCTCTTTGCCTAAAAGCGTATATACGGCTTTTACGGTGTCGATATTCCATGTTGAAGCAAGCGCCGCACCGTTCGGAAGAAGCGCGGATGACTCGCTCAGACGAATACCCGAAGGCCCGTCCGTGCATGTAATCGGAGGAATACCCTTATCACGAAGCGACTGTGTAACACCGCCGAAAACGCCCGCATTGCCCTTTGCGCCCAAAGGTGAATTCATGATATAGTCACCGCGGGAAATGGCCTCAAGCTCATCATCGGAGAGAGTTGCAACCAGATCCGCAATTGTAGCTTCGCCCTTTATTACGTCGTCCATAGTGACGGTTTTGTCGGTACGCTTAAGGTACGGCGGCAGATGAGTTAGAATTTTCTCTTTGAGATCAACACTTCTTGTCGGTGTCGGCTCAAAGGTCCTGCGTGTCTTGCCGTCGGTATAGAGGGGTCTAAGACGCATAAAGCGGTGTTCAAACGGCACAGCCGAAGTCTGGGTCAGCTCCACAAGCACTCTCGTGTCTTTTTCTTCATGTATGCCGGCACTGACTGTGTGACGGATATCCGTGCCGAGTCTTATATCGTATTTGCCCTTTTCGAGAACATAGCACGACTCGTGACCCGTTATGCCGCTGTCGTCATATGAAGCAATGACATACTCCGGAAAATCAATTCTGATATGCTCGCTCTCCCCGGGGGCAAGCTCCTTTGTCTTTTTGAAGGCCGCAAGACGCATTTCGGGGTTCGTCAGTTTGTCGCCTCTGAACGCACAGTAAACCTGCGCCGTCTCTTTTCCGGAATAACTGCCGGTGTTTCTGATATCGGCTTCAACCGTGAACGTGCCGTCATTATATATAAATGTAATGTGGGAATAGTCAAATGTTGTATACGACATTCCCCTGCCGAACTCGAACAGAACCTTTTCGGGGCAGAATGTCTCAAAATATCTGTATCCGACAAAAATGTCCTCAACATATGTGTTCTGCTTTTTGCCGCCGAAATTGTCGGCCGAGGGGTAGTCTTCGTAGCTTCTTGCTATCGTATCGGTAAGCTTGCCCGAAGGCGTAACCGCACCCGACACTATATCCGCAACGGCATTGCCTGTTTCCATGCCGCCCTGCCAGCAGACAAGAACAGACGGAATGCGGTATTTCTCGACCCACGAGAAATCAAAAACGCCGCCGATATTGAGAATTACGCACGTTCTGTCAAAGTGCTTTGTGACAAGATGAAGCATGCGTTCCTCTTCGTCGGTAAGATAAAAACTGCCCTTTTCGAGCTTGTTTTCTCTGTCTTCGCCCGCCGCTCTGCCGATAACGACAAACGCCGTGTCGGATTTGTGCTTCGCTTCGATTACAACAGCTTCCGAGAGGGGCATTTCATCGTAGCTCATGGGCCAGAATCCCCAGAATCCGTTGTCAACGGGGTTCTTCTTGCGCCACGCTTCATAAACGAGGTCAAGCTTTCTGTTTATTTTAATATTTTTGTTTGCCTTAAGACCGTCCGCGATTGATACGGTATAATGGGCGTTAACATCGCCGCCCGAGCCGTAGCCCACAAAAAATGTGTCGTACGCCGTTCTGCCGAACAACGCTATATTGTTCCGGGTGCTTACGGGAAGAATATTGTTGTCGTTTTTAAGAAGCACACACCCTTCGGCTGCGGCCGCTCTGCACGCTTCGCCAATACCTTCCGCCGGCGGCAGAAAATCGCCCTTGCCCTTAACGGAAGTCTGTGCAACGCTGTTTGCGACACCGTTTACTATCAACCCGACAGCTCTGTTTAATTTTTTCGGTAACTTCAACCGAACTCACCTCCGAAAGAAAATCGGGTATATTTTAACATACTCTAACAAAAAAATAAAGTGCCTTTTTTACTATGAGAAAACTATGCGAGATAATACATGGTGCAGAATGCAGAATGTAGAATGCAGAATGCATAATGTCGGAAGTCCTGCGGACTTGATTTATATAGCTTCGCAGATTATCAAGTTAATCTTCGAGAA
>CAZTWO010000194.1:0-3759 GCA_964617965.1 uncultured Ruminococcus sp. | reverse complement strand
TCCTCATTAGTCGCTACGCCAAAAATCATTCACCGGATGATTTTTGTCTGCGACCTTGTTCACTTTTTATCAATATTTTTCCGGCATCGGGGCGTTCTTTTTGCGTTTGAGCTTGTGAAGAACGGTAAGTCCGGGCAGAGCTGCTGCGGCGGCAACGGGTGCGGCCTTGAGAAGCGGCAATACGGCAAGGCTTAAAAGCGTCATAAGCACGTCGCCTGTGTGGTCGACAATAACCGGTGTCGGTATTTTCTTTTCGGGTTCTTTTGTAAAATCGAAGTCGGCGTTGCGGTCGGGAACATAGTTATTAAAGAGCATAGGCTCGATAATCTCGCTGACCGTGTAGCCCTTGAGTACGTTTTTGCGTACGTCATAAAACGGCTGTGTCTCGATAACGCTGTCAATGACGGCACACAGTCCCATCATGAATTTATACATGGGTGTGTCGGGTGTGTACTCGCCGTCGCCGCCGAGCATATTTGTAACACACGTCATAATGATATCGAAAATGTGAACGTCCTTAATCTGATTGTATTCATCGGGTGTAAGTCCCGCAGCGTGCTTGCAAAGGGGATAGAGATGCTTTACACAGGCATTTGCGATAAGCTTGTTAAACGGCGGCTTCATGCCGGCAATCTTTTTGCGGTAGCCGTTGATAAATTCGTCTTTAATGTGCTCTTTTACGGTCTTGCCGCCGAGGTCCTCGCCCTCAATATCTCCGATTTCTACGGAACGGATTGAGATTCTGCCGTTGTTCCCGTCAAGGTCAACCACTCTGTACTCGGGCGGATAGAAGCGTACCGACGGAGTTGTAATATCGCACAGCAGATTGCCGCTGTCGGAACGAAGGAAGCCTATATCCGAAAAATGCGTGTGACCTGTAAATGCTAAATTTATGCCCATATCGGCAAGCATATGCCCGACATAGGGTTTACGCATATTTTTGTAGTCTGCACCGATTCTGTATGCGGGGAGCGGCGGCACAAGCGGATGATGCGAGCATGCGAATACGAAAACACCCTTCTTTTTCGCTTCGTCAAGAACGCTCTTTATCCATTCAAGGCATGTCGGGGAATATGTCGCACTCGAGTTGCCCTGTTCAACATTTCTGAAGTCGTCGTTGAGCATCAGACACCATGTGTCGGGGGAGAGCTCCGCACAGTAGGCGTGTGCTTCCTCGCAGACGGATACGGCGTCCTTTGGACCGAACTCATAATAGAGCTTCCATAATTCTTCCATGGAATACGACTTTACAAGTGACGGTGCAAGGTCCTTGCGGGGAAGATCGGCAAATTTCTCGTCGACAATTTTGGAATAATCCGCTTTTTCCGGGTCAAAGAAAGGCTCGTCCCACGGGTGTTTTGTGTATTTTATGCGGTCGCAGTCCTTGGCGACATACGCTCTGAAGTGGTGATAGTCATGTGTGGCGGTCGTGACATAGACCTTTTTGCCGCTTTTGACAATGTCACGCAGAATTTCAACAAGCTCGTCGTGGCTTATTCTGTCACCGGAGTTCGTGAGATCGCCTGTAAGGAGCATGACATCGGTGTCTTCCTTTGCCGCCTGATAGAGAGCCGCACGGCTGACCTTTGACATAAGGTGCTTTTCGGGATCGGCAGTCTCGGTGAGCATCTCGGGAGACGTGTAATGTATATCGGACAAAACTGTAAATTTCATTTTCTCTCTTTTCCTCTCTGTCACTCCAAAAAAAGTATGGAGTGGAATTTCATTTTATTATAGATTAGAATAATTATGTTGTCAAGTGATACAAAAAAATTGACAAGCCCGAAATTTTCTGCTATACTTTGCACAGAAAGGTAAGGTGCAACTTATGAAGAAGACGTTCAAGAAAATTTTAGGTGTAACTCTGGCATCGACCATGCTTATGTCATCGTGTGCAGTGGCGGCGTTTGCCGGCACGGGCGACACGGACTACACAATAGTCAACCCGTATGAGACCGTTGACTGGGACACATATGACACATACAAGGCGTGTCTTCATGTCCATACAAACGCGTCCGACGGCGACCCGACACTTGACGAGATGGTGCAGGGCTATTATGATGCAGGTTATGATATTCTGGCTATTACCGACCACGGCGTTATAAACAACGGCTGGACAAAAGAGAAGAAGACAAACGGCATTTTCAACGGCTTCCGCAAGGTATATCCCATGAGCGAGGAGCAGTATGAGAGATTTACGACAGGTTCCGACAGAGGCGGCAGAGGTATCACCGATATAACGGGCGGTATCGAAATAAATATGGCTGTTATCTCGAAGACACACGTAAACGGCTACTTCACGACCTACGGTCAGGGCGTATGGGGCTTTGAAAATGACTACGAGACAGCACCAAAACGCATTGAAGCGGCGGGCGGCTATTCCGTTCTTAACCATGTCGGTGACTGGGTTAATTCAAATAATTTCCCGGCTCGTTCGCATCAGGACGGATACATATCTTATTTTGCTAATATTTTTACATCTTATAAAACATGCCTCGGTATGGAAATCGTAAACAATACCGATAATGTTTCACGCTCCGACAGGGCATTGTGGGATGAGCTTCTGGAGGTTGTTATCCCGACCGGACGCAATATATGGGCGTTTGCGGATGATGACTCAGAACAGCTGGACGAGATCGGCAGAGCATTTGAGCTGTTCCCGCTTGCCGAAAACAACGAAGAAAATGTAAAGCAGGCGATGATTAACGGTGCGTTCTTTGCCGCAAGCAAAAATAAGAAGGCGGAGAAATATTCCGGCGAAGAGGACTTCGAGGGCAACGGAAATGTTCCTGTTGTTACGAATATCGAAGTAAATCAGGATGAGAACACGATTTCCGTTTCGGTATCCGACGACACTCCGTGCGACAAGATAAGCTGGATTGCGAACGGCCAGGTTATTTCGAATGATTACACAATCGACCTTAACGATTATGAGTCGAAAATCGGCTGTTATGTACGCTTTGAGCTTATGGGCGAGGGCGGTGTCACATACTCTCAGGCATTTGAGGTACAGTATGAGGGCAGACCGCAGAAGATGATTCCCGAGGCAAAGCTTCAGAAGGCGGCTATTGACATGAGCCATACGCATATTGTGGCACTGTGGGCGCTGATAATCGAGAAGCTTGCGGGGCTGTTTGGAATCATTTAAAAGTTAGCAAGGAGCAAGGAGCAAGGAGCAGTGAGCTTCGCGTTACAATTAGCAATTAGCAGTTAGCAATTAGCAATTAGCAATTTCGGAAGACACTGCATGTCGCAATTCAATGTAGAATGTAGAATGCATAATGCATAATGCATAATTTCGGAAGACACTGCGTGTCTTGGATTATAAAGCTTCGCGACTGCAAAAATAGAGTAAAAAATTAAGGGCTGTGTGCTTTTTGGCATACAGTCCTTTTATCTTAGTCTGATTTTATTAAACTTTTTGAAAAGATGTATTTTTGTTTTTTTTGCTTTGTCGTTTTTTTTGTGGAATATTAGCTTTTGGCTTCGCGGGAGGTGAGTTTTGGGCTTAGCGCGGGGCTTTGCCGTGGGCGTGGCTGAGCCGCCGGTCGGGGCACCCGACTGCCCGGTCAGTTTTTCTACATAAGCCGGCTGCGGGGGCGGGACAGCCGAGTACCGCCTCCCGGCGGCTGCCGCTCACGTCGCCGCAAAGTCCGCTAAGCTCCGTCCCGTGCAGGGCACGTGACATCCGCCCGCTCCCTTGCTTAAATTTTCGGTTTGTCGGACCGCTGCCGCCGGTCCTCATTAGTCGCTACGCCA
>CAZTWO010000193.1:0-3786 GCA_964617965.1 uncultured Ruminococcus sp. | reverse complement strand
TCCCCTTTCGGGCTTTGCCGATTAATAGAGTGCCATTCCTCTTACTTTCATAAACACGAGTATGGCCGCTATAAATACGGCGGACAGAACAAATGTAACAATTCTGTATGTCTTGTTTTTCTGAACACACAATGTCATTACTACAATTGCGGCGACACACACTGCGGCACTGATGATATGATGCGGAAAATCGTCAACTGCCTGTGCAATTAGCGAAGCCGCCATAACGCCCTCTATGGTGTTGCCAAGCGCCATAACAACAGAACCGAAAGCATTGGGCTTTTTGCAGAAATAAGCGATAAAGCCGCCGGGCAGTGTCGCGAAAGTCATCGGGAGCCACATCTGACGGTAATAAATCCACGCCTGATCAAAAGTCAGATGATGACAGAGTATCTCAACAAGATACACAACCGGCTGACTGATAAGGAAGAACAGGAAGCACTTGAGAGCGGCCTCCCAGCTCTTGTCGCAGTTTACAACAACAATGACGGCAAAGATAACCCACCATTCATATGATATGCCGATATCCTGAAATGATGTTTCGTTAAGTGCGGGAATGCACAGAACAAGCCCCGTATACACGCCTGCCCCAAGGGCAAACAGAAGAACATAGAGCCACTTCATGTTGATTCCGCCAAACAGTTTTTTCACGGAAATCACTCCTTTTTATTCGTTAAAATAATGCCGTATAAGCAAATATAAGTATACCATTTCTGCCGCATTTTTCAACTGTCAAATTCAACGCAATACACAATTATTTCGGGAATAAAAAGTGATAATTCAACAAATGGAAATCAAATGAACGCTCAAAAAAAACCGGATTCGAAAACCCGGTTTTTCATTTAGTTTATTCCGCTTCAGACTCCGTACTCAGAGTCTCTTGCGGATTTTTGCAAAGCGTTTCAAAAAATTAAACAGTTACTTCACAGCTCAGAACTTCTGCGTCGCCGCATTGAACCGTAATATCGGAGCACGTGGTCAGATCAATGTTTTGTTCATAACGATTTCACTCGTATTCTTTGCATTGACCGGTTTTTTGTCAGTACCCTTTGTATGACGCCCGGATATCCCGAATAAAGTTAAAACCATCACGAGCATAACGAGCAATATCAACAGCCCCACTGCGCCAATCGTCAACATTCGGGGGTTGCGGCAGAACTGTTTTTTTTTACACGGATACCGGTAGTCCGACGTATCTGCGATTCTGCACAGCTCAACACTCTGTCCGTTGACAGCAGGCGGAAAATTAAATATCTTCTTTATCTCTTCGGTATAATCCATGCTTTTCGATGAAGTGGTTATGCATATACTCTCTTTGCAATCATTCAGCTCCTGACCTGCAGTTGAGTGCTGCTTGATTGATTTAATCCACGAGTTGAAAGCAGCCATTGGAATTCTGTAATTATAGTTTTCGATACTCTTATCGGGAATTATGCAGTCGGCAAGCTTTTTATAAAGAACTGCCGCATCCTGCTTCTCGGCATTTAAATAGCCGGATGCAAAGGAGTGAAACTCATCGAATGAGTCAAATTCAAACGCAAAATTCATTTGAACTTCTCTTCCGATATCATCATGAGCATTTCCGTAACCATGCTTCAGCTTACGCACAAGAAAAACATATTTTGACGAACCCGGTATTTTTCCGCAGACTTTTCTGATAATACCGTTTTCAAACGCCGATCTGACAACAGGGATATTATTATCGTTCGATAAACGGTAGCTGTCAGCGGCGGCTGACTCTTCAAACCTGAAAGAGCCGTAGACAAAACCGGAAGGCGAATGTTTATAAGAACAATAAGAATGAACCGTAATCATACTCACATTCCCCCTTTGTTAAAATTCCAAAGGATTGTTTACCAATTCATAGCCATCGCCATTTTTCTTCAGCTTGCCTTTGATAAGTTGCGCCTCACTCAAAAAGTCTTCGGCAGATGCAAAATTCCCGTATTTTTCCTTCACTACACGAATTAAGTTTTTAAACCATCCGTTGTTTTTCTTTTCTCTTTGTTTGGTTTTTCTCACCAAATCAAGCAAATAAGAAAGAGTATACAAAAGCGGCTGTTCGCAGAATTCAGGCTCATATTTTGCATTCATGTTTTTGAACAAAAATTTTGCAACATTGGGTACTTTTGTCTCAGAACCGACCTCTATATCATTTAACTCTCTCTGCCCGTCAGTTGAATGATCAAATCTTGAAAAACGAACGGTATCTTTACCGAAAGTAAGAATCGGTGCAATTATCACTTCATAGCGACTGCGGTTTTCTTTTTTCTGAACAAAGTCAAACAGCTCCTTGTAACCGGTATGAATACGCTGATTAAGAAGATCCATCTGTCCTCTATCATAGTAGGTTTCGCACTTTATCGGAACAAACATAATCATTTTCGGATTTTCACCATCGGAAACTTTGAAGTTGTTTTTTACCATATTTGCGATTGTAGCACAGTAGTTTCTTCCCTCATTATAGCGACCGACGCTGTCGCCGGTTTCAGCCGCGGCTTTTTCCATAAGATAAAGACTGTCAACTGCAATGATTATCACATCGCAATCCTGCATCTTTTCCTTTAAACGCTCATTATGGCCCTTGAATTCGTCTTCCCGCCCTTTATACCTTATCAGCCATTCTCCGGGGAAATCACAGAAGCTGAAGTTTATATTGCTCCCTTTTTTTCCATTGATAGACGCAGTAATATTGTAATCCACAATATCATCGGTTCCGTCGCAGTTAAAAGTCATGCACGTAGCTTTGTTTGCAAAATAGCCCTCAATTTCCTGTCTTTTTTGCTGAAGCATATACATTGTATCATCATCTTCAGTTTTGAGTACAAGATGAGTATCCTTGCCGAACACATTTTCAAAGCAGTCTTTCATAGCGGATATCACGCTGGTTTTGCCGCAGCGTCTTCCGCCGAACATCATTACATTAACATTACAGTCCATATTATTTCCTCAATTCGCTATCGTAAAATTATCAACGGAATTCAGTTCTCCGAGCGAGTCTGTAACAGCATTCCACTGTTCCGCAATACTCTGCATTGCACTTTTTTCCTGATATTCCTCTTTCCAAATCAGTGGTATCCAATCCTCATAAAGGTGACGCCAGTCATCCTGAGCTTTTATTCCATCCTCAGCATTCGAATAAGTTATTCTGTCAAACAGATCCTTAATTGCTGCAAATAATGACTTGTTTGGTGTTGTATACAGGTTATTAAGCGAACGTTCAACTTTTTCATATATCTCTTCGGCATAAGTGCGAAGCCATTCATAAATCTCATCTGCAAGTTTATCGGACTCAATCATAGATGCAGAAAAAGCCGGAATTTCAGTATTGAGAGAAATATCAATACAGTCAAGCTGATCTCGCACTTCATGAATCAGAAATCCCTGTACACTGATCGTATATGCACGGAATTTTTGTAAAGCCGCACCAATGAGCTTATACTTCTCCTCGCATTTGGTTTTTTCAATAAAGGAATCAATCCATTCACTTGAGCTGCAGTCATCCGTCAACGGAGCAATTGCACCGAGGCGTCCGTATTCTTCACCGGCAAATATTTTTAAGATATCTTTTTTCATTTCTTCAACCTGCTTATCGAGCACGACATTAAGCCCGGTAAAATCATCAATGATACTCATTCGCATCAAATCCGTGCAGTGTTCATATATATTGACCTGATTGTAAGAACCATCCGCCGTCAGATTAACAATCTGTTCTTTTGACGGAATACAATTAAGTATATTGTTGAGTTTTTCATGTGCGGCTTCCATCAGAACCTGACATGGTAC
>CAZTWO010000192.1:0-3791 GCA_964617965.1 uncultured Ruminococcus sp. | reverse complement strand
ACCGTCTGTTAATATTCACAAACAGACGGCTTTTTTTTCGTAAGTTTTGTATATTTCTTTTATCGACAAACAAGAGTATAATATACTGTGTAAAAATACTTGGGGCTTTTGTCACGCAAAATTATAAATACGGCGTTTGTTCAATTCCCTTTTGCATTGTATTTTTGATTTTGAGGCAGACGGCTCCTAAAAAAGGAGAACCCGGCAATGAAGAAAACATTAAAGAGTACATTATCCGTCTTTATGGCGGCTCTTATGATACTCTCATCCATCGCAATTGTTTTCGCTGCGATAACCGAGATTGTTCCTTCCGGTTCAATTACATTCTATGTACCCGAAGGCGTATATCTTACACCCAGCGACAACGGTTCAACAACAAATACCGCCGCGCAGTATTATATGAATAACAATAATGCAAGCGGTGCGTACACACAATCGGCAACCGAAACCACAGGCCGTATTTATTTCAATTCGGCAAATGCCACAAATGTCAGCATAACATATTCGTTCGGCACAACGGGCACTGTTTCGGGCACGCTGTCATCAAGCTCCGGCAAGCTTAGCGAAGAAATCAAAATAAGCGCCGGCAACACAAATCAGCTGCTGACATGGACTGCGACATATAAGTGCAGAGACGGCGCGACACGTGTTGCCACGGCTCATACATATATCTATGTGCCGAATAAGTATCCTACGGGCGCGGGATTTGATGTCGGCTCAGGCAAAAACAAACAATGCTATATCGGCGGTCTTCAGGTGGTTTGGGGCGCGAACCTTTCCGGAACCGGATCATATGGTGTTTATGATGCCGCTAAGTTAAACGGTGACGGTCTTACGACAGCAAATAACCAGCAACCTACAAACTCAGGTCATATCAGCACCAACTACAACCCGAAGTATGTAAATTATGAACATCATGTTACCAGCAATAATGCATCCAGTCCGATAAGTGAAACAGCACCGGTTGCTTACTACTATGTTGACAGCTCGCGTTTTTCAAATACCAATCAAGTGCCCAACTTCCGTTTCGGTCTTACAATGACGGATGATGAACGCACGGTAAATACGGGCCTTATTCTTAAACTCGAAGATTCGACCGGTACATCGGTTTTTGCTACATATGTCGACAAAAACCCTGCAAGTGATGTAAATGATACGAATGCTATTTGCAACGAAGAAAAGGTTCTTTACAGCTTTTCCGGTTCGGGTGCTCTTTGCGGCTCACTGTCACCGAGTATTGCGATGAGCAGTATCACCGCTAACGGTGCCGCATCGTATAGATTTCACTCATATTTTCATGGTAATGGTCAAAAAAATCAAGGCGACTGCTATGTCAATGTCTTTTCACCCTTTACCGTTTATAATGTCAATAAGGCAACATTAAGAAATTATTATTACAAGACCTGCATAGCAAATTCCTATCAGAATCAGCAGGAGAAATTTACTTCCTCAACATGGAGCACTTATGTAACCAGACTGAAGAGTGCGGGTACTGTGCTCGGCAATCCTGCCGCTTCAAGTGCCGAGGTTACAAATGCCTATAATAATCTTAAGACAGCATATGAAGCTTTGGCAGTTGAAAAGCATACCGCTTCGGCTCGTTATGTCGCTCTTAATCATCAGGGCACAATCGGCTACGCCGTAAAGGCTCTTGCGACAAGCAAGGCGACAAGTGAGTCGATAACCTACACAGGCGCTTCCAACGTTAAATTCGAAAATTCGTTCGACGGCTACAAAATCTACGGCTACAAGGCAAATCAGAGCGATGTTATCGGCACAACGTCTTATTCGAGCGGTCTGTCCGGCTTTACGACTCTTAATTCAAATTCGCTGACACTGTACAGAGCAGACGGCAACAAGGCGTATACGTTCTATTATATACCTTATGATTATACGATTACCCTTAACGCCAACGGTGCGACACAGGGCGGCGACGCGAGCATTATGCTCTCATACGGCGACAACTTCTATAAAGACACCAAGTACATAAACAAGATGAGCGTTGACATGAACAATGTCACCGTTCCTTCAAGAACCGGCTACATTTTCGACGGCTTCTATGACGCAAGTACGGGCGGCACTCAGATGATAGGCAAAACCGGCTATCTTACCGCAAACGCATCCGTCACGGCATATACATCAAACACAATATGGTACGCTCACTGGATTCCGATAAGCTACACGATTAACTACATAGGCAACGGCGCCACAAGCGGCACTATGGCATCGTCCGTTCATGAATACGGCACAGCTAAGGGTCTTTCGACGAATGAATATAAGCGTACGGGCTACACGTTCTCCGGCTGGTCGACATCATCGACAGGCTCGGCAGTTTACCCCAACGGCAGAAGCGTCCTGAATCTTACAGTAACCGACGGCGACGAAATTGATCTTTATGCAGTATGGACCGTTAATCAGTATACGATAATATATAACGGCAACGGCTCAACAGGCGGCTCGACAGCGTCCACTGTATGCACATACGGTCAGTCTTTCAAAATGGCTTCAAACGGTTTTGAAAAGACAGGTTATGTTTTCAAGGGCTGGGCAACCGAGCCCGACGGCGCTGTTGTCTATTCGGCAGGTCAGAAAATAGAAGAGAGCCTGACGGAGGAAGCCGGCAAGGTAATTCTCCTCTATGCGGTATGGCAGCCCACACAGCACCTTATAAAGTTTGTAAACTATGACGGCGATGTTCTGCAGTCCGCTCTTACGGCATACGATTCAATGCCTGTTTACGGCGGCGCGACACCCACAAAGCCCTCAACAACAGAAGAGGACTTCACGTTCGCAGGCTGGTCACCCGAGGTTTCAACGGTAACGGGCGCACAGACATACACAGCACAGTTTACTTCAAGTGCAAGAAAGTATACAATCAAGTTCCTTGACGAGGACGGCACTGTTCTGCAGAGCAGTGAAGTTCCCTACGGCACAGTTCCGGCATTCGAGGGCACAACTCCCGAAAAGGCTGCAACTGCACAGTATACATACACATTCGCAGGCTGGGACACAACTCCCGCAGCCGTAACCGGCAACAAGAACTACAAGGCGACATACAGCAAGGTTACAAATCAGTATGAAATAAAGTTTGTAAACTTCGACGGCACAGAGCTTTACAAAGTAACACTCGACTACGGTTCACGTGTTGTCTATAAGGGCGAGACTCCCACAAGAGACTCCGATGAGCAGTATGACTACACATTCAAAAACTGGGACAAGACCGTTCTCAACGTAAAGGCCGATACGGTTTACACCGCGCAGTTCTATAACACACTCAGAAAATACAACATAACATTCAAAAACTACGACGGCACAACCCTTGCGGTATATAATACCGAGTACGGCACAACACCTTCCTATGACAAGGGCACACCCACAAAGCCCGAAACGACCGAGAGCGTCTACACCTTTGCGGGATGGGACAAGACGGTTGCTCCCTGCACAGGTGAAGAAGTCTACACGGCAACATTTACCGAGTCCGCTCGTCCCTATAAGATTACATTCGTAAACTACGACGGTACGGTAGTCTATGCAGATGAATTCGACTACGGCTCAACACCCTCCTGCCCCGTAACGCCCACAAAGGCATCAACGGTTGACAAGGAATACGCCTTCGCAGGCTGGGGAGAAATCACTGCGGTTGACGGCGAAAAGACCTACACCGCAACATATACCGAGAGCACACGCAAATATAACATCACATTCCTTGACGGCGACTTAAAGTCCATACAGTCCACATATTTCTATTACGGCGATACTCCCGTTTATTCGGGTGCGACACCCACTAAGGA
>CAZTWO010000191.1:0-3814 GCA_964617965.1 uncultured Ruminococcus sp. | reverse complement strand
GCAGGATGTAAAGAGTTCAGATTCCAGATTAAGGGTCAAAGCCGGACGAACACCGCCGCCGGTGTAGTCGACGTCGTAGTGGTCGTTGACGTACCCGTCGCTGTCGACATAGCACGCATAGTCATGGTCGATGCCCGCCGAGCGAAGAAGCCAGTCAGAACATTTGTTTGTTTCGTCCACATATATACCCTGTGATTTGGCGTAGTCTGTTGTCTTTGCCTGTCTGGCCCCTGCTTCATAAGAATGTGTTGTAAAACCGTAGTCTGCATTCTTTGCTTCGTCATAGCTTAAGAGCCATACATTGTCGGTTGTGGAATTACTGTCATATTCCGTGCTATATGCGGAGTTGTCAAGCGTTGTTTTGACAATTGCCGATTTGTCGGAAGATGTAAACGCAGTATTGTAGAATGTCTCATTAAGCCATTTGCGAATATTGGAATACTCGTAATTGTTCGGATAAATTGTTGTTTCGTTAATTGTACGGATTTCGGTATTGTCATAATATTCCTGTGAGTCAAGAATATCCCTGCTCATTAACTTTGTCGTATCCGTTTTTGCGTCATAAGAAAGTATCTGCCAAATAACAGGTTCATATTTAAACCAATATACGGTATTTGTCGAATAGTCCCGCTGGTAATAATGAGAGCTTTCGTCGCCCGTTGTTGACCACGGACGATATGAAGTAAAGTAAACACCACGGTATTTTTCACCGTTAAGTTCAATGTCAGTATACTTCATAAAGTCGCTCTGTTCACCGCTTATGTAGTAGTTATAGCTTTTCCAGTTGTCGGTTGAACCGGCCTTTGAAGTAAGAGAAGCGGCAAGGGATTTATCCGTTACCATAGCCTGCGGATATGTGCCGATGCCCTCAAAATAATCATGCGATTCGGGCACAAGATATTCACCGCAGGTCTGACACAGATAGAGCTTGGTGCCGTCGGCAGTTGTTTTGCCGACACCGCAGAACGTGTGATTCAAAACCGTTATATCAAATGAGGCCTCAAAACCGCAGTAGTCAACGATTATGGTCTGCGTGCCGGCTTTTTCGGCATATGCATTATCCTCATCAAAAGCTCTGAGTTCTCCGTTATTGAACACATAATATTCTTTGTTATTTATGACGCAGGTATAACCGACACTTCTTTCCGCTGTAGTGCCATCTGCATATGTTACAAGAAGGGTCAGTCCTTCACAGGAAATTTTATCACCGATTTTGTACTCGGTTGTTGTTGGCATTGACTTTATTGCGACATTTTTAATTTCTTTGGATTCTTTAGCGATGAATGCACAATAGTAGCTTCTACCACCTTCACCTTCAATAACATATGACTGTGCGGTTGAATTCGGCTCTGCATAAAGGGTACACCAATAAAAAGCCATGCCGGCAATTTCGCAGTTACTGTTTTCTATTTCTATATCAGGCCTATTGAGTTGGCTATTATAACCAAAAATTGCATAGTTGCATACCTTATTAACATTTTCCGGAATAATAAATGAATTCCGCAACTTACCTTGAGGGACATAAAGCAACTCTGTGTAATCTTTTGAATACAAAACTCCGTCTTTTACGGCATACTTTGTGCAATCGTCGGTTACCTCAACTTCTGAAATCCATGTACCTAAGCAAAAATCGGATGCAAATGAATCAATATCATCGCTGACAATTAGCTTACCCAAAGTACGGCAGCCGGCCTCATACAAGGATGAAGAAAAAGCATTTGACCAGCCTGACAAGTGGGATGGAGAAAAAGCATCTGCACTTTTATCGGTAATTTCGAATTCGCCAAGAATATCATAAAAACATTCATCTGCAAAATAATCTATGTGTCGGTCAATTTCAAATACATCTCTGGCCCCGGGATAAACAGCCAAATAAGTTTCACCGTCTTCCGTATTGCCGTAAACTATGCCGTCCTCGGAAAAATATTTTGTGTTACCATCTGCCACTGTAATATTTTCGGTAAAAACTCCGTTAACTGCATAAGGAGCCACATATGTACATGTTGAGGGAATAGAAATATTCTTTGCTACACAGTCCGTGCCACCGAAGTATGTAATCTCAGTAATGCCCTCTGAAAAGATCAGATTTTCAATAACAACCGCAGTTCCGATTGCTTTCTCAAATTCATCATTTTCAAAAGAGGAAGTGCTAAACTCTCCGCTTCCCGAAACAGTCAGCGTGCCGGTGGCAGCATCAAAAGTCCATGAAAAAATATTTTCACTATCATCGGAAACCGCAAAAGTACCTGATTTCTCGCTGTAATCATAACAAGATGTGCACTCGGTTTCTTTGCCGATAATATGGTGTTTTGTAAAGTTTTCTGTGCAAATTCTATGTTGTTCTGAATTTTCAGCGCAATAAATCGTGGTGGGTTGAAGAAGTTGACGGGCACAAACCCTGCATTCTTGCTCCATTTCTTCATAGCACGAATAATTTTTACCGTAGTGTGCATTGTATTGACTGATGTATTCCTCAGACTCCATATCCGGAAAAACGTAACTATCTGATGAAAAATTATCCAATATTGCGGTTAACATATGAATATATTCACCAAAAAACTCAAAATTTATTAAGTAATCACAATTATTCAAGCCATAATTGTAAATATCTACCGATGCTGTAGCAGATTTGTTTGTAAGCACAGTAAGTGTAGAAGAATCACAATCGCCAATAAAGACATTTTCGACACCTTCGGGAATTGTCAGACTTTTCAGCACCGGAGCACAAAATTCCAACGACTCGCATTTAAGTGAGTCAGGCAAAACAAGAGTTTCAAGATCCATAAAATAGCCAAAATCTGACTCTTCAATAGTGGTTACTCCCTCGGGAATGACAAGTTCTTTAAGTGATAAACAATAGTAAAATACACTTTCACCTATTGTTAAAAGAGTAGACGGAAGAGAAATCGTTTTCGCATTAATTAGATAGCTAAACAAAAAATCTCCCAACTCGGTAATACCCTCATCTACAACAATTGAAGTTATATCAAGCATATAAGAATACCATGGAATCCTTTTCTCTACTCCATCACCTTCAAACTCCGCTCCGACAGGCAAACCCGCACCGGGGTCTTTATAAATATCGGAGTTATCCTCGAAAAATCCGTCCGGGGAAATTTTTGCCGCACCTGTACCGCTTAATGTAAGCGTGCCTGTTGACTTATCAAAGCTCCATGTGACATTGTCGCCTGCTTTTCCGGATGTTACTTCCTCTGCCAAGGCGTTAAGAGTCGGCAAATGAATCCCGACGAATCCGCCGAGCGGCAAAGCAGACAAAATCATAAGCATCGCCAGGAGCAAAGAAATAATCTTTTTGCTTTTTTGCATTTTTTTGTTCCTCTTTTCTTTTATTATTAAGACAAAACAATCGGCTCTCATGCTTTTTTGTGCCGAAAACGGAAAAATAAAAACAGTGTGATTAAGCTACCCCCCCCCGAATTTCTTATTTGGAAATTTGCGATTTTGATAGTTTTTGCACACTGTTCCAAGTTGCCGTTATGTAATTGTCCGTGTTTAATTGTAAATTTTTTTCATACTTGTGTCAATGGGTAAAATGGGCCATTTTTTACACTTTTTTGTCTGTTATATTTATCTTTAAGAATTAAATTCAATTTATTCTATATAGCCAATTACTGATTCACACGGGAATTTGTCTCGAGAATAAAAAAAGTTAAAAAAACTCTTGCAATTTATGTTCTCATCGGTTATAATGTTTTAGCAATGGAGAGTTGTCCGAGTTGGCCGAAGGAGCACGATTGGAAATCGTGTATACGTCATAAGCGTATCAAGAGTTCGAATCTCTTACTCTCCGCCA
>CAZTWO010000190.1:0-3867 GCA_964617965.1 uncultured Ruminococcus sp. | reverse complement strand
TCCTCGGCTCCGCCGCTCGTCACGGCTTACGCCGCTCCTCGCGGCCGCAAGCCTCGCTCTCGCTCGGCGTTCGCCCTCGCCTTGCTCGGGCGTGCGGCTCGCTTCGCTCGCCTACCCACTCACACCATTTTCCTCAATTTAATCCTTCTCTATTCCTTACATTTTTTACGAATTTCCGTTTAGAACCTATAACATAATATTTTATCACAACTGTAACCTGAATTCAATAATTTAAGCAAATCAGACGCAAATAACATTGCCGCCGGACAAGAATAAAATTCACCATCTTCAACAAACCTTACCCCAATTTTTTGTAACTCTTCACCAAAATTTTTCAAACCCGCATTTTCTTTGTTTTTTCTGTTGACTTAATCGGATTTAACTCATATAATTTGCCGTGAAAAACGACAAAAAATGCCTTTAATCAGGGGGATAATTTACCGTATGAAGCATCTTACAAACAAGGATTTTCCCACCGCCTACAAAGAACAGTTCGACACCGTTTTCGGCGATAATCTGCCGCTGTATACCATAATCAGTGACCTTACATTACAGCGGAAATACGGCGAAAACGCAATGTCCTTCACAGAAGATGCCGTCTATGCCTTCAATTCCGACACTCCCGTATGCGTAAAGTACGCCGATATCGAGGAAGCGATTGTAAAGCGTATGTACGGCAACGCGGTTTTCTTCGCGAAGCTCAAGACCGGCAAGCTTTTAATGCTCATGCGTTTTACGTTCGCCGTGGCAAACATAGCGGATGCCGGTGCGGATTTCATAAACGCCGTAAACGAGCACGGTTTTTCGGAGGATCTTCTGTACTCCGTTGAGGATGCTTACATGCACCGCCGTTCATTCTGCCCTAAATGCGGCAGAAAGCTCCCCTCGCCCGATGCCGAGTGTCTCAACTGCAAGGGCAAGAGCAGAATGATATCAAAGTTTTCGGTATACGCAAAGCCGCATACAAGAATGCTTATCATATGCCTGTTCCTCTCTGTTTTCACAACGGGAATGTCACTGATACCGCCCTATATCACAGGATACATGGTCGATGACGTCCTGCCGAACAAAAATATGAAGCTGCTGATAGAGATGATACTCGCCCTTCTTGCAGTATACCTTCTTCAGTACAGCGTAACGGCTGTTCGTTCATATCTTTTGAGAGCGACAGGCGACAAGATAGCCATTGACCTTAAAAAAGACATATACGAAAAATCGCAGAACCTGCCTATGACATTCTATGACAAGACGTCAACAGGCTCGGTTATCAACCGCATAAACTCCGACACTTCAAACATACAGAACTTTATTCTCAAGATAACGCAGGAAGCCGTAGTGCAGTTTCTGACGATGATAGGCATATTCATCATAATGATCTGCCTGAACCCGAAGCTTACGCTGTTCTCACTCGCACCCATTCCGATAGTCGTTATTATCGGCAAGGTTTTCGGCAAGAGAATAGGCCCGAAATATATGCGTCTGTGGCGCAGAAGCGCGGCAATTTCCGGACTTCTTACGGATACAATTCCCGGTATCCGAGTAATAAAGGCTTTCACGAACGAGAAAAAATCCGTCACAAAGTTCGATGCGTACTGCGATGAGTGGATGAAGGAAGACACCCTGGCGGCAAGAACAGCCGGCTACTTCCCCGCGCTTATGACATTCCTTGTGACTTGCGGCTCGCTTATAATATGGTTCTCGGGCGGCAGCTTCGTCATAAAAGGCTCTTCCGAATTTTCGGTCGGTCTTCTGGTGTCGTTCGTGTCGTACGCCTCAATGTTCTATACCCCCGTTAACTTCTTCGCAAACTTCTCGGACTCTTACAGAAACACGCTTGCGAGTGCCGAAAAAATTCTCGATATAATCGACGCAGAGCCCGAACACGACTTCGGCAAAGGCAATATCCCCGATCACATTGACGGCAAAATCGAATTCAAGAATGTAAACTTCTCTTTTGACCGTTCCAAAAAGGTTCTCACAAACATAAATATCACGATAGAACCGGGCGACGTTGTCGGCATTGTCGGCACGACAGGCTCGGGCAAGAGTACGCTTATAAACCTCATAATGCGTTATTACGACGACTATGAAGGTCAGATACTGGTTGACGGACAGGATATTAAGAATATCGATATGGCATATTACCGCAATCAGATAGGCTATGTTCAGCAGGAGCCGCTGATGTTCCGTGATACCATATTCAACAACATTTGCTACGGCGACGAAAGCGTCCGTGTTGAGCAGGTATTAAGAGCGGCGGATATAGCGAACGCCCACGAGTTTATATGCCGTCTGCCCGATGCGTACGACACAGTCTTGGGTGAACGCGGCACAGGTCTTTCGGGCGGTGAAAAGCAGAGAATTTCAATAGCAAGAGCCGTTATGAAAAACCCGTCAATACTTATTTTTGACGAAGCGACGGCGGCTGTTGACTCCGAAACCGAGCATCTTATACAGGAGGCCATTGAGCGTCTGATAAGAGGCCGCACAACACTTATGATTGCACACCGTCTGTCAACGCTTAAGAACGCCAACAAGATAGCGGTTGTCGACAAGGGCGAAATTATAGAATTCGGCCCGCCCGAGGAGCTTCTTGCGGCTAAGGGCAAATACTATAAGCTGGTTCAGATTCAGTCAATGGGCGAACAGCTCATAGCTCAGAAACGAGCCGAAAATTTTGAATGAGAGGTGCCGAAAAATGATAAGATACATAGACGGACCCGAAGTCAGAATTACACAGAATGACAGCATCTTTCTTGATGTCGAGTTCTATTTTACAAAAGAGAAATTCGAAGAGCTTGAAATACACAGACTCTTCCCCCGTTCGGGCGGCGACAAATATCTGTCACTTATAACGCACGACGGCGAACCGATTGCAATAATACGAGATCTGTCAACGCTTGACCATGCGTCCGCGGAGGCTGTCAGAAACGCACTCGACGAATATTATCTCATTCCGAAGATCAAACGCTTTATCTCGATGAGTGAAAAATTCCGTATATGGATGTGGACAGCCGAAACCGACCGTGGTATAATCACATTTGAAATCAGAAACCACGTCTATTCCGTAAAACCGCTCTATGACGGGCGTGTGCTTATAAAGGATGCAGACGACAACAGATACGAAATACCGGACATAAACAAGCTCGACAAAGCATCAAGAAAGATGCTTACACCGAAGCTGTAATTACAATAAAGGGGTTAAAAATATGAAGCTTATTATCGCAATAGTAAATAACGAGGATTCGGCGGTTGTTGCGTCCGCCCTTACAAAAGACAAATTCACGGTCACAAAGCTCTCCACCACAGGCGGATTTCTTATGGTCGGCAACACCACTCTTCTTATAGGCACAGAGGACGACAGAGTGAGCAGAGCAAAACAGATAATCTCTCATCACTGCAGTGAGCGTGTGCATAACGCCTCCACAACCGAGAGCTTCGGCAGAGGCTTCGAAAACGGCGCACTCGAAAGCAAGGTCAAGGTCGGCGGAGCAACGGTGTTTGTGCTGAGTGTGGATGAAGTGGACAAATATTGAGAAAAAAAGCCTCTTCATAAACTTTATAGTGCCAATAATATCGGAGGCTTTTTTTCAATGCAGAATGCATAATGAATAATGCATAATTTCGGAAGTCCTGCGGACTTGATTTATATAGCTTCGCAAGAGGTAATATTTTCAAAACAAACGGTAGTTTTTTTCAATGCATACATAATGCAGAATGCATAATGTCGCAGACAAAAATCATCCGGTGAATGATTTTTGGCGTAGCGACTAATGAGGACAGGCGGCAGCGGTCCGACAATCCAAAGATAAGAAGTCCTGCGGACTTGATTTATATGGCTTCGCAAGAGGTAATATTTTCAAAACA
>CAZTWO010000189.1:0-3899 GCA_964617965.1 uncultured Ruminococcus sp. | reverse complement strand
TTCAAAACGCTCCAACAGCTTTTTGCAGTAAAGTGCGGAGCCGTGAAGGTCGGACGCTATAAGATATTTCATTTTCACACCGACTTTCCGAGAATTTCAAGTTTAGCTTTAAGTGCGATAAATGCCTTTTCGGGGTCGTTTATATCGGCGACCGTTTTTTCCATGGGGCAGATATCGGATTTATCTCTGTTTAAGATTCTGTCGTAAATTTCTTTGTATGAATATTTGATATTATGTTCTTCGAGAACGGGAATTGCCGCTCGGCTCAGTTTTTCGGCGTAAATTTCTTCTATTCCGGCAAGTGCAAAAAGAAGTGCCGCCGCCTTGCCGACCGTTTTATCCGCCGCCGAAAATCCGTTCAGATTTATATTGTCGGAGATAAAGCCTATCATCGGAGCAATGCCTTTTTTATCGGAAACAAAAACTTCGTCATCCTTCACAAGAACAATCGAGGCATTATTTTCTGTCAGAAGCTTTTTTGCTCTTTGAAGATTTTCCATGACCTATCCCCTTGAATTTTTTCTTTTCATTCGCAAAATCTACCGTAAACACCGTGCCGGATTTTTCGTCACTCTGAACGTTTATGACGGCATCGTGCATCTCGACAAGATTTTTGCATATCGCGAGCCCCAGACCGTAGCCGTTGCCCGCCGTGTGAGCCTTGTCGGAACGGTAAAAGCGTTCGAACAGATGCGGAATATCCTCCTCGGGAATAAGCACACCGGGATTTCTTGTTTCAAGACGGCAGCCGCCCGATATGTGTTTGAGCGAGAAGAACACTTCCCCGCTCTCGCCTGCGTATTTTACGGAGTTATCTATAAGAATGTGAATTATCTGATTGAGTGAAGTCTGATCGCCGTAAACATAAACATCCCTGTCTATGTCGGAATTGAGAATTGCTCCTCTTTCAAATGCGACAGGCTCAAACTGAAGGCACAGGCGTGTCGCAAGCTCCGACATATCAACACTTGAAAACATATTGTCGGGCCGCATATTGTCGGATTTCGCAAGAAGAAGCATCTTGTCGACAAGCTCCTTCATGTGTGTTGCCTCTTCCTGCGTGCTTTCGAGCCATTTATACTCTTCGTCTATTGTTGACTGTCGGTGCAGTTCGAGAATGTTTGTATTTGCGAGAATAACCGTAAGCGGAGTTTTAAGCTCATGTGAAGCATCGGCAATGAAGTTCTGCTGCTGCTCCCATGCCTTTTCAACGGGACGGATAAATATTTTAGACATAAACCTGCTGACTATGTATATTACCACAATTGCGATAACGCACATAAGCGCACCCCTGAACAGAATCTGTCCCAGATATTTGGCGTACTGAGAGGCGTTGGCAAAGGCAATCCGTGTGCCGTTCAGAGTAGGATTTTTATAATAGAACATCATCTGCTCGGCAATAAGACCGAATGTCGTGTCACCGTCATTCACACGCTTTACAACTTCGTCGAGGACATCATCCTGCACACGGGCGTGACCTATGTCGAGTTTTTCATATGAGCCGTCTATTTTGACATTGACAACACAGACCCCGTCTGCGTACAGCGGAAATACCATGGAATTTTCTATTTCTTCATCTGACGACAGATCGGCATACTGTGCCACATAGTCATCCGCCGTAAATTCATGGAGAGACGCACGCATGTTTACCGTTATCGTTATCATAAGAATGCAGACAACAATAAAATAGAACGAGACGAGAATTGCGCCGATAATGAGCATCAGAAGCGTCGTAAAACGGCGGCGTAGTTTTTTAAGCATTTATTTTTCCTCAAGTCGGTAACCGATTTTGCGAAGTGACACAATCTGAGTTGTCGAAGCGATAAAGTCAAGCTTTTTGCGAAGGAACGAAATATACACTTCAACGTTGTTGTCAACGGCATTGGAGTCATAGCCCCATACCTTTACAATGAGGTCATCCTTTGTTGTGACCTTGCCGGGGTTCGACATAAGAATACGCATGATTTCAAATTCCTTGAAATTGAGATGCACGCTTTTGTCGGAGCATGTAAGATCGCAGGTTGAAAGATTAAGATTGAGATCGTGGAACGTGAGCTTGTCAATAATGACTTCACCCTGACGCCTTGTAAGCGCACGGATACGAGCCAGCAGCTCCACAGGCGAAAACGGCTTTGTCATATAGTCATCCGCACCTGCATCAAGCCCCGCAACCTTGTCGGTAATCTGATCTTTGGCTGTGAGCATAAGCACGGGAGTGTCGATTTTTTCTTTGCGAAGCTCGGACACAACCTGAAGTCCGTTCATTTTGGGGAGCATGACATCAAGCACAATAACGTCATAAACGCCGCTTAACGCCATAGCAAGACCGTCCTGCCCGTCAAAGGCAAGATCTACCATATATTTTTTCTCGCTGAGAATCTGCTGAAGAGCCTCCGCAAGACGTTTTTCATCTTCGACTACCAAAATCTGCATAAGCTGTCCTCCGATACCGTAATTATTTTACAACATTAAAGGGAGTGTTGCAAGAGTAATATTATGATTTATTCATAGTGTGATTTTACAGGATTAAGCTAAAAAAATATTGAAAATATGAGGTGATTACAGAATGAAAATATAAATATTTTGTTTTAATTATTTTATTCGGTATTTCCGAGCCATATACACAAAAAAGCTCCTTCGAAAATCGAAAGAGCCTGTTAAGATAAAATAAAATTTTACAGCTTACATGTAAGGCAGACCCAGCCGCCCTCGGTGCGTCGTTTTGTGATTGTAAAGCCGTTTGCTTCGAGCACGGGGATAACGTCGTTTTCGCGTGTGTCGATAATGCCGGAAACGATATATACAGCGTCGGGCTTTAAGAAGGGCTTTATAGCGGGGGTAAGCTTTATTATGGCATCGGCTACAATATTAGCCGTGACAACATCGTATTTTCCGCTAATCTTATCGGTGAGGTCACCGTGAATCATATTGTATTCGGGAGAAGTAAAGCCGTTCATTCTGCCGTTTTCGACAGCTACCTTTACGGCGAGGCGATCAATGTCAACTCCTGTCACACTCTTTACGCCGAGAAGCATTCCCGCAACGCTTAATATACCGCTGCCGCAGCCGACATCGAGCATTTCACACCCGGGGGTTACACATTCTTCGAGCGACTCCATGCAGAGGCGTGTTGTTTCGTGCGTGCCCGTGCCGAAAGCGACACCGGGTTCAAGTGTCAGAACCGCTCTGCCGTCTGCGTCATAATCGTCAATCCAAGCCGGACGGATAAGAAGCTTTTTGCCGACCTTGATGGGTTTGAAATACTGCTTCCAGTTGTTCTCCCAGTCTTCCCTTGCACAGTTGAGCAGCTCGGTTTTGTATTCGATATTGTCGGCTCTCAGACGCTCTTCAATAAAGGACACAGCCTCCTGCGGATTTTCTTCGGGGGAAATATAAATGTGAACTATTCCCTTTGTTCTGTCTTTTTTAAGAAGATCCTCATCTATTAAATCAATCTTGGCAATCTCTTTTGCCTCTTCTTCAAGATTGCGGTAATCCTCGATATAAATGCCGTATGGCACGGTCATTGTTGCAATGTCGCCGGCTTCGTCCACTTTATCGGCATCAACCGTAATTTTAATTTCTGTCCAGTTTTCCATATTGTCCTCCGATTACAGATTTACATCCGTCGATACTTCTTTTCGACCGTGGTTAAAGAATTTTCTGTCGTCAAGCGCCCACATTCTGTTTGTGAACTCACCCGAATTTACATCCTTTACGGCGTTTGTAATCTCATAGATATTGGCATCCAGATTGTCAAGCTCCGACAGAATCTCGGCTTCAAGAAACAGGGGTCTGACAGCGGCGCCGAACTCGGGGATACCGTGATGCGATATAAGCATATGCTCGATAAGCATAAGTGTATCGGGGTCAATGTCGTTCTTTTTGCCTATCTCGTC
>CAZTWO010000188.1:0-3903 GCA_964617965.1 uncultured Ruminococcus sp. | reverse complement strand
GCGAAGCTTTATAATCCAAGGCACGCAGTGCCTTCCGACACTGCTCCTTGCTCCTTGCTCCTTGCTAACTTATGAGCTCCTTGCTAACTTATGAGCTCCTTGCTAACTTATGAGCTCCTTGCTGACTTATGAGCTCCTTGCTTACTGCCACATATTCCCAAGCAAAAAAAATAAGGATACAATCATATTATGAGAGAACAAAAAAAGAACATACGAAATTTTTCAATTATAGCCCACATTGACCACGGCAAGTCGACGCTGGCAGACAGACTGCTCGAGATTACCGATTCCGTGTCGTCACGTGATATGCAGCAGCAGCTGCTCGACAATATGGACATCGAAAAAGAGCGCGGCATTACCATCAAGGCACGTGCCGTCACACTCTATTATAATGCGTCCGACGGCGAAACATATGAGCTGAATCTTATAGACACTCCCGGTCATGTTGACTTTAACTATGAGGTGTCCCGTTCGCTTGCGGCGTGCGAGGGTGCTGTGCTTATTGTCGACGCCACACAGGGCGTTGAGGCGCAGACGCTTGCAAACACCTATCTTGCGCTCGATCACGATCTGGAGCTTGTTCCGGTTATAAATAAAATCGACCTTCCCGCCGCCGACCCCGACAGAGTATGTGCGGATGTTGAGGAAATCATCGGTCTTGACTGCTCCGACGCTCCCCGAATTTCCGCAAAGACGGGCGAAAACGTTCCGGCGGTTCTCGAACAGATTGTAAAGCTCGTTCCCTGCCCCGAGGGTGACGACGACGCCCCCTTCAAGGCGCTTGTCTTTGACTCGGTGTACGACAACTACCGCGGTGTCATAGTCTATGTTCGTGTTATGGACGGCACTCTGCACCCCGGCGACACCATGAAGATGATGGCAACGGGAGCGGAATTTACCGTCGTTGAAGTCGGCAGAATGTCGGCTCTCTCACTCTCCCCCGCCAAAGAAATAAAAGCCGGTGAAGTGGGATATATAACGGCATCAATAAAGAGCGTCGTTGACGCACGTGTCGGCGACACCGTGACCACTGCCGAAAACCCCGCCGCCGAGCCTCTGCCCGGCTACAAAAAGGTTAACCCAATGGTTTTCTGCGGCGTGTACCCTGCGGACGGTGCGGACTACGAAGCACTCAAAGAAGCACTCGAAAAGCTTCAGCTTAATGACGCATCCCTCTCATTTGAACCCGAAACCTCAGGCGCTTTGGGATTCGGCTTCCGCTGCGGTTTTCTCGGACTGCTTCATCTTGAGATAATAGAAGAACGTCTCGAAAGAGAATATAACCTTGATCTTGTTACCACCGTGCCGGGCGTTGTATACAAAATACACCTGACCGACGGCACAATGGTTGAGATAGACAACCCCACAAACTACCCCGACCCCGCGATCATCGACTATGTCGAAGAGCCGATAACGGACGCGCACATTTACGCTCCGCCCGAATACGTCGGCACAATAATGGACCTGTGTCAGGACAGACGAGGTTCTTTCAAGAATATGAATTACCTTGCGGCAGACCGTGTTGACATTCACTACGAACTGCCCCTTAACGAAATAATATACGACTTTTTCGACGCACTCAAATCCCGCACAAGAGGATATGCCTCATTCGACTATGAGCTTAAGTGCTACGAACGCTCCAATCTTGTAAAGCTTGACGTTCTGTTAAACGGCGACCTTATAGACGCTCTGTCGTTTATAATTCACTCCGAAAAGGCATATCCGAGAGCGAGAAAGATAGCCGAAAAGCTCAAAGACAACATTCCGCGTCAGATGTTCGAAATACCCGTACAGATTGCAATCGGCGGAAAGGTCATTGCAAGAGAAACAATCAAAGCCATGCGCAAGGACGTTCTTGCCAAGTGCTACGGCGGCGATATTACACGAAAGAAAAAGCTCCTCGAAAAGCAGAAGGAAGGCAAAAAGAGAATGCGTCAGTTCGGTACTGTCGAAGTTCCGCAGGAAGCGTTCATGGCCATCCTTAAGCTTGATGACGGGAACGACTGAGCAATTAGCAATGAGCAATTAGCAATTTGCAATGGAAAAGGGGTCAGGGACCGGGTGCCGGGGACCAGGGATTAACAAAGGCACAAAATGTCTTGAATCATATTTCTTCAATGATTTTCCCCATCGTCGAAAATTTGTTTTTTCACTGTGAAACTTTATACCTGTCCCCTGACACAATTGCTAATTGCTAATATAAATGATATTCATCCCCCCCTAAAAAAACGCACTTACCAAAAGCGAAGCTATATAATCCAAGTCCGCAGGACTTCCTTAGTTCCCCGGCCCCTGACCCCCGGTCCCCGGCCCCTGAAACAATTGCTCATTGCTAATTGCTAATTGCTAATATAAATGATATTCATCCCCCCTAAAAAAACGCACTTACCAAAAGCGAAGCTATATAATCCAAGTCCGCAGGACTTCCTTAGTTCCCCGGCCCCTGACCCCCGGTCCCCGGCCCCTGAAACAATTGCTCATTGCTAATTGCTAATTGCTAATTACATACCATGCCAACATCTCCGACTTCCCTCTACATCCACATTCCCTTCTGCCGTTCAAAATGTCCGTACTGTGATTTTTATTCGAGCCGTTCGCCCGAAAAAATTGAAGCGTACTTTGGGGCGGTTAAAGATGAAATAACAACACTTCGCCGTCTGTCGCCGTTTGTGACGGATTCACTGCATTGTGAAGTTTTCGACACCGTATATTTCGGCGGCGGCACTCCGTCCGTCTTGGGCGGAGATAATCTGGCGGCAATACTTGATACCGCACGGCAAAATTTTATTATAGATAACAATGCCGAGATAACAGCGGAGGTCAATCCGTCCGTTGACAGCCCGGATTTATTTTTCGGCACACTTAAAAATGCCGGATTTAACCGCATTTCAATGGGGCTTCAGAGTGCCGTTGACTCGGAGCGGCGTATTCTCGGCAGAACGGCGGATGCCGACACGGTCAGAAGCTGTGTTCTGTCCGCAAAAAACTCCGGATTTACAAACATCTCGCTTGACATAATGCTCGGCATACCGAATCAGACAATTGACACTCTTAAATATACAATCGATTTTGCGTTGTCGCTCGGTGTAACGCATCTCAGCTGTTATATGCTTCAGCTTGAAGAGGGCACGTGGTTTTACAGAAATCAGCACAGACTTAATCTGCCCGATGACGATACCGTCGCAGATATGTATCTTTTCATGTGCGACACACTTAAAGCACACGGTATGCGCCACTATGAAATATCAAATTTCTGTTTTGACAATCTTTTAAGCCGACACAACATGAAATACTGGACCTTGTCGCCGTATATCGGCATAGGCCCGTCGGCACATTCATTTTATAACGGCAGGCGGTTTTTCTTCAATAAAGACACCGACGCTTTTATAAGCGGACTCCACGCCGAATATGACTGCGACGGCGGCGACCTCGAAGAAAAAATAATGCTCGCTCTTCGCACCGATATGGGAATTGAAGAAAAATATATTCCCGACCCCCAAAAGCTCAAACCGCTTTTTGACAACAATCTTATAACACGCCAAAACGAGCGCATTTCCCTCACCGACAAAGGCTTTCTGCTGTCGAACAGCATAATCGCAAGTATAATGCAGAATGCAGAATGCATAATGTAGAATGTCGCTGACAACTAAATTATTACCAAACTATAAGCAAATAGTTTTTTGGCGAAGCTTATATAAATCAAGTCCGCAGGACTTCCGACATTATGCATTCTACATTGCATTCTATGCATTATACATTAAACCGGAAAAACGCTGATACGTTTTGGATTTATAAAACTTTAGCAAGTGATAGATTTATTATCAATATTCATTTCAATTTTGATTTCTGCGAAGCTTATATAAATCAAGTCCGCAGGACTTCCGACATTATGCATTCTACATT
>CAZTWO010000187.1:0-3913 GCA_964617965.1 uncultured Ruminococcus sp. | reverse complement strand
CAGCCCGCCGTGTCAACCGAATTGACCATACAAACCGAATGGCGATTTCGACAAATTAAGCGGGATATTTTTGTAAATTACCCACAATCATTTTTCTTCCTGCACTGCCGAATGCGGTGTTGCACACTGTTAAATCCGCAAGTTTTTCTGTCGACACGCAAAAGCTGCGTATTTTCAAATCGCAAAGTACGCAAAAATTGCGTATTTGGGTTGCGCATTTTCAAAGATTAAAAAACTTCTTAGTTATCTTGCAAATGATATATCGCTGTCGCGATATGATATACGGCATTGCCGTATGATATATTTGCTGCGTAAATATGATATAATATCCGTTCCAATCATATGCCGTTAGGCTTGTATCACCGCACGCAGTGCGATATCATATCGAAGATATATCATCGTTCCGTAAGGAACGGATATCATTGAAAAAAGCGTCTTGTATAAGACGCTTTTTTCATGGTCGGAGTGGCGAGACTCGAACTCACGGCATCCTGCTCCCAAAGCAGGCGCGCTACCAACTGCGCTACACCCCGAAAACTATAATATTATTAACCGCGAAAAGTTGGTAGCGAAGCATTTTCGTCGTGAGTGCGTTTACAAACGAACAGAAAATGCAAGCGTGACTTTTTGCGGAAAGTCGCAGACAAAAACCATCCTGTGAATGATTTTTGGCGCAGCGACTAATGAGGACCGGCGGCAGCGGTCCGACAAACCGAAAATTTAATGAAGGAAGCGGCGGATGTTTTGTGCTCGCACAAAACGTAGCAAGCGGACTTTATTTCGACGAAGTCGTCTCGCTCGCTTGGAGCGCGTCGCGATACTCCTTGTTTTTTCATCTCAGAGCTTTGCCTTCATCGTCCACCGGACGCGGCAAATCTCTTCGCCCCACTGCGCTACACCCCGATTATTCAATTAGCAATTAGCAATTAGCAATTAGCAATGAATGCAAAAGCTTTGATTCATTGCGTCTACACCCCGAAAAATCAATTAGCAATTAGCAATGAGCAATGAGCAATGAATGAATACACTTCATTGCTTTGCTATCGGTAATATTATCGAAAAATTCAACTGCAATGCCGAATAAACATACCAATTGCCGACTTTCAACGGGAGTTAATATATCATATTTTTTTGTTTTTGTCAACCTTTCGCAAAGAGGATTTGCGGGAAGGGCGGCTGTAATTTATTGTGAAAATAATCAAAATATATCTTTTATTACCGTTATAAGTATGATATAATCAACAAAAAGCAGAGTTTGCCCCACACAGGAGGAGAAGATTTTGAATTTGATACCCGATATTTCCGTCGATACCGGAAATTATTTCTGCACATGGGATTCGCAGTGCGACGAGATGCACAGCCGCTTCCCGAATGACGCATATCTGCCGGCACGTGATGCCATGAATGACGATTTTCTTTTCGGCAAAAACGGCCTGTTTAAGAGCTTTGACGGCGTGAGAAACGATTTAATCGCACTGCTTGACGACGGCTGGGATGTCCCGTACGGTGCGAGGGACTCTCATCTGTTCGGGCTCTTAGAAGTCGATAAAGAGCGTTTTCCGGCTCTTGCGGATTTGTCCCCTGCCGACAAGCTCAAAGAGCTTGCGAAAAAAGTCCGTGAGCTCGGCTACAAGGGATTAGGGCTGTGGGTTCCGACGCAGGTGCCGACCGTTATTGACGGCAAAAAAGTCGAATATACCCCCGAAGAAGAACGTGCATTCTGGGAGAAGCGCGCCAAGTGGTGCAATGAAGCCGGTGTCGTTTACATAAAAGCCGACTGGGGCGATCATCAGGGCGACGCCGAATACTGCAAGATGATGACCGAGTGCTTTAGAAAATACGCTCCCGACACAAAAATCGAGCACGGGCTTGTCGGCCGTCCGCTTTTTGAAGACCCGATAAAAGGGTATGAAGCGTCCGAAAAAACAAAAAATTATCTTCGTGAGGTTCTGCCGTACTGCGACTACCTCAGAACCTATGACGTTGTGCATGAGATAAAATACGCCTCCACCGTTGACCGCACGGCAATCTGTCTTGAGGCAGCAAAAGAAATTGAGGGCGAATGCGCCGTTCTGAATATCGAGGACACCGCTCTAATAGGTGCGGCACTCGGCTGCTCGATAGGCGTTATGCGTCATGATTTTGAAAAAATAAGAAAGTATGTCACACTGCCGCCGAGGCTTGTCACGGAGTCCGTCTGCGCTTTACGCTGGCAGAGAATCGCTCCGCCGTTTGCCGCAAATATCGGCGAAACGCATATTTCAAAAGAACGCATGAAGGACATATGGCACTGCCCGAAAAGAGCCGACAACCTGTGGCCCAATGTGCCCGAAGGGGATTATTACGTAAGCGCACCTGCCGCGATTTCGAGGAATATGCCGCTCCCCGAGGTGCTTGCGGACGGTGAAAAGCCGTATGTTCTGTGCAGTGTTCATCCCGAAAACAAGGCTCTGTGCGTTGCCGTGACACCGAGAACCTTCGGCGAAAACATAGACGTGACACCGCAGGCGGACATCAGAGTAAAGGGCGAGGACATTACCGCTCCCGTGGGGCTTTTCGGCACGTTTAAGTCGGTCACGGTCGAATATCCCGAGATGCTTGACGGCAAAAAGATTTACGCGCAGAATATGCTGACGGACAGTGCGGTTAATGTTACTTCACTTGTTAACGTAAGCGACAATACACTTATTTTCCCCGGCAGAATAATGACGGAATTAAAACTCCCCGAATCCCCGGAGAGAGAAATACCCGCCGTTGTTATACAGATAAAATAAACTCGAAAAGAGGAGAAGAAAATGAAAACATCTGAAATCAATATCCGCGACCCGTTTGTTGTTCACGAAAACGGAAAATACTATCTTTACGGCACAAGAGCCGCAAACTTCGGCAAAAACACAGCCGGCTTTGACGTGTATGTGTCAAGTGATCTCGAGAACTGGAGCGACCCCGTAAACTGCTTCGATTCCGAGAAAAACGGCATGAACAGAGGCGTAAACTGGGCGCCCGAGGTGCATAAGTACAAGGGCAGATATTATCTGTTCGCAACGTTTACGAAAGAGAATAATTTAAGAGGCACATATTCGCTCGTGTCCGACTCGCCGCTCGGTCCGTTTGTTCCGCACAGTGACGGCGCGCTCACTCCCTTTGAGTGGGAGTGCCTTGACGGAACGCTGTATGTTTCAAAGGAGGGCAAGCCGTACCTTGTGTTCTGCCATGAGCATACACAGATAATTGACGGCACAATCTGCTTTATGTCGCTGAATGATGATTTAAGTAAAGCCACAGGAGAGCCGACGCTGATTTTTGCGGGTTCGGAGCCGTATTACATCAATGACGCAGGCTGGGACGGTCATTATATCACAGACGGCCCGTATATGTTCCGCACGAAAAACGGCACGCTTCTTATGCTGTGGTCAACTTCCGTAAACGGCAACTATGCCGAGTGCATCGCACGTTCGGACAACGGCGAAATTGACGGCAAATTCGAGCATCTTGACCCCATCATCACCGACGACGGCGGCCACGGAATGATTTTTGAGACTGATGACCGCCTGATGCTGACGTTCCACGCACCGAATAAGAGTCTGAAAGAGAGACCGGTGTTCAGGGAGATTGTTGATGAAGGGGACTGCATTTCAATTAGCAATTAGCAATCGGCAATTAGCAATGAAAAAGGGGCCGGGGGCCCGGGTCGCAGACAAAAATCATCCGGTGAATGATTTTTGGCGTAGCGACTAATGAGGACCGGCGGCAGCGGTCCGACAATCCTTAGCCAACAGACAAAAATCATCCGGTGAATGATTTTTGGCGTGGCGACTAATGAGGACCGGCGGCAGCGGTCCGACAATCCTTAGCCAACAGACAAAAATCATCCGGTGAATGATTTTTGGCGTGGCGACTAATGAGGACCGGC
>CAZTWO010000186.1:0-4004 GCA_964617965.1 uncultured Ruminococcus sp. | reverse complement strand
CGACGAAGTGCGGATTTTCTCGCCCGGATGAAGCACAAACGAAAGCTCTTCGATGCCGCTTTTTATGTTCATTCCGTCTTCATTACGGTTCATTTCGCAGAACCACTGTCCCGTCCATCCGACAGCGACTATATATCCGCCGTCTCCTTGATTTATGTCAAACATCGGCAGATATTTCTGTGACGAACGGCCGCCTTCCCCTGAAAAATACTTCCTGCTTCCGGGGAACATTGAGGCTGTTTTTCTGTTGGAGTTTTCAAAGCTTTCAACATCGCAGGTAAACTCGTCACTCGACCAATCTGAGCCTTTGGGACTGTAAACGAGAGTGCATTCGCCATCGGCAAGAAACGCCTTCGACTCGGGAATAACGTCCTTTTTGAGCGGAATAAAAATATTGCAGTCGCAAATATCGCTTATGATTTTCGTATCGCTTTGTGAACGGTTTTCAAACCGATTAAGCCACTCGTATGCACCGCCGTTTTTCTTAAACGAATTTATAACGGTAAGATTACCGAACGAATACTCGGTATTGACCCGCCCGTTTTCTTCATATTCCCTTATTTTTTCCGGAACTGCGGGCACACCGTCATAAGTAAAGCTGAAAAGCCTATCTTTTCTTGAAAACATATTTCCTCCTCAAATTCTATAAGAACATATAACCCGTCAAAAGCGGTTTATTACAAAACTTCACTTTCACAGAAGCGAAGCTTATAATCCAAGGCACTTCGTGCCTTCCGACATTGTTAATTGTTAATTCTTAATTGTTAATTATTCTGCAGACTTCCGCCATTGCTAATTTCTCATTGCTAATTTCTTCTTTCCTGCATCCTTATAATCTCTTTATAATAGTCCACCGCGCCGGGCAGGACGTTCGTATACAGATTTTCGTCTATGCCGTGCATTCTCGAAAGCTGGTCGGCATCCACAAGCGTAGGGGTAAAGCGGACACACGCATCGCACACGGGGTCAAAATAGCGGGAGTCCGTGCCGCCCGTGACAACATAAGGCATAACGCCGATTGTCGGGAAGATTTTGTGTATGCATTCCTCGGTCATTCTGTACTGTTCGCCCTTCAAGTCAAGCGAGTTCGAATAGTTATTGGCAAGAATAACCTCGGTTTCGATATCATATTTTTTGGCGATTTCGGTTATAAGCTTTATTGATTCATCCTTGCCCTGATGCGGAATATATCTCATATTGGCGGTAACCCACGCCTCCTGCGGCAATACGTTATAGCCGTCGGAGCCGTGCTGCATCGTGAAGGCGATTGTCGTCTGAAGCATCGCCGCCGCCTGACGGGAAATGGCAGGCATAAGCTTCTTTACAACGGGCTTCAATATGTCTAAATTCACCATTACAAGCTTAAGTCCGAAATTTTCGCAATAGGGCGCAAGGTCATGAAACATCTTGTCAACCGCAGGGGAGAACTTAACAGTGAACGGATTTTTTGTCTCGACCTCATTTATAAACGCCGCAAGTCTCGCAATAGGCGTATTTTTCGGCGGAGTGGACGAATGCCCGCCGTTTGAACGTGCGGTAAAACGCAGGTCGCCGTAGCCCTTTTCGAATATGCCGACAGCCGCAAAACTGCCCTTTACACCGCCGACGGGGTCCTCGACAATACTGCCGCCCTCATCGCACAGCATGAACATTCTTATATTATGCTCTTTGAGCCAGTTCATCATTTTGGGAGCACCGTCGCCGCCGATTTCCTCGGTGCAGGACGAGCCGAGATACACATCGCACTTCGGTGTATAGCCGTCCTTTATAAGTTCCTCAACAGCCTGATAGAACGAAAACACACCGTTTTTTATATCGCTTGTGCCTCTGCCCCATATTCTGCCGTCGGATATTTCACCGGAATACGGCTCGTGCGTCCACTCCCCTTCCGCAGGCACAACATCCTGATGAGAGATAAGTATAATCGGCTTAAGAGAAGAGTCCGTGCCCTTCCATTTCATCATCAGATTGCCGTCAATGTCAATCTTTTCGAGGGTTGCGAAGACATTCGGAAAAAGCTCCTCAAGAACCTTATGAAAGCCCCTGAATTTTTCGGGATCGGGTGCGCCGCGATATGACACGGTTTCATATTGAATCATTTTCGAGAGTTTGCCGGCATATTCGTCAATTCGCGCTGTGTCCGTCGACGGCTCATAAACGGCAGTTTTCTTTTTTGTCAGAAGAGTTCTGAGTACAAGCACGGCGGCAAAAAGAACGATAAAAGCCAAAAGGGCGAGAATAATATACAAAGCAATCATATTCAGCTCTCCTTTGCCGCTTCTTTATTTGCGGACTCAAATTTCTGCTGTTCCGTTTCGTATTCCTTTACGATATCGGTCTTGTAGGCGAATATCGCCATTGCCGCACAAATAAGCGCGGGGACCCATCCGAGCAGTGCACAGATTGTCGACACGGTTGCGGAGGACTGATTTACACCGAGGTTGGCGTCATAGCCTGCACCGTCAAGAGCAAGTCCCATAATCCATACGGCGGCGGCCTCTGCAAGCTTTGTTATAAGGTTGTCGCAGGTGGCGACCATGGAGTCTATTCTGCGGCGGAATTTGAACTCGACTATATCCGCCACGTTATTGCGGTTGGTGTTGAACATGACAAATGCGGCGGTTGAGCCTATGCCCGTGCCGACTGCGTTGATTATAACGGCGACAAGAGAAGTCGGAGCAAAGAAGAACGGTATTTTTGCGACTATCTGCACGACAGCGGCAAAAATCATCGTGCCATTTCTGCCGAGCTTTCTGTCAACCGGACCGATAAACGCCGCCGTCAGAACCGACACAATAAGATAGAAAGCGAGAATGGGTGTGGCTTTTGAAGAATCCCCTAAAATATATGCCGCATAGTCGTTTATCTCATTCATCATGAGAGCCGTTGTAATGCCGTAGCAGAGAATGAACAGCATATTCGCGACCCAGCTTTTTATTGTAAAAAGCATTTTGAAGGTCTCGAAAAATCCGATATGCTCTTCGTTGTCGTCAACCTGTTTAATTCTCTCTTTTGTGGTAAAGTAGTGAACAAGACATCCGGCGACTGCGATAACAGCCATAACGACAGCCGTTTTGAAAAGTGCGGAAGCATCCTCTTCCGTATATATATCGCTTTTTAAGCCCCCGAAAACGTTCTTGACTATCACGGGAACAAGCACCGCGCCGATTGCCGAACCGAAGCAGCTGCCGATTGAACGGAAGGAGTTTATCGCTCTGCGGTCGGCATCGTGATTTGACGCGAGAGTAGCCATGGAGTTATACGGTATGCACAGAAATGTATAAAACGCTTCGAACACAAGATACACGGCAATAGCGGCTATTATCTCGCCGACCTCCGACAGACCGAAATCCGTAAAAAGCAGAACAACGGTAATTGCCCACGGTACGGCAAATCTTATGGCAAGCGGACGGATTTTCTCGCCGTTCTTGAACTTATGATTAACCGCCCAGTAGCCGATAAGCGGATCGTTTATCGCATCCCATATTGTGCCGATTGTCAGAATCATGGTTGCCCACGACACGGGAATTTTCATTATCATCTTAAGAAATGTAAGATAATAAAGATTTTTGAAATTGAACACAATGTTGTTTGACATTGAAAAAAGTCCGAAGCCGAGCTTCTCGGGAAATTTTACAATTGTCTCTTCTTTTTTCTTTGCAGACCCTTTCATTTTACACGCCTCGTTTCGTGTTGTAATTGATTTGAGTATAGCATTTCAGGCGGATAAATACAATAGCAATGTAAAATGTAGAATGTAGAATGTATAATGCATAATGAAGGAAAACGCCGAGGCGTTTTGATTTATAAAGCTCCGCAAAACATAAAAGCATCCGAGATAATCTGCTTTAATGTCTGCGAAGCTTATAATCCAAGGCACTTTGTGCCTTCCGACATTGTTAATTGTTAATTCTTAATTGTTAATTATCCTGCGAAGCTAACTGCTCCTTGCTCCTTGCTCCTTGCTAACTTCCATTGCTCATTGCTAATTTCTAATTGCTAAC
>CAZTWO010000185.1:2403-4007 GCA_964617965.1 uncultured Ruminococcus sp. | reverse complement strand
GCGAAGCTTATATAAATCAAGTCCGCAGGACTTCCGACATTATGCATTCTACATTATGCATTCTACATTGTATTCTACGCATTATACATTTTTATAGAGTTACGAACCATTTCAAGGAGCTTACCTATGTTACTGTCTCATCTTATTTCCCCAATCAAATATACCGCCGTGAATTTCACGGATGTCGACATTGCCGACATTGTCTACGACTCAAGAAAGGCTCAGCCCGACACCGTTTTTGTCGCTCTTACGGGTGCATTTACGGACGGCCACGACTACGCCGAAAGCGCATATCTCAAGGGCACACGAGTGTTTGTTGTCGAAAGACAGCTGCCGCTCCCATACGATGCCGTTCAGATTGTCACCGATAACTCACGCCGTGCTCTCGGCAAAATGAGCGAGATGCTGTTTGACTTTCCGCAGAATGATATAAAGGTAATAGGCGTCACCGGCACAAAGGGCAAAACCACCGTTACGCATATGCTTCGCCACTGTCTTGACAAGGCAGGCAAGAAAAGCGGCGTCATAGGCACTGTCGGGGCATACTACGGCGACAGATTCGTGCCGACCGTAAACACAACACCCGAATCGTATGAGATAATGCGTCTTTTACGCCTTATGGCAGACGACGGCTGTGAATACTGCTGCATGGAGGTGTCCTCAATCGGGCTTAAGGCTCACCGCACCGATGACATTGATTTTGAAGCGGCTGTTTTTCTCAATCTCTCCCCCGACCACATAGGAGGAGCGGAGCACGAGAGCTTCGAAGAGTACGCTTACTGGAAAAAGCAGCTCTTCAAATCCTGCAAAAAAGCGTATCTCTGCTCGGACGATGAATTTACAAAAGAAATAATAGGCGAGCTTAAATGCCCCTACAACACATTCGGCGTAAAAACCAAGGCGGATATGACGGCGGACGACATAAAGCCGTTTAGCGGCAATCACCTTTTCGGAATATCCTTTGACGTTGAATATAACGGCGAAACCGTTCCCGCTAAAACAGCCATGCCCGGTGTATTCAACGTAGAAAACGCATTGAGCGTTCTGTCGGTCTGTGTCGGTCTCGGTGTTGACCTTCACACGGCGGTTGACGCACTCTCGAGCGCCAAAGTTAAGGGCAGAAACGAAAGCCTTGACATAAACGCCGATTTTGACGTTGTTATCGACTATGCCCACAACGGACAGAGCTTTGCATCTGTTCTTGAAACATACAAGGCTTATCCCCACAACAGAATCATAACCGTGTTCGGTTCTGTCGGTGACAGGGCACAGCTTCGCCGCCGTGAAATGGGCGAGATAAGCGGCAAAAACGCCGACCTTTCAATAATCACAACCGACGACCCGGGCTATGAAGATCCCAAATCGATATGTGAAGAAATAGCTTCATATGTCGAAAAGGCCGGCGGCAGATATCTTATAATCGTCGACCGCAAACAGGCAGTTTTCACGGCACTCAATGAAGCAAAAAAAGGCGATATTGTCCTCCTTTTAGGCAAAGGGCACGAAACCGTGCAGAAGATAAACGGGGAAAAGGTACATTATTCGGAGCATGAGACGGCGGAAGAATACTTTAACAATGCAGAATTAAGAATGCATAATTCATA
>CAZTWO010000185.1:0-2303 GCA_964617965.1 uncultured Ruminococcus sp. | reverse complement strand
ATGTCGGAAGACACTGCGTGTCTTGAATTATATAGCTTCGCAGAATTAAAAGCTGTTTTTCATAATTAAACACTAATCGTTTGCGTAGCTTTATAATCCAAAACGCAAAGCGTTTTCCTCAATTATGCATTCTGCATTATGCATTCTACATTATTATGCATAATTCATAATGTCGGAAGACACTGCGTGTCTTGAATTATATAGCTTCGCAGAATTAAAAGCTGATTTTCAAAATAAAAGATTTATATTTGGCATTGGCTTATAATCCAAAACGCATCTGTGTTTTTCTCAATTACGAATTACGAATTACACATTACGAATTACGCATTACGCATTACGCATTCTGCATTATGCATTCTACATTATTTTATTAAATTAATTTCGGAGTTTTACAATGAATTATACTTTTAAGATCGAATCCGACAAGGCCGCGTTTGAGCAGTTTGTGCTTGACAACGGCGGCATATATATGCAGTCCGCAAAGTGGGCGGATGTTAAAAAGGAATGGGCATCAACTCTTTATTCGGGCTTTGATAAAAACGGAACAAGAGTTCTCACCGCACTTATAATGGAACGTCATATTCCTCTTGCGGGCAAAATATGGTACTCCCCCGCAGGGGCTGTGTGTGACTATCAGAATACCGAGCTTATAGCCGACTTTTCTTCATTTATGAAGGACGAGATGAAAAAGCACGGTGCGACGGCTCTTTTCTTTGACCCGTGCATTGAACTGAGAATCAACGGCGTAAAGCAGGAGAAGGGCAAGGCCGTTCACGATACCCTCGTAAAAAACGGATTCACGCTTAACACCGACGCTTCAAAATGTCTCTATAAAGCGCCCGTTCAGCTTATTCTGTCACTCAAAAACGAAAACGGAGAGCAGAAAACTCCGCAGAGCCTTCTTAAGGGGTTTGAAAAAGGCATAAGATATTCCGTGAGAATAGGCGAACAGAGAGGGCTTGTTGACGGCATTTACACATATGACGACATAAAGAAAAATCCGCAGATCATGCGTGACTACCTTGACGTTATGCATGACACTTCATCCCGTGACGATTTTGTCGAAAGAGGCGGCGAATACTGCGAACGCCTTCTTAACGTCTTCGGCGGCGAACAGATGGACATTATGCTTGTCTACTACGACAAGAACAAGGATAAAAACCAGCAGGAAGAACGCCTTAAACGCAAAGAAGAGCTCGAAAACGCCCTTCCCGATGCTCCGCAGAAAAAAATCAGAGGCATAAAAGAAGAGATTGAGTCAATCGACCGTCAGACCGAGCATTACGAAACAAGAGTAAAAGAGACCGAGAATATCCCCGGCGACAAAATCTGCGTATCGGGCGGCATGACTGTTCACTATAACGGAATGTCATCGTGCCTTTTCGGCGGCGCAAAAAATCTCTTAAGAAACGAGCTTCGTTCGAGCCACTATTTCAATTTCAGAAGAATATGCCGTTCGATAGAGCTTGACAACGACTATCACGACTTGGGCTATGTGCTTCTTAAGAACGTTCCGCCGGACACAGACGGCACTTTGGGCGAATGCGTACCGCAGGATAATTTCGAGGGCATATGCGCATTCAAAAAGAGCTTCGGTGCGGACTATATCGAATACATCGGCGAATATGTGCTTGTGGCGAACAAGGCCAAATATTTCTCCTACACTCATCTTATCGACCCCGCCCGTGAAGCGCAGGCCGTTGTAAACAGAATCGTAAGACACGAGAGAGATAAAAAATAAAACTGTAATCAACAATTATCAAATAAAGTAAGGTGTTAATAAAATGAACGTAATATGCTTCCACAACCCCGATGAAGAAAACGGGTGTCTGAGCAACTGGTATCTGAGCGATTTTACGGTTGACGGCATGAAATTTTCTTCAATGGAACAGTATATGATGTATAAAAAAGCCGTAACCTTCAACGATACCGCCATTGCGAAACAGATTCTTGACACCGACAATGTGAGCGTCATAAAAAATCTCGGACGGCAGGTATCAAATTACAATAACACCGTCTGGAACGGCATAAGACAGATTGTGGTTTATGAGGGCCTTCTTGCGAAATATACACAGAATGAGGAGCTTAAAAGTTTTCTCAAATCAACCGGCGACACCATGCTTGCGGAATGCGCCGTCAATGACAGAATATGGGCAATCGGCCTTTCAATGACCGACCCCAACCGCTTTGACTTGTCAAAATGGCAGGGCCAAAACCTCCTCGGCTTCGCCACAATGCAGGTACGCAATAAACTGTAATACAAATATAATGCACAATGCATAATGTAGAATGCATAATGTCGG
>CAZTWO010000184.1:2146-4039 GCA_964617965.1 uncultured Ruminococcus sp. | reverse complement strand
CACACCGCCCGCCTCGGGCTTACGCCTCGCTTCGCTCGGCGTTACGCTCGTCGCTGTCGCTCCTCGCGTCTGTGCCCTCGCCTTGCTCGGGCTCCTCGCCCCCAATTTATAAACTCATAAGTTATAAACTCATGAGTCTATAATTTTTTTATAAAACCTCCGGCTGAAAAATAATTTTCTCCGTATCGAAAGAAATCCCAAAATCTCAAAAACTTTTCGATATATCGAATAAAATCCCGAAATCTCAAAAAATTTTCGATATATCGAATAAAATTCCCGAAAACAATTGAATTTATCTTTTCTTAATGCTAAAATATTGTCATAATCCTAAACCGGGAGCGTGATTATATGATAAAACGAGAATTATATATGCGTCGAATTCGTCCGTTTATCGGCGGTGATCTTATCAAGGTGCTTACGGGTCTCAGGCGAAGCGGCAAATCGGTCATGCTGGAGCTTATCAGACAGGAGCTTATCGAAAACGGCGTCAGCCCCGATAATATAATTTCTTTCAATTTTGAGGATATGCGTCTTTCACGTCTTCGCACTGCCGAAGCGCTGCATGCCGAAATAATGAATCGCTCCGAAACGCTCAGCGGCAAGGTCTATCTGTTTTTTGATGAAATACAGGAGGTTGCCGACTGGGAAAAATGTGTAAATTCTCTGCGTGTGACGCTTGACAGTGACATTTATATAACCGGCTCAAACGCAAGACTCCTGTCCGGGGAGCTTGCGACTTATCTCGGCGGCAGATATGTTGAATTTGTCATTTACCCATTCTCTTTTGCGGAATTTGTCGAAATTTACAGACAGAAGTTTCCGAATGCCGATACCGCACTGTGTTTTCGTCAGTATATGAAGTTCGGGGGTATGCCGTATCTCGCAAATCTCGGATATGAACCGGAGCCGTCACTTCAGTATCTGACAGATGTTTTCAGCTCCGTTCAGCTTAAGGATATCGTAAAAAGAAATAATATCCGTGATGTTGATTTGCTTGAGAGAATTGTTGAGTATATCGTGTCAAATGTCGGCATGACTTTTTCCGCATCGTCGATATCAAAATTTTTAAAAAGTGAGCATCGGTCGGTGTCTGTTGAAACCGTGCTTAACTATATAAAATATTGCTGTGACGCTTTTCTTTTCTGTGGTATCAGACGGCAGGACCTGCAGGGCAAACAGATTCTGGCGACAAACGAAAAATACTATATGGCAGATCATGGGTTTAGAGAGGCTGTTTTCGGAAACAACACAAAGGATATAAATCTTGTGCTTGAAAACATAGTGTGCATGGAACTTTTACGCCGCGGATATAGTGTCTGTATCGGAAAAAACGGCGACAGGGAAATAGATTTCGTCTGCACAAAAAATTCGGACCGATTTTATGTTCAGGTAACATATCTGCTTGCGTCTGACGATACAATTCGCAGAGAATTCGGTGCGTATGAGGGCATAAATGACAATTTTCCAAAGTATGTTCTGTCGCTCGATGAATTTGACATGAGCCGCAACGGCATCATCCACCTTAACCTCCGAGACTTTCTTCTTAACGAAAAATAAAGCAATTTTTTGCCTTGCTTTTCGTTATTGTACACGACTTTTTTTACTTTGTTGTCGCATTGTTAACTATTTGTTCACAAATACTTAAACTTTATCTTTGAAATATCAAAAAATCTCATTCAAAAACCTGCATAAATATTCAACATCGGTCTTGTGTCGGATTTTAATTGTTGCAACATTTTGTTGTAAAAGTAAACATTGTGGTTTTGCTTAAAAAATACTTGAAAACCGCCAAAACATTTGGTATCATATGCTTGCAAGTTGAGATAATCGCTTGTAGATTAGTGTGAAAGGTGGTGCCACAATAATGGGTAACTTTGATTTCGAGGGTCTCCT
>CAZTWO010000184.1:0-2046 GCA_964617965.1 uncultured Ruminococcus sp. | reverse complement strand
TTCATCGAGCAGCTTAAGGCTTTCATCAAGGGCTTCAAGCACGACTATGATTGGCCGCTTCCTGAGTCAACAGTTGAAGAAGCAACACTTGCTGACTAATTTATTTTAGTTTTTTATCTTTACAGAAAAGAGGTGCACTTTAATGGACGACGCAACATTCACAAAGATCGAAAACTTCCTTATGTATATTAAGGAATGGGGTAAGAAGATCATCGCTATGATTCGTCAGGCTTTCGAGTGGAAGAAGAATACGCTTGATGAAACAACTACTGCAGCAGAATAAGATTGATAACCGATTTAACGGTTCTGTTATAAATTGTTGTAAGGAGGTGTATCAGAATGGATCTTAATAAAATTCAGGTTATTTTCCAGGATATCATCGATTTCCTTAGAAGTTTCTTTGAGAATATCCGTCAGGCTCTGCCCAAAAAGCACTACGGTTGGGAGACCACCACTGCAGCTGAAAAAGCTGACTAATTCCCGCAGATATCTGAAAACTTTTAATGATTTTCATTTTGAAAACATTTGAAAATTATGCATAATTAAAAAAGGGCTCCTAAACAGGGGCTCTTTTTTTGCCGATTTTTCTGTTTCCCGGTCGCTTCTCACCGTTTTTCACTCTCTGTACTTTTCAGCTTCCTCGCCGCCGCATCCAAAATCTTTTCTTTTCTCTCCCGAAGCATGGTTTTATAAAAACGCTGTTGAAGCTCGGTAATATACGGTGTGTTGTCAATTATCCGGTATATTTTGTTCAAATCTATTTTCTGCAGAATACGCTTTAATGCCTCGTTGCAGTCATTATTTTTCAATGAATAAATAAAATCATAGTAATTTATCTTTGCACCGTTGATTTTTATGCCCGACAGCGGTATCTGGTATATACGCACATTCTGTTCGTCAACATTGTCAACCGTCTTTTGCATGATTGAATCGTCCGCCTGTGGAAACAGACAGCTGCCGCAATCATAAACGGGAGCTATTGTCATTTCGTCCGTAACCGTATTATACAGAAATCCCCAGTTACCGTTGTGCCTGTCCCAGTTGCCTATAAGTGCATCGACAATAAAAATATTCCAGAACCATGTTTTAAGCTCATAGGGGTTTACCGCCGTCTGCTCCTCAATTGCACACATTATGTCAGACAGCTCCGTGCCGTAACCGTTGTGTTCGGAATCTATAATTGTATTTTTAAGTGATGCGAAATCCTGCAGAACTATGCCCGGGGATGTAAAATCCCTGCATGCGACAACAATTTTTTCTTTTCCGTTTTTGCGGTATGTGCCGAGAAGCGTTTTCTGAACCGGAATGCCGATGCTCTCAAAAATGTGACAGCCGATGTACTCCGAAAGACAGCCGTTTGTGTAGCTCATTTTGTTGTTGCGTGATGGGGGAGAGGGGAATTTGAGCATATACTGCTCGCCCTCATAGACAACGCAAATCTTGCTGCCGTTTGCACCGGTATATGTTTTGTTCTTAACGGGGAGATTTGTGAAATCAATCATAAATTCAGTTCCTTTCCATCCGCAGATATTTTTCTCTCAGATACCATGCCTGCTCCGATGATATGATTTTCTCAACCTCGCAGCAGTTTATGTCGGCGTTAAGGTCGCACCAGTATATGTCCCAGTGCAAATCACTGCCGCCGCTGTCTTCAATTGCCCATGAACGCTTCATGTTTTCGATTGACTGCTCTAAAAACGGCGGCAATCCGCATTCAAGATAGCTTTTGTTGAGCGGAAGTCCCGTTTCGGGGTCAAACTTTTCGGGCTCGTCCAATTGCATAATATCTTCCATTGAACAGTCAAGTGCCTTTGCTATCAGATAGATTGTCTTCGCCGAGCATTTGCCGATTACACTTTTGCCGGAGCAGATATCTATTATTGTCGTTTTCGGCACGCCGCTGGTTTTTGACAGCTGATATTTTGTGATTTTCTTTTCGTCAAGTAATTTTTGCAGGGTCATATATCCCACCTCGTTTAATATTATTATATCGGTATGCCGACCGAATGTCAAGGGTGCTGTTTTGTCTCTCGTTTGATGCATCTT
>CAZTWO010000183.1:0-4042 GCA_964617965.1 uncultured Ruminococcus sp. | reverse complement strand
GTGTCACGACAAACACAAGCAGTCCTATAACACCGACCCATGTGCACCAGCCCATTATCCCGTATATGAACGAAAAAATTTTTTCTATCGTTTTCATTTTATTCTCTTTTCAGCTAACAATTAACAATTTCGGAAGTCCTCCGGACTTGATTTATATAAGCTTCGCCGGATATAATACCTTTTTTTGATTGCAGATTTTAATAACGGCGAAGCAACTCCACACTCCACACTCCAAACTCCACTCTGTGCATAACTGCTAATTGCTCATTGCTAATTGCTAATTGCTCTCTACCGTCTTCGCCGGGGCAAGTCCGTCGCTGTACGTTGCCGCCGCTGTGATTGTAACCTTGTCGCCGACATTCAGAAGTGCCGCACGGTTCGAAAGGCTTGCCGCAACATAATAATATGTTTCGGACGTGTCAAGCTTTATATAATAGTATGTGTTGCCGCTTATAACAGCACTGCGTATATCCGTAATTGTGCCTGATACAGTGGTTGTCTCGGTGTCGGGTACGGTTTCGGTGTTGTCTTCAACCGCCGCGGTACCGTCAAAGTTGAAGTTGATTACAACCGCAGGGGAGAGTGCTCCGAGGTCCTCGATATACTTTTCAAGACAGCTTCTCAGATCCACGCTCTCGTTGTCGGGAATTGCCACAACGTTGTACTGCTGAACGTTAACCATGGCGTAGGACTTGACGATATTCGATGAGTCCTTAAGTGCCATGAAGTATGTCGCCTGCCCGTCAATGTTGAGCAGAATGGGGAACGACGCCTGCCAGCCCTTGTCGGAGACCTTGCCTTGGGCCGAGAGCTGTGCCGCAGATTCCGTAGCACCCGTTGTGTTATAGAACTTTGCGTCCTTTGTTCTCTGGTTTATAAGGAAGAAGCCGAGAATTGAATCATCGGATGTAACGGATGTAACACCCGTATAAAGATATACGTCGTCGCCGATTGCGAGGAATGAGTAGCCTGCGGACGCAATCTTAACACCGGACTGACCTATGATTGAGTTCCAGAAGCCGCCCGAATATTTGCCCGCATAGTTATACTGCTGTACAAGCAGATCGGAGTCGTATGCCTGGTCAATCCATGCGATTTCGCTGTCAACCTTTGTCATTTCTTCCGCTGTATAATATTTTGACTCGCCCGTTACGGCATCAACGAGAATAATACCCTGAACGTCGTCGCCGCCCACAAGACCGATTGTCTTTTTGATGTGCTCGACTACCCAATAGGGCTTGCCCTCTTCGTCGATTTCAAAGCTCATCTCGCCGAAAATGTATGTGGGATACTTAAAGCGGAGATGCCTTTCGAGGTACTCGCTGAAATGCTCGGCGGTTGAATATTTTATATCGTAGTCCGTTACAAGATCCGCCGCCTGTGTGTTCATGTTGACTCTGACATAACCCGGAATACCCTGATATGTGCCGCCTGTCACGGAGTTAAAGAACCACTTGAAAATATCGCCGTACTGAAGCGGATACACACGGTAGGGCGAGCCGCCGAAGTTAATCTGTGTGGAGTCGTCGGTGTTAAGCTCAAACTGGCTTTCAAGGTCGAGAGCCGCAAAGTCACCGAGCGTTTTGTCGGCAAGAGCCGCCGCCGCTTCTTTGTCTATGAGCGCGACATTATTGAAGTCACTCATGGAGTCAATGAGCGACACAGCCGATGAAAAGTCGGAATTGTTCTCGATTGACAGAATTTTCGAATAGCTCTTTGCTCTGAAAAACGGGCAGGATACAAGATACCCGACAAGAAGAATAAGAGCCAGCACAGCCGCCAGAATTATGGGAATAATGCTTCTGCGTTTTGCGTACGGAATATACTCGGGCTTTGCGAACGCCGCAGATGTCAGCACGGTAGCCGCGACATACGAGCCTAAGACAATTGCCCAATAGATATAAAATTCATATGAACCGAGGTTCATGGGAGGCAGCATGAAATAGTAAGCGACAGCCGCCACGATAAGAGCGATAACAACGCTTATCACGGTTTTAAGAGCCGCTTTCTCGGGCGGAATATACACTGTGCCGCCCTTTTTCTTTCTGCCGTTTTGAGAAAATTCAACGGTAATGGGTTCCATTTACATAAACTCCTTGCAGGTGATTTTTTATTTTATAGAATTGTAGCATATTACACAAAATAAAGCAAGGGCTAAACGGGTGCTTGTGTCAGAATAAAAAAAATTGCCGTTGCTATTGAAATTTGCGAAAAATATGATAAAATGAATTCAATAATGAACAAGGAGGACAAACACAATGGCATACAAAATTTCCGACGATTGCATCGCTTGCGGTGCTTGCGCAGCCGGCTGCCCCGTTGAGGCAATAACAGAGGGCGACGGCAAATACGTAATCGACGAGGATGCTTGCATCGAGTGCGGCGCTTGCGCAGACGCATGCCCCGTAGGTGCTCCCTCAAACGACTGATTTGCTTAATCAAACACAAAAAAAGTAACGACTGCCAAGGCAAGCGGCAGGCGTTATTTTTTTGCGGCAAAATAACGAATTAAAGATTGTTGATAATCGCAAATAGATGTTCTGTTTTGCTTGCACTTGACATACAGAGATAAATTTTACTATACTGTAACCGTAAATTCTGAACACTGAACACCGGTATCGGCGATTATGCTATGCCGGAAAAAAGTTATATCCGGACCGATTTCACGGGGATTTATATCTGACGGAAAATGAATTGGGCAACGGTATAGCTCCTGAGCTTGCGGTGCTGTCTTTTTTTTGAGGGGGAAATTGTAAATATGATACTCGACGAACACAGGGTTTCAAAAAAACACTTAAACTGGGTTGACAATGCAAGAGCGTTTGCCGTGCTGGCTGTTGTAATATGCCATGCGGTAGAGTGGAATTATTACGGTGTTGTCATGGGAACAAAGACAGAAGACAATATTCTGTTATGGTTATTTCAGACGTGTCTTTATGTGCTCGGACGAACAGGCGTCCCGTTCTTTCTGATGATAAGCGGAACTCTGCTGCTCTCGCGTGAGTACAGCCCGACTGAGTTTTACAGAAAATCTCTTCTGCCGCTTGTGATTACATCGGAACTGTGGGTAGTTTTTTACGGTATTTTCGATATTGTCGTCAACGGAAATGAGTTTTCCGTAGTGAAGCTTATAAAACAGATGCTGTTTATTGACGGCACATGCTTTAATCACACATGGTATCTGCCTTTGATTATCGGTTTATATGTTGCCGCACCCTTTGTCGGAGCGGCGGTAAAAAAATATTCGCTTCGCAGTATCGCCCTGCCGCTTTTGGTCATATTCTGTATAAGATTTGTGCCGTCATCGCTGCGCAGTACGGTAGATATTGCTTTTCTCGGCGGGCAATACGGAATATACTTTGTGCTCGGTTACTACATAGGCAACGACGGCAAGAATCCTCTGAGAAAAATAAAAACGGTAATTCTGATTCTTGCGGCACTTTGTTTCTTTGCGGCAGATATAGTGTGCCAGCGTATACTGTACGACACGGGCCGTGTGTCAACTTATTTCGTCTGGTACGGTTCCGCATTTATTCTGGGAATGTCGATATGTCTTTTTGAATGCTTCAGGCGTTTTGATTTCGGCAACGGATTTATACGGGCTGTTGCAAAATGCAGTTTCGGAATTTATCTGCTTCATAATGTTTTTCTTGTTGCCTTTAATCGTATTCTTTTGAATGAACAATGGTTTTTGAATTTTAATGAGGCAATTAAGTTCGTTATACGTTTTGTCATATGCTTCGTCCCGTCATTTGCAATTGTTTTTGTATTTTCGCTTATTCCGTTCAGATGTATAAAAAAGGCAATATTTCTTCTGAAGTAATGCACGGTTAATAAAAAAATAACACTGTCTCAGAGAAGCCACGTGCTGATAAGGAAGTATTGTTTCAAAACAAAGACAATTCGTTAATTTAATGCATAACAAATCGGTTACCTGTAACAAAATTATGCTATGCATTTTTCTGATTTTTTGTTTTGAAATGCAACGCAGTTTCGTAGCCAAGAAAAATTTTTCATATCGAAGTCCGAAAACGAAGCAATG
>CAZTWO010000182.1:0-4107 GCA_964617965.1 uncultured Ruminococcus sp. | reverse complement strand
CATTAGTCGCCACGCCAAAAATCATTCACCGGATGATTTTTGTCTGCGACACTGGATACTGAATACTGGCCACTTCTACTCATTGCTAATTGCTCATTGCTAATTGCTAATTTACTTCATCTCCGCCATTTTCCCCTCTTCCATCTTCCAGTTCTCCTCCGTCCAGCCGACTGTGCCGGTATAGAACTCGGGGTTTGTGAAGATTTCTTCGGGGACATACAGCCCTGCATCGTCCGTCGTGCCGCAGTTTGCTCCTGCATAGCATTTTTCGCATTTGTTTGACGGACCGCCGGCAAAGGTCGTAAGTGCCGGGTTGTCGCCCGTCTGCGTCAGGCGTCCCGTATAGACCGACTTCAGAATTCTCTCAACCGCGTCCGTTTTGCCTATGAATGCGCCCAGGTTTATTTTTTCGTAAGTCGGAGCGGACACCGTGCAGCTGCTCGTGATAAGTGCTTCGCTTATCATATTGTCACAGTTTGCGTAGCCCGTCAGACCGCCGAACATTATGGATGTCGACACTGCACTTGTGACGCTTACGTCACCGCCGACGCTGATTAAGGATACCGTTTCGTTTTTGTATTCGTCTTCGGATATCATGCTTCCGGCAAACGCACCGACATAGTATTGCGACTGATATTTTCTGTTGCCGTCTGTGCCGTCTTTGAGTGTGACCTGAAGTTTGCCCGTGCGGAAAATATGCTTTGCCGAGGCGTTTTTGAGCGAACCGAACACGCCGCCTATTGCGTCCTCGGTAGCGGATACCGTCACCGATGACGAATATTCCACACTGCAGTTTGTTGTAAAGTCTGTGGTCTTGCCCTCGCACAGCGCTATGCCGCCGGCGATATAAGTTGAAGTCTTGTCGTTCGTTTTGCCGTCTATTGTGAGAGTTCCGTTCACAACGCAGTTTTCGGTTGTGCCCGTTGCTCTGCCCGCAAAACCGCCGGCACTGCTCTTTGCCGAGACGTCGGAACCTAATGTAATCCCGGCTGTCATATCAACCGAACAGCCCGAAAGCATCTTTGTGTTCTCACCGGTAAAACCGCCGAAGGAGCGTGTAACCGAAATACTGATTTCGCCCGAAACAGAGCTGTCGGTTATCGTGCCGGTGTTTCTCGCAGTGTACAGCCCCGCCGTGACAGCCGAGCCGTCAAGCGTGATATCCGTGCCTTTTACACCCGACACCGTGCCCGTGTTTATGCCGAACACGCCGCCTGCCTGCGCAAGTGTGTCGTTATTTTTAACTTCACAGTAGTCAAGCGTACAGTCACTCACCTTGCCGTCGTTTATGGCGACAAACGAACCGACATAACGTGTATCACTGAGCGAATACGCCCCGTTTTCGGCACATTCGACCGTGTTGTTTTCGAGAGTGACATTTGAAATATCGCCCCTGTTGCGGCAAATCACCGCACCGCCGCCCACATGACAGCCGCTGACGGTCAGATCCGTCAGAATTGAATTGTTATTTTCTATAAGAGCCGTTTTGCATCTCGTGTTTTTTATTTCAGCATTCTTTATTGTGCCGTGGTTTGTTTCCACAAAAGAATTTACACTTGAATCCGTTATAATAAAATTCGATAGATTTCCGGTGTTCTTCTCTATGACGCTCTGATTTTCGGATGTAAATCCCGACAGAGTATGCCCTCTGCCGTCAAAATTGCCGCTGAATTTCTTTATCGTGACAAACTCTTCGCCCGCAATGTCAATATCACTCGAAAGCTCAAAATTACCGGACGGATAATTTTCTATATACAGAAATTCCTGCACCGTCGAAATGCTGATAAGCGACATTCTCTGCGAAAACGTGAGAGCCGAAATTGTCATAAGCCCGATGCCCGCGATACTGCACAGCATCGACATAAACGGCGTGACGGACAGCACCGCCCTGCCTAAAAAACTGTGCTTTCTCACTTTTCGCACTCTGAATATCAAAAATGAGAAAAAGCATATTATAAGCCCCAAAAGGCTTGCTCCGCCGACCGATACCGCAACAAATCCCGAACGAGAAAAACGCAGAAGTGAGTCCGGTCTGCCGTTTGCTATGACACCCGCAGCAACGGAGGCAAGTGAAAAGACAAACATAATCAGCATCCACATTGTCTGCCATATGCCTTTTTTGTTTACGCTCGGGTCTTCGCCGTCCTCGTCGGGTGAGATAACCGACAGAGCGTTTGACAGAAACTTCTGAGACGGTGTCTGTGTCTGTGTCTTTTCGGCACGTGTGTTTTTCTTCTTGCGGCGTTTTTTCGACAGCTCCGCCGCCGACTGCTCCTCCGACATTATCGCCGACGCTTTGTTGTAGCATGCGTCTATGACCGCCGACTGAGTGTCATTCGGTGACGGTGTCATAAGCTCCAGCTTCTGTGCGGCAAAGAACCACATGCACACCGCATTGTCCGCAATCGACAGAAAAACCGATGCCGGAGTTGAGGATGTGTTTGCCGTGAAATATGTTGACGGCTCGCAGTAAAGACGGAGCTTTTCAATAAAGGCATCCGCATCCGTCTGCATATCCGAACCGTTCTTGCCGAGAGACCCAAACGATTCGCAAAGGCGTTTGAAATAGGCGTTTCTGAGCGTAGTGAAAATCGACGCGACCGACACCGCATTCGCCGAACCCGGCGCAAAAGGCACTTCACGATAATACGCAAGGCACATAAGAAGCGCCCCTGGGAGCATCGCGCGCTCGGCACCCTTAAGGGATGAGAGCATAACACGGTGGACAACGTTGAGTCCCCCTGTCGGGTTGTTTTCACTGTATTTCTTGGCGTACGCCGCCGATAAAACGGCATCACGCTTTTTGAACGCCGCTAAAAACTTTATATGTATATTGAAGTTCATGGTGTCGGCAAACTTTTCGACCCAGCCTGCCGTTTCAACATCGCATGAACGTGTAATTCTCGTCAGTATCTCATTGCCCCTTGCCTTTTCGGGGGATCGGAGAATATCGGACACCTCTTTTGCCTCATTTTCGCACAGATACAGTCCCCACAGCGCCGACGCATTTTTAGGCTCCGAGAGAATTATATCGTTGAGTATATCCCTCGCATTGTCAAAATCCCCGGCTTTTATGTACGAAAAAGCTCTTGAAATACGCATTCCGTTTTTGGTGTCGTCAATAATCGGCAATGCCTTTGCCCCGGGGTGACGGCCGAATTTGCGCAGATAGTCTTCTATATTCAGCGCCAGTTCGGTTCTGTCTTCGGGCGTGAACATTACCGACAGCCCCTCATCGACCATGGCTTTTGTCATCTGAGAAGCAAAATCTTTTACTATTATATTTTTAATCTGTCTGTCCGCTCCGCCTGCCGCAATTCGTCCGAAAACCACATTTGTTTCGTCTATTGCGGGGTTTTCTCTGTCTTTGGGAGTATTAAGAACATTTATAAGTGTTTTTGCGGTTGTAACGGCGCAGAAATATTTTGCCCTTTCGTTTCTGTTTAACCCGGCAACTGTATCCGAGAAAACAGCCGTGCGGATACCCTGAGCCTTGAAGCGTTCCTTGAGCTTTTCGGCTTCTTCAAAAGCGGCACTCTTTATGCCGTCGGAATTTTCTTTTTCGGCACAGCAGATAATCACATCATAAGGACGCATATCGAGCATGGCGGAATAGATCTGTTTTTCACGCTCCACGGCCTTTGCGAAAAGCAGTGTGTTTTCTCTGCTTTCCTCGCACGACAGCTCCAGACTTCTCAAAAGAGACATATCATCGGCGAATGAATCCGGGCGGAAGCGATAAATCTCCGTCTTTATTTTACCGTCTTTGCCCACATTAAACGCGGCGCCGTGACGGCACATGGCGACACCGAAATGTGCGTCGCCGTTATCGGGTGACATGGCTAAAACGGTAGCATAGCACTTTGCGGCATCGTCAAAACGGCGTTCAAGACGCAGCGAAAACGCCCTTGTCATAAGAGCTTCATTTTCTTCCGATGTTTCTTTTCTTACAATATGCTTGCCGCACACAGGGCAGACACGTATTTCCTCGCCGATACCGGCGCTGACAACACTGCCGCCGCAGACGACACAGGACAGGCTGACCGTTGGTGTCACCTCACTTTCAAAACCGCTTTTTTATAAATACCGATGAAAATTCAACTGTAA
>CAZTWO010000181.1:0-4138 GCA_964617965.1 uncultured Ruminococcus sp. | reverse complement strand
AAAAAAAGGAGCAAGGAGCAAGGAGCAGTGAAGCTACGCAAGAGGCGAAGCTTTATAATCCAAGACACGCAGTGTCTTCCGAAATTGTGCATTCTACATTATGCATTCTACATTGCTCTGTCCTTCGGACGTGATTTATAAGCTTCGTACCACTGCTCCTTGCTCCTTGCTAACTGTACTGCCGGCTGTCAACTTTTTTGTTGCTTTATATTATCCACTGTGTTATTATTAAATATATATAGGTTTTTTCGGCAACTCAAAGGGGATATAATCTGATGGTTTATGTCATAATGGACTTGGAGTGGAACAACGCCTACAACAAGTACAAAAAAAGCTTTGTAAATGAAATACTTGAAATAGGCGCGGTCATGGTAAACGACGAGCTTGACGTTATCGATACGTTCTCGGTTATCATCCGCTCACAGCTGAGCAAAAAGCTCAACGGCAGAGTAAAAAGACTTACGCACATTTCAAACGAGGATATGAACTCCGGTGTCGGCTTTAAGCAGGCTTTCGAGATGTTCAGAGACTGGATAGGCTCCCGCAGCTGCGTGTTTATGTCATGGAGCAACTCCGACATTCGTGTGCTTTATGACAACTTTCTGATGTTCGGCAGAACAAATTACATTCCCTTTTTAACTCAGTATGCCGATCTGCAGAACTATTGTCAGAAATTTATCGTAACTCCCCCGTCAAGGCAGATAGGGCTTGAGGCCGCCGCCGAGCAGATGGGCATAGACACTTCACAGCTTCGTCTTCACAGAGCGCTTGAGGACTGCCTTTTAGAGCTTCGGTGTCTTAAGAAATGCTATGACAAAGACCTGCTTCTTACAATGGCGGTCATGTGTGACAGCACATTCTATGAAAAGCTTCTGTTTAAGTCCTATATAATTTCAAACATAAACAACCCCAAGGTTGACAAATCAAAAATGCGCTGCAAATGCAAGATATGCGGCAAGCAGATGTCACGCATGACCGAGTGGACCTTCAAGCACCAGTCTTTTAATGCGGTGTTCGCCTGCGACAATTGCGAGAGGGCGGTTACCTATTCGGTAAGATTCAAGGAGTATTATGACAAGACGGATGTAAGAGTGTCCGAAAAGGAAATGGAAGACAAAACCGCAGACGAGCCCGACACGGCAGCGGCAGACTGAAAGGGAATTTACATCAATGAAAAAAGCAATCAACATAGTCGCGGTAACACTTTATCTTGTGCTGTCGCTGACCGTAATAATATCGGGACTGTACATGTGCGATGCACTCCCCGGAACCATAACAGACGCAATTGACGATGTCGTATCGCCCGAGGATCTGCCCGACTCCGGCAGTGCAATAATCAATAATTCCGGTGACAACACAGACTCCGCCGCCGTTGTCACTTCGACAAAAAGCAAGTTTTTAACCGAGCAGATGAGCGGCGTATGGATAGATTTAGGCAGTGAATTGAGTGCTCCCGAGTCCGCGACAACAGCATCTCTTCTTAAAGAGATAGACAACTATATCGACTATTTCACAAACTTTCGCACAAACACGCTGTTTATAACTCCCGATATTGCCAATAAGTATGCGGGGTTTAAGGACTCCGCCGGCAACGACTATGACCTTTTAAGATATTTTGTCGACAAGTCGCTTAATCTGTCATATTACCCCATTCTTGTTCTCAACGACTCCATGCTCTATGACAACAGCGGCAATTTCAATACGCAGTATCTGACATATTATCTCGGCAACTATAATTTCAGCGGTGTGTGCATCTCCGCTCAAAATTTAAGAACCGGCGGCAAGTATGCCGAAACGGTAAATTATTTCGGCGAATACATAAAGACGAACTATTCCGACAGAACATTCGGTATTGATTTCTATGCTTCTGCGGCACCGTATTTTGACGCAAACGACGAAGCCGTTCTGTCATGCGGATATATTGACTTTGCCACGGTTGAGGGCACAGGCGCAATTTCGGGCAGCACCACACCGTTCGGCGACATTATGACATCGTTTAACAATATCGCGGCAAAATTCCCGTCAATCTATTTTGCGGGAGTGTGCAGAGCGGATTACTACGCCGGCGGTGTCACGGGGTATTCAGGCTCCGACGAAATTAAAAATCAGGTGCAGTACATTTTCGACTGCGAGCACATAAACGGCTTTGTTCTCAGAAATGCCTATTCCCTTCGCAAAAACGATATGATGTTCGCGAGAAAGCTTACATATCTTTTAGTCGAGCCGACCGATACCGATATGCTCATAACCGGCGTATCTGTTGCCAGCGAAAATAACACTGTCACATTTACCGGCACAGGTGCGGCAAACCACAAGGTTTACTGCAACAACAAGATGATATTGCCGTCGGGCGGAGCATTCAGCTATACATATACGCTGACAGCCGGCGAAAACGATATTGAATTTTTCTGCAACGGCAAGACGGTTGACTATACGTTTTACAGCAATTCGACACTGCTTCAGAGCTACTCCCCTGCCGAAGACATAAACGTATCGAAAAACGACACAATTACCGTGAGCGCCGTATGTCTTGACGGCTCGACCGTTACGGCAAGGCTCAATTCAAAGGATTATATCTTAAACAAAACGACTTCGGACGACTCGGTCCCCGATGGCTATGCACTGTATACCTGCGACATTTCTTTTGCCAGTAACTCATATATTGACTTAAACCTCGGCAACATTGTTTTCACGGCGCAGTGCGAGGGCTCAAAAGAGACTGCGACGGGCGGCAGAGTTACACTTATGAAGTCCGACCGTTCATCATTTTTAAATTCCGTTCTGCAGTTTGCGTATTCCACATTTTTCCGTGATTCCGTAAAAGCTCCGTCAACACTCGAGAACACGAACGAAACGGGACTCAGCCCCTATAACGACAACGGTCTCGGCACTTCTCTTATGTGCAGGGTGCTGACCGACGGCACGGAGCAGCTCGGCACGGCAACGGAGTATGACACATATCACCCGACCTATTCCACCCTCCCCGCCGGCATGTATGACTATGTCGACAGTATAACGCCGAGCGAAAAAGGATATCTGCGCTATGAGCTGCGTTCGGGTATTTCCGTTTATTCAACCGGAATCGAGCTTATTTCAAACGCCTACACAATGCCCGAAAACAAGCTTGTTATAAACGGCGTTGACGAATCGAAAGCCACCTCAACGGATATAGTTTTCGAAAAAGACTGGTTCTCGCCGATTGAGATAACGACATCCCCCTTAGCGTTCACAAAGGGATATCTTGACTATTCGTTCAGCCTTTCGTCATTCGATGCCGAATATATCGACGTAAAATTCTATTACACATCAGAGTTTTATAATATGTCGCTTCTGCAGTTCGCTTCGGATTCCGTTTTCTCAAACGGCGAGCTGTATTCCGACGGCAGCGGCAACATGATACTGCGACTCTATCTTCGTCAGAAGGGGCAGTTCTACGGCTACGACATTTACGAAGACGACAACGGCAGACTTGTTCTGTCATTCAAAAAGCACTCCGACGGCTCTCTTACGGGCAAAACGGTTATGCTTGACGCAGGTCACGGCGGTCTTTCGATGACGGGCACGGCTACCTCCGACGGCGGCACGGCAGAGGCGAATGTAACACTGCCCATTGCCCTCAAGGCCCGTGATATGCTCGAAAAGATGGGTGCAACCGTAATTCTCACAAGAGATACGGCGGATGAAGCGCTGACCCTTCAGGACAGAGTTGATATTCTGACCGAGAAAAACCCGGATCTGTTTGTATCCATCCACTGCGACGGCACGGATGACATAACCTCGGCCGGCACACATACATTCTATTACACACCGTTCTCAAAACCGCTGGCGGCGGCTATTCACTCGTCGCTTGTCACGGAATACAAATCACATATTTACAAGTCAACGGACACAAACTATTCACTTGTTGACAGGGGCACAAAATATTATCCGTTCTATGTTACAAGAATGTTCAACTGCCCGTCGGTGCTTGTTGAAACGGGATTTCTCACAAACCCCGTCGAAGGCACCAACCTTGCCAACGACAACTGCCAATACTGGATTGCACAGGGCATTGCGAATGGGATAAGGGACTACTTTGCAGGCAATTATTAAAAGTCAGCAAGAAACAGTTAGCAAGGAGCAAGGAGCAAGGAGCAGT